>JAGMAD010000009.1 GCA_023130975.1 Candidatus Parcubacteria bacterium | reverse complement strand
AGATCTAAAAATTGATGGTAATATAATTATGGAGATTTTTAAACTTAAACCAGGAGTTCAAATAGGAAATATACTCACTTATTTATTAAACAACGTTTTAAATAAACCTGCTTTAAATAATAAATTAGATCTTCTTAAACTTACTACTGAATATTTATATTCTAATTCTTGTTTAACAACAAGTCAATAGTAATGTATGTATATAAGCCTTATCCAAGGCTTATTATATATAAATGTGAGAGTACGAAGTCTCACATGGAGGTGGGGAAAGCTCCCAGGTTATGTGAGCGAGGCTTATTGGGCTCTACACATAAGGGTGGTGGTGGGCTCTACAAAGTAGGGGAGCAACCCCCGCCTTAAACAGTTTCATACAGATAGGTTAACCGTTATTCCGTTAGTTATAGTGGTGTACTAGAAGTTTGAAGCGAAAAAATAAATTTATAAGGGGGTGCTACATGGCTGACGGAATTGTTAAATGGTTTAACAATAGCAAAGGTTTCGGATTCATTGAACAAGATAATGGACCTGATATATTTGTTCATTATTCTGGTATTAACACAGATGGATTCAAAACACTTAATGAAGGCGACAAAGTAGCTTTTGAGGTTGAAGAAAGTGAAAAAGGTCCTTCTGCTTTTAATGTTACAACTGTAAATGACTAAAGATTTTACTATGTGTAAAAATAAAAGGGTTTCGCAATTGCGGAGCCTTTTTTATTGTTGCAGTATGATAAAGAGGGTTTATGAATTTATTAACAACAAACCAATGTCAAAAAGGTATGAAAGTAGAATTAATTAATCCAGATGAGCATTATACAATAGGAAAAACAAACCCTGTAAAAGGCAGCGTGTTTGAATGCACAGGTACTATAATTGATATAATAGGTCATGAATATGCCCTTAGGGTTGGATGGGAAAACGGATCTACGAATTCTTATAAAGACAACGAATTGGCTTTATCAAATAATAAACAGTCTTTACAAATAGGTAATTACCATTCTATTTGGTAAATTAGAAGGATAAATATGAATAAAAAATTTGATATAAGTAAAATAAAACAGGAAGCAGAGCCTTCTTCATATATGGTTGAGTATTATGTATATAAGAATAATGGAAACTATTCTGTGTATATAACAGAAGAAGATGTTAAAAATAAAAAATACAAAAAGAATACTACAAAGTGCTGTTTTTCACAACTATCAACACTATTAACTGCTTTTTCTAATGAACATAAAGAATGGCCAAACAGATTACTTTTTTTATGCGATTTTAAAAAACACGGAATATCAAAATATCATACTACATATGAAGAAATGTGTTGGTGGATAACAACCTGTAAAAAATACAAGCTTCTTCCAGATTATATTAATTATGAATTTGCAAAAACTGGAAATTTTATACTAAAAATTGACACATTGGATTTAAATACTATTTATATATATCTCACAGTTGCAAGATATTTACAAGAAGAGCCTTGTTTTGTAAAAGCAATTAAATACCTTGTTGATGACAAAGGTATGAATTTCTATACTGCATTTATTGTAGGATCAAGATGTTGTATAGGTAACACAGGACATCATATTATACCGGTTGGTAGAAAATATCCTCCTTCCGGGAACCATAATAATATAAATTTTATAGCCTCCTATGATTTAAAATATATTATTAGGCTCAAAAAATTTTTAAATAAAGAAAAATCTACCAAAGACACACCTTTAAAAAATATGAAAATTGGAACATCAATATCTAGTTTTAATTTACACAGACAATTAGGGGACATAGCGGTAAAAGAGACGATAGTAACACAAAGTTGTTTATTATCTAAAAACGTAACTGAATAGCAATTATTTTACATAAGTTAAAATACAAAATCCACTTTTTGTGTGGAACAAGAATGCATATGGCATAATGTTTGTTAGTGAGCATCAGTACTATTCCAAGACCTGGATACGGAAGGGCCACTATTGTGTTAAATCAACAAACTATATTCTATATAGGAATATTTGTAGTATATACCAGGATAATAATGCGCTATACATCTTAATTTAACAATTCACGGTGTTTTCAAAATAAGGCTTCTTCACACCATAAAAATTATGTAAATAAAAAAGAGACCTGTCCAATTAAAAAAATTATCTAAATTTCTTTTAATTGGACCAGATGGATAGAAAGTAGAGGTTCGAATCCTTTACCAAATATGTCCTAATAGATGATGTTATGTATATGTATCTAAGTGGGGTGATGACAATACGATTTAAATATTCATAAATTTGATGCGACTTAGCCAAAATGTCGATCATTTATAATAACTATAAAATGTATAGGTCATAGGTTAATTGTCTTGGTTTGACAATTTTTACAACTATGTGTTCAAGGTGCAACTCCTTGCCCCACTACAAAGGAATAAATTTTCAACACGTTTTCTCATTAACCTTGGTTTCAACCTAATATATCAAACAACGCGCACATAATCAGTATTTGAAGAAGGGACTCAAAGAGTTCAAGTAGAAGAACATTATAAATCGCATTAGAGAAATTTTTATGTCTCTTAAAAAATTTGGTTTTATTAGAAGAAATAAGGGAGAAAACATAGGACGAGTGGGGTGTGGGCGGGTATTTTAGGAAACAACATTTAAAATGCACCTTGTTAGAGGGATATTTTTGACTATTTTCCTAAACTTGTAAGGAGTTTTTGGCACAGTTCTCAACAAAAACTGTGCCCACTTAAACTTATATACAACCAAGTTGTTAGGATTAAATGGAAGAGTTTACAGTATAATATTTATCAAAAAAAACGGTAATATATTGCTTAATTCGGCTTATATGAATTCGGGTCTTTACTGTACCCGTTATAGAACTCTTCCGAAATTCCAAACTTGCTATCATTAAATACAACAAGGAGAATAAAGTATGGATCCTGATTTTTACACTGAAGATGTTGTGTTTTGTGATAATGATCTTGATGAAATTTGTAATGATTTATTTGACGATCACGAAATTGATTCCACCGATTTTGATAAACGCATTGAACAAGATATTGAAGACTCATTATATACAAATGCGGATCAACTCGCTTTAGCGATGGGATTTGGGGAATTTATAGTAAACGGAAAAGAAGTATACGATGTGGATGAAAATACAGACAGAGAGAATTGGCGAAAGGCTATGAAATTATACCCACTTCAAGGACAATATAACTCTGATAATATATCTACATTTGAACAATACATTAATGAAATTACATCAGGACAACGTAAAGGTCCATGGGTAAAACACTAAAAATTATGTTATTTATTATAGGAAAAAACAAATCGAATGCTTATAAAACTATATACAAGGAAACAGGCATTCCTATACTTAAAAAAAATTACAAAAAAACTGATATCATTATTAACTATGGTGTTACGGGACAAAATTTACGTACATTATTTAAAACACATCCATTAATGAAAACTATGCCAATTATTAATAAATTTATTGGCCGATCTAAATTTTTAGCAATTAAAGACGCACAAAAAAACGATATTTTAGTGCCAAAAACCAAACTTAATTTATCTAAAGATGACAATTTAAATGAATGGATTGAGAAATTAATACATTCTTATGGTGGTAAAGGTATAAAAAAGGCTAAAAAAAGAAAAAGAATCTTAGGAAAGTATTACCAAAAAATAATTACAAATAGGTTATATGAACTACGTGTACATGCCTTTAAATGGTTACCAATTAATAAATGGGTGGTACAAAAAAGATTAGGTCCTCCAAATCAAATAGCTTGGAACTTTCATCAAGGGGGACACTTCAGCACTATATATAACGCTTATTCATTTAGTGTGTTTAAGAAGGCAATAACTATATCTAAAAAAATTTTGGATATAAGAAAAATGTCGTTTGGTGCTGTAGATTTTATTGTTTCAGAAGATTTAAAAGTTTACTTTATAGAAATTAATTCTGCTCCCGGGTTTTCAAATTTAAGTGCCCCAATTTATATAAATGCTTTTAATACCCTTAAAAACATGAAAGAGTTAAATTGGAAATTGAAATACAAATAAAACACAACAAATTGTTAGTGGTTTGGTGTCACCTCTAATCTGGGATAACGGCGGGGTGTCTTCTGGGCCCTGGAAGCCTGGAGCGGCAAGTTCGACTCTTGCATCCCAGACCATGCGGAACTGATGGAATTAGCATACATGTTTGACTTAGACCCAAGATTTTCGGGGTTCGACTCCCCGGTTCCGCACCAATGTGATGAAGTGGTTAACATGACAGGTTATGACCTTGTTATCATGGGTTCAATTCCCACCTTTCACCCCCATAGGGGTATGGCGAAGAGGCGACGCATCCGGCCTTGACCCGGATATACGAAGGTTCAAATCCTTCTGCCCCTGCTAAATAATCGTTATAAAAAAAAGGACATAAAAATGTATTCTAAATTATTTAAAGAGATTATAAAAAGAACATTAAAAATACCAGTATTGTTACAACATGTTCCTGGTAACGGTAGTACTATAACAAGACAATTAGATTCGACCCTTATGTCTGTTGGATTTAAACTATCAAAAAATGCATTTGAATATTTCAATACATTATCTGCTGAGTCTACAAACAATAGTGTAATCAATATATTGGAAACAGTTAAGGAACTGGTTGGCGATCATGTCAGACATAACGCTTATTTTATTGATTTCCCAAAGAATGTTCCGGATACTATTGAGTTTTGGGCGGAATGTATAACAGATGCGTTACTTAATCCAGAAAGTGCTGAAAAGATTTCGTACCAATTACAAACCGGTATTATTAATTTATTAGACCTACCAAAATATGGAAAATACCAACATTCATATGAAGATCTTATAACTGCTCATGAACAAATTATTCCTTTAATTAAAGATCGTATAACAATATTACATCTTGGTAAAACTTTACCAGAGGAATCTAAAGATTTATATCGTTCCTTAGCAGAAAGCCCTATCCCACTGAATGAAAATGATCTGACTCTTTTACAAGAATTAGCCAATGTTTGTTTAATAGATCCACAACCCTTGTCAATTGCAATGCGAGAAAATAAAGCTGTTATTAATAAAGTTCGTTTAGAAAATGACCATACGTTATTAACAGACACTCCCACTGATATTCTACGACTATCCTGTTTGTTGTCTGATGGGGATGTCACATTAGTAGAAAAAACAAAGTTTAAATCTTTTCCAAGACATATACGTCGTAAATTAATACAAGAATTAGATAACATTATTAAGAAGTCTCCTGATAAATTAGGAGACATTAACCGGTACTGTGAACAATGGAAAAGGCTTGGTGAACGATTACATATATATGAATATAAACAATGGTCACATGCACAAGACGTGTTGAATGTGGCCCGCAAAGACAAAAGAGTATATTCAATAGCAGGAAAAATAGAAGATGCTTTTGCAGAGGGGAATATTGACAAAAGTATCTCTTTGTTGTCTAATTTTCCTGGTATGTTTTTCCGAAATTTAGACAGGCTTCTTTTATTAGCACAATCCAAAGGGGCTGAGTCTTTATTCAAAATCTTACCAAAGATTGTTTCAAAAGTACCTACTCGTATAATTTTGTCAGTAAAAGAACATTTAGAAAATAGACTTTTTTCAAAGAATAAACGAATATTTATAAATAAAAAAAGTACTGTGTGGGTTGTTGATGAAAACAGAGCATTACTTAGTCCGATAGATATAGGGAAGGTTTTTGCTACGTTTGATAAAGAGATACTTGATAGATTACAACCCATTAAAAGTTTAATTGTTGATAAAGAAGTATTAAACATAGCTATACCGTTAAGTAACAAGAACAAGTCTGATGGTTATACTGTAATGCCTCGTGGGTCTATAATGCCTATAACAGGTAGTATTCTTCGATTCTTTATTTATTGGAAACAAAAATCAATAACAACCGATTACGATCTTTCGGCAATCATGTTGGATGAAAATTTCCAATCTATTAATCATTTGTCATATACAGAAATAAAAACTTATGACGGTAGACATAGCGGGGATATAACGCAAGCACCAAAAGGAGCTTCAGAATTTATAGACATTAATTTGTCAGAAACTAAATGCAAATATATTATTCCATCAGTTAATGTTTATTCAGGAGAAAGTTTTATAGATGTTGATGAATCTTTCTTTGGTTTTATGCAGCGAACACCAGAACAAAAAGGTCTGCCTTATGAACCCACTACTGTAAAAACAAAGTTTGATATACGAGGTAAAGGCAAAGTTGCTTTGCCGCTTGTTTTTATTAGAGATGGTAAAAACAATTGGTCGGCAAAGTGGTTAAATATATATTTGAATGGTATGCCAAGCATGAATAGAGTTGAAACGAATAAACAAACTACAT
>JAGMAD010000008.1 GCA_023130975.1 Candidatus Parcubacteria bacterium | reverse complement strand
CCGTTTAATATTATTACTCTTTTTATAAAAAGGATATAACTTATGGAGACAATTGCACAAGTAGTTGAGGACTTCTTTTTTCACTGCCAATATGAAAAGAATCTGAGTATCAAAACATTAAAAGCATACAAAACAGACCTTTCACAATTTATTGATTTTTATTCAAAAATATCTTGCTCTGACAAAATAAGCGATATCGACAAAGATATTATTAAGCAGTATATCAAAAACCTCTCTGAGAAAAACAAGCCAAAAACAATCAAAAGGAAAATAGCAACATTAAAAACATTTTTCAATCATCTTGAATTTGAAGATGTTATTTTAACAAATCCATTCCATAAGATAAAAATAAAAACAAATGGAGGGAAACAACTCCCACGAATAATCGAACTATCGATTATAAAAAAAATATTCAAACATATTTATAGCCAAAAAAAGAAATTAAAGGATATCAATAGTAAAAAGTATGTTGTTATTATAAGGGACATCGCAGTCATTGAACTTTTATTTTCAACAGGTCTACGAGTGTCTGAGCTATGCAACTTAAATGAAAAAAATATTGATATCAATAAAGGGACATTATTCATTCTTGGAAAAGGAAATAGAGAAAGGATTGTGCCAGTCTGTACACCTGAAGCAAAAGCAGCACTAAAAGAATATTATCAATTATTTTGTGATAAAATTGCAATTCATGGCCACTTCTTTATTAATCAATGGGATTCTCGCCTTTCTGAGCAATCAGTCCGTTTTATGATAAGAAAGTATATTAGAGAACTTAAGATAGAGCAGAATATCACACCTCACATGTTTAGGCATACAATTGCAACTTTGCTTTTGGAGTGTGATGTCGATATAAGATACATTCAAAATCTCTTGGGACACTCAACAATTAGCACAACAGAGATTTACACTCATGTAAATCATAAAGCCCAACGAAGAATCCTCACAAGAAAACATCCAAGAAAACATATCACTTTTTGAGTCTATTTCTTTTTTAAAATAAAGGATAACAAATAATTATCA
>JAGMAD010000071.1 GCA_023130975.1 Candidatus Parcubacteria bacterium | reverse complement strand
AATTTTGCAGATCAATACATTGGGTCTGATACCGATGGCCGTGTAAATATTCTTAAATCGGTTGCGGTTGAGGTTGAAGCATCTTTAAATCAAGTTGTGTATGCCTGGATGATTTTAAACTATCCACCTGTAATTCCATTATTAGCTGCTAGCACCACAGAACAAATGCAGGAGAATCTTGGTGCTTTAAATGTCAAATTAAATTCGGAACAATTGAATCGTTTAAACAATGCATTGACAGGCGGTGCAGCTTGGTAATTACTTAATATTCTTTTTAGGAACGAATAATGTCTCTACAAGCAACTAATCAACTGATTAATGACAAAGATAAGTCTCGAATTCACTATCGCACATTTCATAATATTTTTCTTTATATAACTGAACGATGTCAATTAAAATGTAACCATTGTTATATGGGTGAACGCCTCAAACGAGGTCTCTCAATGACATACGATAGAATAGTAAATATAATGAACCATTGTCGAAAATTAGGAGCTAAATATATTACATTTGTTGGTGGTGAGCCTACTCTTCATCCCGAATTACCGGATATTGTCAAGTGTGCTAGAAGTATCGGATACGATAAAGTTTACATTGATACGAATGGATTAAATGTTAATAAATTGATGTATATTCCACCTGAAGAAATAAGTTACATCAGAGTTAGTTTAGATGGAGCTATGTCTGCGACACATGATAAAGTTAGAGGAAATGGCACATATGAGAAAACCCTAAATTCAATTAATCAACTCGTTAAGGCAGGTTATAAAGTTGGAATCACTTGTACCATATTTAACTTTAATATACGTGAAGCTCCAAATTTACTTTCTTTAGCTGATGATTTAGGTATAAGCCTAGTAAATTATCATGTTTTCTCCGAAGAGGGTAGAGGTATAAAAAATTCACATTGGTCATTGTCGCCACATGATTGGATTAACTTTTATCAAAATTTAGAAAAAATTAAGCATAATTATAAAACATCTATCTGGTATCCTCCTACTTGGGCATCTCCTGAAAAATTAGATACTTATGTAGATGAAGGCTATCAAGGATGTCTTGGATGTCATCTTGATAGATTATCGATTTTCCCCGATGGTATATGTTATATATGCTCACTTCTTTTTGATTTACCAGTAAATTATGGTCAGATAACAGATGAGGGGCTTATTTTGAATAAAAATAAAAATGAGTTTGAAATGTTTACAAAAGCAATATTTAGATCCACAGAGGCTTGGTTATCGGGTTGCCCCGCAGAAAAAATACTTGAAAAAAATGGAAAGATGAAAACACCTAATGATTTAATTTCAATGTGTAGATGCTGGAAGTCGCAAATTTAAATGTTTATAATTTTTTAATATATAAGAATATAAAATGTCTAAAAATATTGTAGTAATTTCAGGAAACTTAGGTACAGGAAAAACATCTCTTGCTGAGTTAATTGGTAATCGTCTAAAATGGTATATTGTTTATGAATCAGCCATTGGCAACCCTTATCTATCTGATTATTATACTAATATGAAAAATTGGGCTTTCCACTTACAGATTTATTTTTTGGGTCATCGTAGTAAACAATATCTTGAGGTTGCTGCTATGAAACAACATGTGATACTTGATCGTTGTATTTATGAAGATGCTAATGTTTTTGCATATGCTTTGTATAAGACAGGAAATATAACGAAACGTGATTATAATACTTATCTTCAGTTATATAAGATTGTAGAGTCTATATTGCCCACGCCCAATCTTTTGATTCATCTAAAAGCACCTGTAACAACTTTACTGCAAAGAATAAAAAAGCGCGGTCTTGGTTTTGATTATAAAGGAATTAACGAAGACTATTTGACTTTGATTGATTCTTTCTATGACAAATGGATGCAAACATTTAATACTTGTCCTGTCCTTACTATTAATACTGACGAGGTAAATTATATTGATGACAAAGAATGTTTAGAAAATATTATAAGTGCTATTAGTAAAAGACTGGTATAAATTATGACGATTGAAGAAAACATATCAAAACGAAACTATAAAAAAAAGATAACTTTACTTTCATGGAATGTAAATGGAATTCGCTCTGCTTATAGAAAAGGTTTTCTTTCGTGGTTGGCTAAAGCTGAACCTGATATTTTATGTCTCCAAGAGATTAGAGCAACTGAGGTACAATTAAATAAGTCATTAGCTATGCCTCATGGTTATTATTCTTACTGGAATAGCTCTGATAGAGCAGGTTATGGTGGTACAGCATTATTCTCACGAGAAAAACCGCTATCAATAACATATGGTCTTGGAGATATAAATTTCGACAGGGAAGGACGTACTATAATTGCCGAATATCCAAACTTTTTTCTAATCAATTCTTATTTTCCAAATGGTAATCGTAAT
>JAGMAD010000070.1 GCA_023130975.1 Candidatus Parcubacteria bacterium | reverse complement strand
TCGTCATCGATTGGTAAATAAGGTTTTTTATTGGGGTTATCGTTCCATGTCATCCAAATATATGAATCTCCATGATGTCGGAAGTCGATAATTTTGTTGCTTATTGGATACCAGGTATGAGACATTGTATGTGATTGAATATCCATAGCACCCGCTTCTTCCATCTTTTTCATTTCTTCCCAAGATAAGTATCCGACAGTCTCTAATTCATCAATTTTTACTTTCCCCCACCAAACATCTTCTAAATTTTTTCTGATGATACTTTGAGGGTCTACAAATTCTGGATTTACGTAAATTGTACCTTTAAAACCATACTTTTTTAGTAAAGGATAAGCGAACACCCAATTATCCAGATACCCGTCATCAAATGTAAGCACAACCGGATTCTTTGGCATGCTTATTCCTTCTTTCATATAATCATATAATTGCTGTAAAGAGATGGTATGAATTTCTTTTTTCTTCATCCACTTTAATTGACTCTCAAAAACTTCATACGGGCATGTTAAAAAGTTCAATTGCCATTTCTTATCAGGGATTCCGACGGTGTGATACATGATAACTGGAACCGGAGAATTTTTAGTCATAGATACCTTCCACAATATTTTTATATAATTTAATATGCTCAGAAAGGATATTATCAAATTTATAATTTTTGAGATAATCATTTTTTGCAGCGTTACTCAATCTATTAGACATATTTTGATCCTCTACAAGTTCTTCAATCTTTTCCTTTAAATCCTCTATATCTCCCTTCTCAAATAACAATCCATTTTTTTGATGACTTATTAGGCTGTTGATCCCATTAGCATCTGTTCCGATGATTGGTAAACCATTAAACATAGCCTCTGCTACAGAAATACCAAACGATTCAAATAATGATGGAATAACATAAATGTCTGCCAACTTATACATTTGAGATACTTTTTCGTATGGTACACTTCCAAAAAATTTCACATATTGGTTAAAGCTTCTATCATTGACTTCTCTCTTTAACGCAGGTTTCATAGGACCATCACCAACATAAAGAAGTTTTAGATTCTTCTCTTTAATATATCTTTTCCCTAAGTTTAAAAAAGCATCCAATAACTTATCACACCCCTTAATCTTCTTTATTGAGCCGAGAGAAAGTATAATCATATCGTCATCACTAAATCCATATTTATTTCTCAATTCACCCTTTGGAATTTTTGATTCTCTGAACGGGATCAAAGGAGGTATTACCTTCATTTTTCTACCACT
>JAGMAD010000007.1 GCA_023130975.1 Candidatus Parcubacteria bacterium | reverse complement strand
GGGACAGCGGGATAATCATCAGAGATTAAATTACCATCTACACAATGAAATTGGCCTGAACCAGGAAGTGCAGGACTAACAGCACAATATCCCTGACCATCACTATCAACAAGAATAGTCGGGTTCGCTCCTGCATTTGCATTAACATCGGCACAAAGAGAAAGAAAAGGAGCATTTGCACAATCAACATCATTGTAGTTATCGTCTTCACTAAATTCAATTTCAGCTGCGCTACGAACCTGATCCATACTACTAACTACTCTGGCATCTTTTGCCCTGTCTCTCGCACCCGAGAGAGAGACCAACACAATTGATGACAAAATTCCGATAACAGCGATAACGACTAATAACTCAATCAAGGTAAAACCTCGTTTAGTAAATTTTTTCATATTAAATTTAAATTAAAAGCTTTTAATTTGAATTCGACCTTTTACAATTTTTTTCTCAATACCCAAAAGGGTATATTCTATTATAACTCATTTTTGGAAATTAGGGTTGTGGATAACTCCTTACTCGCTCCGCTCGTTCGGAGCGAGTAAGGATCCCCACTTTTTGCCTGAAAGGAAAAGGTGGGGATTCCTGCTTTTTCCGCTCCGTAAGAGCATAAGGTAAAACTGCTTTTATAAACATAAAAGCAGTTTTACATCATTGCTCCGATGAAATTATACATAGGTATAAACACAGCGGCAGCTATACCCCCCACAATTAGAGCCAAAAAGACAATCAAAGCTGGTTCAATAACACTTAAAATATTATCAAGCATTCTTTCTACTTCTTTTTGAAAAAAAGTAGCTATTTTGCTTAAACTATCTTCCAACTGACCTGTTTTTTCTCCAGTGCTAACCATTTGGGAAAAAAGAGGAGGGAAATAATCTGGATAGACAAGCAAAATTGAACTGATGGTTTTTCCTTTTTTAACTCCTTCCTGAACTTCAACAATAATTCTTTTATAAATATTATTATTAACAATATCACTACATATTCTTAAGGCCTGGGCAATAGGCAGGCCGCCAGCAATTAAAGTAGAAAGATTCTGGGCAAACCGGGAAAGATAAAACATTTTCAAGAAATCACCAAAAAAAGGAAAACTCAATATATGCTTATCTATAAATTCCTTACCTTCTTTGGTCTTCATGAAATAAAAGAAAACAAAAGCTAAAAGCGCTAAAAATAAAACCATTAAAACCAAGAGCCATTTTCTAAAAAATTCAGAGAGTCCCAGGACAATTTTGGTAAATAGGGGCAACTCTTGTCCAGAGGTGCCGAATATTTCAGCGAACTGCGGCATAACAAAGAAAATTATTATGCCAATAACAACAAAAGAAACAACTATTACTAAAAGGGGATAAATCATTGCTCCTTTTATTTTTGACATAAATTCATATTGCTTTTCTAATCGTTCAGCCAGGTATTTTAAAACCTCAGAAAGCTTTCCTGATGCCTCGCCTGACTTTATCATATTTACATAAAAGGGGGAGAAAATATCTGGATGCTTGCTAAATGCTTCTGACAGGGCTGTTCCTCCTTCTACTGATTTAGCGATCTCTAAGACCTTTTCTTTGAAAACAGGATTTTTTTGCTGAGAGCCCAATGTTTCCAACGATTCCACTAAAGGAACATTTGCCTCAAACATCATAGAAAGCTGACGGGAAAAGATCACAATATCTTTTTGGCTTACTCTGTTGAAAATCTTGATATCCCTAAGCCAAATAGGTATCAGACTACTTTCTATTAAAGATGTAACAAAAAGATTGTGGTTTTCTAAAATATTTAAAGCACTTTCTCTGGAACCTGCTTCCACAACGCCTTCCTGTATTTCTCCTTCTTCTGTTCTGGCTTGATATTTAAACTTCATATTAATCTAAGAGTTTTCTTAATTCCACTGGGTTTAAAGAATAAGTTAAAGCACTCTTTAAAGAAATCTCTCTCTGATGGATTAATTGGGTCAAAGAATAGTTTAAAGAAAACATTCCTTTTTTTCGGCTGGTTTCAATAACCAAAGGCAGTTCATGAATTTTATTTTCCCGAATTAAATTAGCCACTGCTGGAGTAGAGAGCATTATTTCACAAGCAGGAATTAAACCGCCTTTAATTCTTGGCACCAATCGCTGAGAAACAACACCGAGTAAAGAACCAGACAGCTGTGCCCGAATTTGATTCTGTTGTTCAGCAGTAAAACTATCAACAATTCTATGAATTGTTTGAGACGCTGAATTGGTATGCAAGGTGGCAAAAACCAAGTGTCCGGTTTCTGCTGCCGTAATGGCTGTGGCAATGGTTTCCGAATCTCTCATTTCACCAACCATAATGACATCTGGATCTTGACGAAAAGTAGAACGGAGGGCCCGGGCAAAGGACAAAGTATCTTGATAAACTTCTCTTTGGTCAATAACTGATTTATCATCATTAAAAACATATTCAATAGGGTCTTCAATGGTAATAATGTGGTCTGTTTTGGTGTGATTTATTTCGTCAATCAAGGCAGCTAAGGTAGTTGATTTTCCATGACTTGACGGCCCAGTTAAAATAACAAATCCCTGAGCCGGCTTGGCAAATTCGTGAAGAATAGGAGGAAGATTTAATCCTTCAATGGTTCTAATCTTATTGGGAATTAATCGTAAAGCAGAGGAGATATTGCCTCTTTGATAAAAAATATTTACTCTAAATCTGGCTTCATTCTCAAAATGATAGGAAAAATCAATTTCCTTTTGTTGAGAAAATCTCTGCCGCTGCTCATCGTTCATTAAAGCCAGAGACAATCCTTGGGTATCTGTGGCTGATAATTTATTTCTTTTGGTTAAGGGAATCAAGCGGCCGCTAATCCTTAAGATAGGCGGATGCTCAAAAGAAAGATGAAGGTCAGAGGCCTGTTCCTGAACAGTTAATTTAAGTAATTCATTAAGTTGTTCTTGATAGCTTGCCATAATTTTATTTTAGTATCTTTTTAATCTCCTCTACTATTTCTGATGGAGTGTAGTGAGCTTTAATAAGATATTCCTCTGCTCCTAACTTTAATCCTTTTTCAACTTCTGCTTTTTGCCCAAGATTAGAAAGTATAACTATTGGTATTTTCTCCCACTTCTTATTTTCTTTAATTTTAGACAAAACATCCCAACCATCTACTTGAGGCAGAACAATATCTAATACCAAAAGGTCGGGAACTTCCTTTTTTAATAATTCAAATGCCTCTTGCCCATTTTTAGCCACTCTAACAGAAAAACCATCTTGCTTTAATTTAGTAGTGTAGATATCTATTAAAGAAGGGTCATCTTCAACTAATAAAATAGTGTTCATGTTATTCTTGTTCCTTACTCACTCTTATTACTTCTTCCACCGAAGTAACCCCTTTTAAAACTTTGGATATCCCATCTTGAGCCATCGTAAGCATCCCCTGTCTCTCGGCTTCTTTTTTAAAACTCACTTCTGAGGGCGCTTTTATAATCAGCTCGGCTAATTCTTTGGTCATTTCTAAAATCTCATAAACAGCAATTCTCCCAGCATAGCCCTGCAACCGGCACTTCTTACAACCTTTTGGCTCCCAGATATATAAAGGGTCTGAAATTCTGAGTTTTTTTTGGGCTGCTATCGGTAGGGAATTTATTTCTTTTAAAATTTTCTCTTTAATTTGAGGTTTGGCTTTTACTTTTTGTTTACAAAAAGGACAAAGCCGTCTGACTAATCTTTGGGCTAAAACCGCGCTTAAACTTGAAGGAAGTAAAAATGGCTCTATGCCTAAATCAATTAACCGAGGTATGGCGCCAACAGCAGTATTAGTATGAAGTGTAGACAAAACAATATGTCCGGTCAGGGCAGCATGGACTGCTAAGGTAGCTGTTTCTTTATCCCGAATTTCACCGACCATAATAATATCCGGGTCCTGTCTTAAAATAGAACGTAATGACTGGGCAAAACCATAGCCAATCTCTTCTTTTGTCTGGGATTGGTTAAGTCCTGCCATAAAATATTCTACCGGGTCTTCAATGGTAACGATATTCACTCCTTCTTTGTTTAAAAGCTGTAAAACAGCATACAAAGTAGTGCTTTTCCCAGAACCAGTAGGACCAGTGGCTAAAATCATTCCATAAGGTCTTTCCGAGGCCTTGATGAGAACATTAAGATTTCTCCCTTCTAAGCCCAACTTTTCAAAGTTTTTTAATCCCTTAGACGGATCAAGAACCCTCATTACTACTTTTTCTCCTAAGATAGTGGGAAAAGTAGAAACTCTAAAGTCAATATCTCGGCCGTTAATTTTGCTGCCGATTCTGCCGTCTTGAGGAATCCTGGTTTCGTCAATTTTCAGGTCTGACAAAATTTTAATCCGAGCCACTACGGCGGGATGAATTTTTAAAGGTAAAAAAAGGGAGGAATGTAATATTCCATCAAGTCGAAATCTCACTCTTAATTTATCCTTGACTGGCTCAATGTGAATATCAGAAGCATTTCCTTCTACCGAGTGTTTTAAAATAACAGAAACAATCTTAGAAATAGGCGCTTCTTCTCCTAATTTCTCTGATGCAGCTGCTCTTTTAGGGCCCTCAACTTTTTCTCCAGCTATCTCTGTTTCCATCTCTGTAAGCGCTTTTTTTACTTCTTTTTTTAGAGTTGAATACTGCTTTAAAAGTCCTCTAAAGCTAGATAAGGTTATTAAATAAACCCGAAAAGAATAGTTTTCCCGTCTGGTTAAGAATTTCAATGCCTCTTGGGCTTTTAGATTTTCTGGATAAACCATACCTATTTCCAGAGCTCTATCTTTCTTAGAAAGGGGAATCATATAATAGTATTCAGCCGCATCTTTGGGAATTAATTTTAAAACTTCTAAAGGAACTTCTGATGGCTCAACTTCTTTGAGAGGAATTTTTAAACTTTCGCTTTTTAATTGAAACAATACATCTTCTTTGATTATGCCTTCTTTTAAAATTATTTCTTCTTCTTTTTTACCTGATGATTTTAGCTCCTCTTTTAAAGAAGCTGCCTTTTCTTTAGTTAAGATCCCTTTTTTTGCTAACTGGTTTATTAAAGACATAATTAGTAGGGAATAAATGGATTTTCTCTGCCTATTTCCATTTCTTCTGGATAGGAAATCTCTTCAAAAACTTGAAGTTCTTCTAAAAAAGGATCTTTTAAAACATCAAAATTTATCTTAACTGTTTTTAGTTGAAAAACTTTTTGAGAAGGAGTTACTGATTCTTTTACAAAAAAGCTTTTACTAAAAACAAACAAAGTCACTACAACCAAAACAATGAGGATAACAACCAAATACTTTAATCTTTTTTGTTTTTCTCCTGTAAAATTTATAGCCATAACTTTATCAAAATTTGGTTAGTATGAATAAACTTTCATTTGTAAGTCAAAAAACAAAACATCTTCTGAAGGCGAAAAAGGCATTATTGCTCCTGTTGCTCTCTCCATGCCTCTAAAAGAGGAAAAAGATATTTCTTCTACTTCAATTAAGCGGGCTGATTTTTCCAAAGCTGAAAGAAAATCTTTAAAGGAAGAATAAGAACCAGCTACGTTTACAAAAAATCTGTTCTCCTTTACGTCTGATTCCTTTAATTGTTCAACTCCTGCTCTTCTTATAGGAGAAGAAGTCAAGCTCACTGAGATTAAAGAAATTCCATTTTCTTCAGCCATGTTTTGAATAAAATAAAAGACAGAAGCTATATTAGGATTATCTGGTAAAGCTGAATCAATCTTTGCCATTTCTGATTCGTATTTTCCTAATTCTTCATATTTTAGAGAAAGCTCTCTAAAATATTCTTCTAATGTGTCAAACTCAAATCTTTTTTCTTCAACCTGAAGATTTTTAGAATTTAATTCTTCATATTTGGGCAAAATGACAAAAAAGGTCAATAAAACGACTGCTAAAGATATAATGGTAATTGAAATAATAGGTTTTTTCATTTTTTAGTAAAAACTTTAGGATTTAAAGAAATACCTAAACTAAAATCTATATTCCCTTCCTCCATTAAAGAAATATTGGAAAGCTCTATGTTTTCTATATTTTCTTGTCCTTGAAGAATAAGGAGTTGTTCGCCTAAGGCCTTAAAATTTGAGGTTCGAGCTGAAAGAGAAAGTATTGAGTTATTAGAACTAAAACTAAAATCTAAAAATACAACTTCCGGATGGGTCAAGTTTTCAATAAAACTAAAAACTTGAGATGTTAATTTATGCTCATTTAAAATAATTGAAAACTCATCAATTTTTTTCTGGTTGAAAAAGAGCTTTTCTTTTAATTTTTTGTTCTCTTCATTTTGCTGTTCAGATATTCTATTGTTTAAATCTTTTAATTCTTCTTCTGCTTGTTTCAGAGAATATTCCAAAACAAAATAACTCAAAACAGATATTATGAGCAAAATGAGACAAAAATAAAAAACCAAGTCCAACCAAGATTTTCTTTTTGTTTCTTTTTTTGAAATAACTTCAAAAGCCATGTTCTCTAATGATTATAATTTTTTATTATTATAACAGACTTTAGTCTGATATATCAAATCTCTGATTTGCTATACAACACTCTCTAACCCTTTTAAAGCAGAACCAACTGCTATGCTATAAGAAGGCCCCATTTCTTTCAGAATTTCGTTTAAGGAAAAAGGGTAGATAATATTTAGAAAAGGATTAGCGGTAACCGTTTTCACTCCCAACTGTTCAGAAAAATATTCTTCTAAATGAGGCGTTAGAGCTCCTCCGCCAGCCAAAATTATTTTTAAGACCCCTTTGCTTTTAGGTTGAGAAAACTGGCTGGAGAGTTTTTTGATTTCTCTTAAAATTAAACCAATCAATGGATACAATATCTCTTCTTCTTTAGTCCCTTTCCTGATGCCGATTTCTCTTTTCAACCGTTCAGCTTCATTATAATCAACATTTAAAGACCTGGAAAGGGCATAAGTAAATTCATTTCCAGAAACATCAAAACTATGACTTGATTGCAATATCTCATTTTCAATCACACTGCAGGTAGTACTTCTACCGCCAACATCTACTAATAGTATAACTCCTTTATTATTTCTAATCAATGATCTTACTAAACTAAAAACTTCTGCTTCTAAAAATAAAAGCTCCAAGCCAGCTATTTCGGCAATCTCCTGATACTTGAAAATTACATCATTCGGCACTGTTACTAAAAGGATTTTAAGTTTGGTACCTTGAATCTCTTTGCTGAAAAGACCTTTCTTTTTGCCTGGTGTTCCTTCAATAATGGCCCAGTCAATTTTTATCTCTGATAATGGAAGAGGTATATATTTTGCTGCTTGAAATTTCACTGCTTCAGGAATTTCTTTTTCCTTCATTGGCGGCAAATCAAAACTAGTAAAAAAAGTAGAAAAATCAGGAATAGAAAAAACCGCTTTTTTACTGTCAAAGCCAGCTTCTTGTATCAAAATAGAAATTGCTTTAGCAATTTGCTTGGTTGAAGATGAAAAAAAAGAACTATCTTTTCTAACTTCAAAATTATTCTTAGAAGCATAAAGTTCAATTCCTTCCACTGGTATCTCACCGTAATTCTCTAACTTTTTAGTTCCTTTTGATTGGGATAATTCAACTATTTTCAGAGAAGTAGTGCCAATATCAACGCCTAAGCAATTTTTAATTTTTTTCTTACCCAATAAACTCATAAATTACACTTGTTAAAATCTAATTTCTATTATACCATCTTTAAAAGAAAATGAAAATTGATGAAAACAAAGATTTTTTAACAGACCTTTTATTTCCAAAATTTTGCTTTAATTGTGGAAAAGAAGGAAACTATCTCTGCCCTGACTGTTTCGCTTTGATTGATGTCTTAGAATATCAATTCTGTCTCGTCTGCGGCAAAAGAGTGATTGATGGAAAAACTTGTTTAAGATGTCGGCCCAAAACAAGGCTAGATGGATTTTATTTTGCCGTCTCTTATCAAAACAAGTTAATTAAAAAACTGATTAGTCAATTTAAGTATAAGCCATTCATCAAGGATTTATCAAAAACTTTAGCTTCTTTGATAATAACTCATTTTTATTTGTCAAACAAGTTTGTGTTTTTCACTTCTGAAAAAAGTATTTTAGTGTCAGTGCCTTTGAATAGAAAAAAATTAAAGTTGCGGGGCTTTAACCAATCAGAAGAGATAGCTAGAGAGCTTTCTCAATCTTTGGAAATTCCGTTAGTGAAACAGGGTTTAATAAAAATAAAAAATACCCGTGCCCAAATAGAACTTTCAAAAGAACAAAGAAAGGAAAATATTAGAGGCGCTTTTCTTTGTAGAGATGAAAAACAAATCAAGAATAAAAAAATATTTTTGGTTGATGACGTTTTTACTACTGGCGCCACTATGGAGGAATGTGCTAAGGTTTTGAAATCGGCTGGCGCCCGCGAGGTCTGGGCAATAACCGTGGCAAAAGAGTAGATTTTAAAGAAAACAAAAAACAAAGTATAAAACCTTTTTCTTTTAGTAATATGTGATACAATGGAGATATAGCAGAATAGTTTAATTATTATGAGAATTTTCTTTTCTAAAAGAGCACAGAATAAGTTTATAAATAAAATTCTTTCAAGAATTTCTGTTAAAAAAGCTGCTAAATTATGTAATCTTTCCGAAAGAACAATTAGAGATTGGCGTCGTGAAAAATTTTTAGTAGATGCAAATGCACTTCGTAAATTATGTAGAAAAACTAAAATTCCATTTCCTTCTAATATTAAATTAAGAGATCCTTATTGGTATATAGCCAAAGGTTCATCAGCTGGTGGAAAAGCTGTCTTTAAAAAATACGGAAGGATTGGCGGCGATCCCAAATACCGAAAAAAGAAATGGTATGAATGGTGGGAAAAAGAAGGAAAATTTAAAAAACATCCAATTATTAATGTTTGTCTTCCTATTAAAAAACCTGAGAAATCTAAACATCTCGCCGAATTTGTGGGTATTGTTTTAGGTGATGGAGGTATCACTAAATCTCAGATTATGATTACAGTAAATAGTAAAGATGATAAAGAATATGGAGAATTTTTATATAGTTTAGCAGAAAAATTGTTTGATGTTCATGTTGGTATTTGTCATTCTAAAAAATGGAATGTGACGAAATATATTATCTCAAGAAGTGAATTAGTCCGTTTTTTCATCGAAAAGCTCGGATTAAAAAAAGGTAATAAAATTAAACAACAAGTAGATATCCCGGATTGGATTAAACAAAACAAATTTTACTCAATTGCTTGTGTGCGTGGACTTGTTGATACAGACGGATGTATTTTTACTCATCGTTATAAAGTAAATGGTAAATTTTACAGTTATAAAAAACTTTGTTTTACGAGTTATTCTTTGCCACTCCGTCAATCAGTGTTTAATATTCTAAAAGAAAATGGCCTAAATCCCAGATTTTCTCAGGATAGAGATGTACGTCTTGATAGTATAGAAAATATGCAGAGATATTTTCAAATAATAGGATCACATAATCCAAAACACTTGAATAACTATTATAAATAAGCCATAATAAAATAGCTTGTTATTGAGGAGGAGTACTCAAATGGCTACGAGAGCAGATTGCTAATCTGTAGTCCTTAATCGGACTTGTGGGTTCGAATCCCGCCTCCTCCGCCCTTGCTTTCTGGAGGAGTACTCAAGTGGCTTACGAGGATGGTTTTGAAAACCATTGTGGGAGAAATCTCACCGCAGGTTCGAATCCTGCCTCCTCCGCCAATTACGCCCTTGTAGTTCAATGGATAGAATGCGAACTTGCGGAGTTTGTGATAGAGGTTCGACTCCTCTCAAGGGCAAATCAGGACGGTTAGCTCAATGGCAGAGCATCGCGTTTACATCGCGGAGGTTATAGGTTCAAATCCTATACCGTCCACATAAAATTTTCGCTTTGCTCAAATTTTGAGTAGTTGGTAATTTGTAATTAGTAGTTTGAAAAAGCAGAGATTTTATTTACAAAAGAGTGAAAATTTTATCCCTAACTACAAATTACAAAAACAAATTACAAAAATCAAAATTTGAAAATCATTGCCGCGGTAGCTCAGTGGTAGAGCATTGCTCTGAAAAAGCAAGGGTGAGTGGTCCGATTCCACTTCGCGGCACAAAGTGCGGGTGTAGTATAGTGGTTATTACATGACATTGCCAATGTCAAAACGGCGGTTCAATTCCGCTCACCCGCTCCATTTGCTCTAATTCACCTTTTTTGGAACAAAAAAGGTAGGGGGTTGACCCCCACACCATAATGAGCATTGCGCTACGCGCAAATAAATGAAATTTATGCTCGTTTGGTGTGGGGGTTGACAAGCCCTCTTGATTTGTTAAGATACCATAACCCCTGTGAAAGGGGTTTTAAAATTGCTAAAAAAACAGAAAATGAATAAAAAATTTGTCATATTGGCATTTGTTATAGCAATAATTATGTTTGCTGGTTTTTACTTTTGCTTTCAAAACAGGACTGAAGCAGAAACAGAAAAAGAGTTTAGTAATCTTGGTCCTAAACTTGTTATTGCTCAGGGAAACGCGCTTTTAGCTCTTTCTCCTATTCCCCAAACAGAAATAAAGGTGGTCAAACGGATGAAGGTTTTGACCACTGCCTATTCCAGTACTGTTTGGCAGACCGATGATACGCCCTTTATCACTGCTTCTGGAACTTATGTTAAAGACGGAATTGTAGCTAATAATCTATTAGCTTTTGGAACAAAAATTCGTTTTCCAGAAATCTACGGAGATAAGGTTTTCGTAGTAGAAGATAGAATGCATTGGGAAAAAGGATATTATCATGTTGATATTTGGTTTCCATCTTATTACGAAGCAAAAAATTTTGGAGCCAAAACAACCTACATTGAGGTGATTAAGGAAATTTAGAATAAGTGATTAAGCGATTAAGTGACTTAGTGATTCAACAAACCCGCCAGCCAAAGGGCTGGCGGGTTTGTTATAAAAAAATCTCTATACATTTGAGTATAGAGAAGAAGTGCCCAGGGAGGGAGTCGAACCCTCACGGACAAAAGTCCAGTGGATTTTAAATCCACACTGTCTACCATTCCAGCACCCGGGCAAAACTTTGATTAGCTTTCTACTTTATTCTATCAAATTTAGCTCTGTTTTCAACCCCTACACCAAACGAGCATAAATTCTTATTTATTTGTGCAAAGCACAATGCTCGTTATGGTGTGGGGGTCAACCCCTTTTTATTTCATCCAAAATTTCCTCTATTTTTTCTCTTTTTTGAACTTGTTTCTCTTGTAAAAACTCAATACGTGGAATCGGCCTCATTCTTAAACGTTTATTCAATAATTGCTGGAGATTATAAATACTATTTTTTAACATTACAAAAACCTCTTTTGTCTTTTCTTCAGGCAATACACTAATATAAACCCTTGCTGAATATAGATTTGGCGCTGCTTCCACCCTAATAATAGTAACTAAAACTTCTTTAGGAAAATTGATCTCTTCTAAAATAATCTTTGACAGTTCTCTTTTTATTAACTCATTTACCCTTTGAATTCTTTCACTCATGTTTAGAAATTATAAAATTAGAAATTTATTAAAAATTGAAAATTGAAAATTCTATTACAGTTCTCCTTTTTCTCTTTCTTCTTTATAAAAAACAATTTCATCTCCTACTTCAATCTTCACATCTCCCTCATAAAGTATACCTATTTCCTCTCCTTTGCCTGCTTTTTCTATATCTTTTTTATTTTTCTGAAGATTTATCATTTTACCTCTGCCAATTTTTTCCTCAGCCTCGCCTCGCTTCGCGGGCGAAGCGGGCCGCCAAACCTCAATTTTCAAACCCTTCCCCACTTCACCCTCAATGATTTTTCCTCCGACAATCTGACGATTCTTCTCTGTTAAAAAAACAACTAATGTCTTAACCTTGCCCATGTCTTTGCGCACTATTTCTTTGCTTAAAACTTTTTCCATCATCAACCGGACTTCCTGAAAAAGCTCGTAAATAACATCAAAACATTTCACTTTTATTTTCTCCTGCTCTGCCCATTTTAAAGCAATGGGATTTTTCTTGACCCGAAAACCTAAAATTCTTGCCTTGGCTGATTTCGCCAACCTTATATCATTTTCATTAACTTCGCCTACCTCGCTTTTTAAAATTCTTAAAAAGACCTTTTCTTGTGGCAGTTTTTTAATTTCTTGTTCTATTGCCTCTAAGGAGCCAGAAACATCTGCTTTTAGAATCAAATTCAAAACTTTTTTTGAGGAATCAACAGATAAGACTCTTCTCTCTTCTTTTTTTCTCTCTTTTTTCTCAATATATTTTTGAGCTGATTCAATATCAGGATGAACTTTAAATTTTTCTCCAATCTGGGGCACTCCTTCTAATCCTAAAACAATAACCGGCTGGGAAGGCAGAGCTTTTTCAATTGCCCTGCTTTGAAAATCCTCTAAAATCTTAATTTTTCCTAAAACAGAACCAGTGCCAACAATATCTCCTTTTTTTAAAATCCCGTCTCTTAAAAGGAGAGTGGCAGTTGGTCCCCGATGGCTGTCCAAATAGGCCTCAATCACTACTCCTTCGCCAGATTTAGATAAATCCCCTTTTAAATCTTGTATTTCAGCTATTAATAAAATAAGCTCTAATAAATCTGGAATGCCCTGACCAGTTTTAGCTGAAACATTAACTGAAGGCACTTTACCGCCCATCGATTCCACTAAAACATCTTCTTGGGAAAGCTCTCTTTTCACTTTTTCCGGATCCGCTTCTGGCCTGTCTATTTTATTGATAGCTACCAGCAAAGGAATACCTGTTTTTTTTATATGATTTATTGCTTCTTTGGTCTGGGGTTTTATCCCTTCTTCTCCGGCTATTACTAAAATAGCGATATCAGCTACTCTGGCTCCCCTGGAGCGCATAGCTGAAAATGCTTCATGGCCTGGTGTGTCAATAAAAGTAATTTTTTTATCCTGATGATCCGCTTCATAAGCGCCAATATGCTGAGTAATGCCCCCTGCTTCTTTCTCAACCACTTTTGTTTTTCTAATAAAATCTAAAATCGCTGTCTTTCCGTGATCAACATGACCTAAAACAACCACTACTGGCGGCCTGGGTTGAATATTTTGTTGTTTTTCTTCTTTTTCTAGTTTCATGTCTAACAAATTTAATAACAATTTCCATGATTCATCTTATGTCACATCCCTGTCATACCCTTGTCATACCCCTGATACCGCTTGTTTTATGGCTTTTTCTTCTTCATTAGACAAAGAATATTTTGATTTTCCATTTTTTATTTCTTTGGTATAAACTCGGTTGGACTCTCTGCCATAATGGCTAGTAATAACAAAGCCGTTATTATTTAAATCAAGAAGGGCAATAGCAAAACTCTGATCCCCACCTACCTCTTTAAAAGGATTGAATCTGATTATGCCGATTTTCTGAAAACTTCTCTGGGAATTTTTTTCCAGTTCTGATATTTGTTTTATGGCATCTTCTAAATTTTTTTCTATTTTCTCGGTTTTTTTAATCTGCTCTACTAAAATTTTTTCTAAATCCTTTTCCCCTTTTTGAAAAAAAATATCTAATCGCTTTTTTTGCTTCAAAGTATAAAAAAGAGAAGTAAAAACTAAGAGAAGCAATGTCCCAAAAGCTAAATAAAAAATCACATAATCAAAATTAAAAAAATCCTCAATAGGCATAGATTTTTGTTAGAGTTGTTGATGTCAAACATCAACAACTATTACGTGGCGGAGGGGGTGAGATTCGAACTCACGGTGATATAAACCACAATGGTTTTCGAAACCATCCCTTTCAACCGCTCAGGCACCCCTCCGTCAATTCAAAACTACCACTTTTTTGAGTAAAAATCAAATTTTTTTTCGTAATGCGCCCCGTACAAAAATTTAAAGTGGAGTATTCTGAAAGAAGTTAGAATTTATTTTGAGAATAATTTTAATGCTGACTGATTGCGATTTGCCTTCGGCAAATCGCAGAAAAAACTCGGCGGGCGGGGCGGAGTTTTCCCCAGACCCCTTTTTCCGCCCCGCCCGCTGAGAAATCCGCTTTTAGCGGACAAAATGATTATTTCTAAAAACCATTACATATCTATACATCCCTAAAAATTTACCAAGCCAAAAAACTCCACCAAGGTTTTTTAACTGAAATAATATTACCTTTCTTCGCATCAATCTTTGTTTCTATTTCCAATGTTACAGGGAAAATAAAAAGTATTCTGGCTTGTTTTGTTCCTTTAACAGAATATACTGGTTTTGCAGCGTCTTCTTTAAGTTCAATTTCTTTCACAGTTTGAATTACTGATTCTATTGCTATTTCTGAAGCACTGTTTGGTAAAATTTTGATTTCTTGTTTTCCTTCTATCGTGTCAATAAATAATTTATTTTCTTGGGCAATAAGATTTTCATTTGTAACAGCAGTTGCTTTCTTAGACCTTAAGGACAATTGACCTGAAATCCCTTTCTTTATAGAAAGTTCTTCGGTCCCATTTATTGTCTCAACTTTTACCTGAATGCTAGCTTTCATTGGAGCTATTTGAATAGTTTTTGCTGATCTAACTCCTATTATTCCTACAGGATGTTCTATCCCTTCTATGGGAACTATGTCTTCTTCAATCTGTGGAAATACGTCTTCTTCAATTTGCGGAACTATAATTACTTCTTCCCCAGGAGGGACCACCC
>JAGMAD010000069.1 GCA_023130975.1 Candidatus Parcubacteria bacterium | reverse complement strand
TAAGCCGTCCTTTTATCCGTGCTATTTCATCAATCCGTTCCTTTCCCTTTTTGGCGATTTTCAAAATTGTACTATCTTTTGCCTCTAAAAGTGTCTTTAATTCTTTAACTTTATCTTTACTTGCTGCTAGTTGTATTTTGACAGCATTGTTTTCTAAATAAATAACTTTAAGCTCTTTGACTGCTTCACGTGTTTCCATATAAGCAGTTACATAATGCCACGCAAATATAAC
The DNA here is from genome assembly GCA_023130975.1 of Candidatus Parcubacteria bacterium. GTDB lineage: Bacteria > Patescibacteriota > Minisyncoccia > Minisyncoccales > JAGMDC01 > JAGLYZ01. The sequence continues at coordinate 3,015 of JAGMAD010000069.1, read as the reverse complement.
TGCAAACACTACGATTATTACCTTAAATAGTATATTGAAAAAAGGGTTAAAAAATTTCACGTTATTCCTATTTATCTGTATCTAAATCCTCATTTTCTGTAAGACGTGTTTTACTGATAATACGAGATGTAGCCAATGCAATAAAACCACCACCTAAAAAAGAAAGACCGGCAACAGCCGGTATCCATGGAACACCAGAAGGACCAATGTTAAACATCCCATACACAATTAACATAAAGAATGCAACCATAAATTGATATTTAACAGAAGCAATATTTCTTAGATGTTTCATTAACCATAAATCCCAAAACAGTGCATTAAAAATACTTAGTTTTTCTGACATAATAAACCTCTCCTATTTTTAACTATCCTTAATAACTATAAGGTTAGTTAATTATTTAAATTTTTTCTTCAAAACAGCTGCATGTATCACGGACTTTCTCGCAACATTACCACCTTGTGATGTAATTAGATCAAAAGTAGCTCCTTGTATATTATGTGGTCTAACATATCCACTACTGTTGAATAATACAGGATCACCTTCACCTTCCATTTCTTTTTCTACAACTCTGGCTCCATATGCAGCCAACAATAAAGCTGAATATAAATCTTTTTTTTGTCCTTTTTGTGGGGTATCAAAATGTAAAATTCCAGTAGACGTTTGAGTAACTATGATATTAAGCATTTGTGACTTGAGTGTAGTAACAGTTGTGTAACTAGCAGCTTCGATATCTAAGGTTGACCCAATTGGTGGTTCTGGAAATAACAACTTTTTGTCTTCTAACATTGATTTAACCGTAAAATTGGCATCTGCAATCCACGCAGGATTAAAATATATTAGTTCTAAAATATGTGACCCAGAAAGGTGTCGATGATCATCATTTGTACGATCTATAATTGGTGTTTTACCATTATATCCTTCTTCTAAAAGATCACAAACAGCTTTTCCACCGCCACCTTTATCCATAAAAATTCTAATCACATTTAATTTATCACATAGATTTTGAATTATCTGTGTTAATTGTTGTGTTGTTTGTGTCCTCAATTCTAATACATTAACTATTTTATTTACAGTTCCAATCCTAAGAATAACAATACCACAACTAGCTCTACCCCCCTGATTCGGATCCACCCCTATTATATACTGAGCTTTTGGATCACCACGCATCTCAATGGTAAATCCACTATCAATAGAACAAGACTCTATTAATGATGCTTTAAAAAACCCTTCTGAATCAGAAACCATTTCAGCTTCATATTCCATTCTAAATTCTGAACTCGACATAACGCGTTTTGCTTCATCAACATTGTTCTGATCGAGAAACCCTTCTGGTAGATCCCAATAAGGCACTTGCCATACTGCATATTGACCTTCAATCCCCTCTTTTTCAGCCAAGTCTTCTTGAAGCCAGTGGTCTTTCATTCGCTTCCACATATGGTTAAATTTATAAAACCCTGAACTAGTCATAATCATTTTGTTAACTGATTCTTGTTCAAAATCATCTTCTGATGCCAGTCCTAAACTAATAAGATGTGTTTTTTGTTCTAAACGCCTTACACGTTCCATGGGCGCCAATGAAGTAGCACCCATAGGCATTAAGACTGTATCTATAATTTTAGGCGGCATTTGTGCAAATTCATCTATCAATACTAAATAAAAACGGGAGCCACGGATTTTACTACCGTCTGCTCCCAATGGAAGTGCTTCTATATAAGATGGGGTCATACCACCCACAGATTTAAATCTAAGATAACATACGTCTGAACCTCTAGTTGGTGGTTTGTCACAAGCTTCTCTTAAGATTGAAGATTGGGCATAAAGTTTTTCCACCTCAGCAAAAATCATTTTTGAGTTGTGTGAAATCATACCATTTGACCAATAACAAGATTCGTTTTCTACCTCAACATCAATTGTTGGAGCAAAAAAATACTTTGATTCTACCATTTTGACAAACGATAAATCTAGATCTATTATTTTTTTTAATTTGTAATAATCTTCTGTTAAAATGTTATATTTTTCTGCTAATTCTATACTATATTTAATTTTCTTTACTGTTACAATATGTGTTCTATTACAACTACGTATTAATTTACCTATGTCTAATATACCCGTAGATATACTAATAAAATAATCTTTACACGCCGTTAATAACCCTTTTACTGCCATCGCAGTATATGGTACACCATCAGTAGCCGTTTTACTACCTTCAACACTTTTTAAATAAATATTTAATTTATCAAACTTTCTTTCACATCTGAATCCTATTTCATCTCTAAACTTATTCAAATTTAGTAATCCCGTTATTCTTACTTTGTAGGCTTCAGCACATTTTGACTTTTTAATTCTACCAATTAAACATTTATGTTCTGCTTTTTTACTTATACCTAAATTCGACATTATACCAAAATTAAGAAAACAAGCTTGTACCTCTTTTGCTAATTGTAAAGAGGAGGTATTGAGTGCAACTTCACAATGAACTGCTCCGTTACGATAATGTTGAATATAAACATGCCCGTCTGTATCTAAAAGTCCAATTAAAAATTCTTTTACACATTCTTGTGATGCCTTCTTAATAACATCTGGTATCTTTTTATCTAAGGCTGTTGTTACAGTAAACCCACATTTTAATAGATAATAAGCAAGTTTCTTACGAAAATATTGAATTTCCCAAGTTTTGTTTTTTCTATTCCTTCTATCTATATTTTCAGGATCATCAACAAAATACTCTATTAAATATCTTTCAAAAGAATCAAGCAAATCTTGATCTTCATTTACAAAATCAACACGGTATTTTCCAGTTACTTCATTTATACCAACATACCCATCTCCAATCATTAGCCCCATCCAGTATGCCAAATCCGGTGTTAATTCTCTTGGTATTTTACAATCTTTTGTTCTCCAATCAATTTTGAATTCATTAAAGATTGGCATGGAATCATCATTACCAAAATACTTGAATCCTTTTTTAATTACAACGTGATCTTCTTTTGTTATATCTTGTAAATCTTTAAATA
>JAGMAD010000068.1 GCA_023130975.1 Candidatus Parcubacteria bacterium | reverse complement strand
ATTTTCATCGACTTTTGAAACGTTTCAATTCCATTTTGGTCTGATTAAAAGATTGCTCAAGAGGTTGCTGATGTCGAAATAATGTGGTTTCAATTCCATTTTGGTCTGATTAAAAGATAGCAAAACGGTTGCGCATACTAAGGCATATCAAGTTTCAATTCCATTTTGGTCTGATTAAAAGCTTACTTCTATTTCAACGAGAGAAATCAAATCCTTGTTTCAATTCCATTTTGGTCTGATTAAAAGCCGACTCCTCTCGTTCCGACTGTTGTGCCGGTTACTTGTTTCAATTCCATTTTGGTCTGATTAAAAGAAGTAACAAACAGATTGTATGGTCGTATGATATTCTCGTTTCAATTCCATTTTGGTCTGATTAAAAGGTTAGCGATATTCTTTAGATCTGATTCCCCTATATAACGGATCTTAATGTTATTGAAAAGCCAAACAAAAGGAATTTCACCTAATTTATTCAAACCTGTATCAATCAACTTCGGTTTATCTTTTCCTTTAGCGTCTTTTGTAATAATATAAGAATACCACGCATCTTTTTCCCATATCTTATATGTACCATCCCATTCTTTCAGTTTTAATCCAACTAATTCTGGACGACCTAATTCGTCTTTTTCTATTACCCAATCCAGGATATCTAATGGATTGTATAATGCAAGATACGGATATACTTTTCTATCAATTGATTCTGCTTGTGATTCAGTAGAAACAATAGGCATATCAACAAGAATTCCTACATGGCCAAAGATCGAAGCTTTCTTTCTTGCTTCGTTCAGAAGCATATTATAATCTGTTCTATAATAATCAGCGTCTTTTTGGAACATTTGCCATAATTCAAATTCTCCCAATTTTCCAAAGTGACGGGATATTTCACATTGTAGAATATAATAATCCAGAATATTAATCACGGTTTCTGAATAGTTTGGGCCATATCCTTCTTCTAATCTCCGAATAAAATTTGTTAATGATTCTCGATCATGCTGTTTGAATTTGCCGAGAGCAACCAAGGCTTCAAATCCTTCTACAACAGCTTCATATTTTTTCCAGTTCTCGTAATGCAATACAGCATCTGGATGTAGCTTTGTTAAATCTTCTGTTTCTATAATATCAAAATAATTCATCTTTTCTTTTTAACTTTCTTTATTTTGTGAACTTCACCTGCAAAACTTTTATTGTTTATAAAACAAATATTCATATATCTTCCGCCACTAAGTGTTTTGCGCCGTACACGGCCCCCTCGCTTCACTCATCTGTCAAATGCGATTGGCATAAGATCACTCCCCTTATTCAGCTTTCACATAATCACACGTTGGAGTTTTATCAAACCTTACTGCTTTAATAGTAGAGTGACCTAAAAATAATGCTTTTGCTACTCTATGCCATCCGTCCATGATAAATCCATCGTCGTCTAATATAATAGGATAATCTAAATTTGTTTCCATTGTTCTTTTTAGATGTTTAGCAAAATCTTTAATCTTTAAATCGCTTTCTTCCCAAACAGATGTTGATAAATTTATCCCGCATAATGGTAAATCGAAAACTTCTAATTTTTGTTCTTTTACGTGATGAATTAATGATGAAACTTTCCAAACATAGTTATCAGAATCTGTAAATTGCATTCCTGTCAAATTTGTATCTATATTAACTGGTTTATATTTGTTTTGTTCTTTTTTCATTTACATCTACCTTTACCGCCACCCGTTTTTGCACCTGTACCAATTCTATTTCTGCTATAATTTCCCTTACCTTTTCCTCTTCCGTCTTTTGGACCTTGTGCATTTTGCGGAGGACCGTTTCCATCTTTTTTCGGCATTTTTATATCT
>JAGMAD010000067.1 GCA_023130975.1 Candidatus Parcubacteria bacterium | reverse complement strand
GTCCATAATGAAATCCCACACAATTCCTAATTATTTGGTGTTCCTCGTCTGTTAAAAGCATAGTAGCTTTTTGGACTTTATCAACTAACTCTGCTGCATATTGTGGATGTTTTTTATGCGTATGACCAGTTTTCACATATGATTGCTTCAAAAGATCATGGATAAGACTTGCTGAACATAATTCGTCTCTTCGATTTTCCACACCTAATCCCCTACACAACTCATATACCAATGTAAATACCCGTTTTGTATGAATAATTGTACCATCATGTGCAAGTTCATCTATCGGATGGTACTTAGCCGTTGAACTGGCTGGGCAATCCAGAAAAAAATAATCTGGAGCACTTATTACACATAATTTCGTAAATTCCCGTATTTTAATATCAAAAATTCTATCTAACTCAGCCTTAAAAGTCTCGACCTTTTCCTCTGCTGTAATTCCCTTTTTTATTACCATTCTACCTCCAATCCTTAATCCTCTTGTTCACCAATAGTTTTAAAATAAGTTATATCATAATTACCTTTTAAAAATTTTTCAACACAATATAAATTATCATACCATCTATCCAAATCTTCTTTTTTACCAGAAGCTTTAACTCTAACTAAAACTCTATAATCTATATCATCTTTTAATACTCTATTAAACTCTTTGTTGTTGTTGGTGGTGATGCAATTTTTAATCTGTATACCATCTAAATCCACATCAACTTTAAACTCTACACTAGACAAGGTATTTACCCACTGCAAAAATTTATCTCTCTCCTTTATATTCACATAAAAATCAAAAGTTATCTTCTTGGTCACTTTTAACAACTCAAAATGTTTTATACTTTTACTTTTAAACATTTCAGAATATTCTGGTACAAATTTACTCATTTTAATTCCCTCCTTTTCCATCTTATTTTTTTTATCAACATACCTATCAATAAGCCTTCAGTGTTATATCATCTGATCTAACCCTGATTCGCTCAACTCTTGTAGATTGGTGATTCGGATTATAACCTGCCTGTTTCCAGCCACCTTCTCGTCCTTCATCCCCAGGATACCTACCAACACAATGACGGGGATTAATCTCATTAAAACGATCTATCTTATCATAACTTAATGGGTATCTTTCCTGGTATCTTATCCACCTTGGCATACTAAATTCTTCTATGCTTATAGGCATTTAATCACCCCCGTTACTATATAAATCCTAATTTCTTTGCCTCTTCATAATCAATTTCTTTTCCTTTCCAAATTCCTGCTTTTTCACCACCGCCCTTCAATATTAAATCCATTATATCCATAACAATATCCGGTGTTGCTTCTTCTTCTGCCCATTCTATACTTACGGACATATAAGCCTTATCACCTAATTTTGTGGTAACACGAGCAGAGTTATAATCACTAGATTTAGATATGTTTGTGTATAACACATTTTCAGGTAATATATTAAAATTTAAACTCGTTTTTTTCGCTTTAGCCATAATCTTTCTCCTATACTTATTTATTTTTTCTATCAACCAATATATTGGCAATTTCCTTAGCTGATAAATTAAACTCTTTCAAAGTCCCATTATTTTCTATAACAAACTCCATACGATTATAATCATCCATTGTTGTTTCTGATATATGATCTTTACCATGAATAGAATCAGTTTTGTCTTTATTACGAACTATTTTAATTAAAACTCCTTTTCTTTCCACAATTGATTCTGCTTCATTTATATATCTTATATCTGTTACAATTACATTTTTATATTCTCTATCCTTTACTATTTCAAATAAATGGTTTACCCAAAAATTATAATCTATTGATCTGTAAAATTCACCATAATGCTGTAAAATTTCACGCGGAGTCCAATAACTTGTCAACTCATCTTTATCTGATCTCATTTCTCCATGATAATTAAAAACTTTATTATAACGTCTATCTTCAACTTCCTTTTCATTACCCCATAATTGTTCATATGACATATCAAAATCTTTTTGTACTCTTATTTTCAACTCATGAGCATATGCCATAAGAACATACCTTTGCCTTGTTAAATTAAACAATTCTTCTGCCAACATTACAGCAAAAACATCTTTTCCAACTCGTGCCTTTCCTACTATACCGATTAGCATACTACTCTCCTATTTTGACATTCAAATC
>JAGMAD010000066.1 GCA_023130975.1 Candidatus Parcubacteria bacterium | reverse complement strand
GTTTGAACTTGAAGTCAAAAAAATTAAGTTTGATTCTGTATTGGACAACCCTGCAAGAATACATTATGATAAACTTGTTGAAAACTTAGGTGGTCGTGTAATTGGAATTGAAAAATATGAACACTTAATAAATGATAAGTATCATGATTCTAAATTGTATGAGATTATTAATGATCGATGGGAATGTGATAATTGCAAGTATACGGTTAAACAGAAAAATGGAGATATATATCGAAAATGTAAAAAATGTAAAATTGGTAAAATGATATATAAAAATCCATTTAATTAAAGTGTTTCTACAATATTGATCCATAACTAATAATGATTATTAAAAAAACTAATGAATTTTGAATTAAATACATATAAAAATAAACGAACTAAAACTGAATACATAATGGAACATCGTTGTTCATATTGTAATTCAATATTTGTTTCAGTAGTGGTAGGAATTCCAAAAACAACTGAAAAAATTTGTAAGGGTTGTTTGTTAAAAATGATAGAAAAAATTGATAATACAATAATTGGTAAGTTAACATCTAAACCACTATTTAAGAATTAAAAAAATGAAAATTTATGCAATAAGTGATATTCATGGTCAGTTTTATAAACTTCGTAGATTAATAGACAGGTTATATATAGATGATAATCATTTATTAATTTTTATAGGAGATTATATAGATCGTGGTGATTACTCGTTTGAAGTTATAGATTATTTAATAAATTTAAATAAACAATATAATTGCGTATTTTTAAAAGGTAATCATGAAAGTATGTTTATGGATTTTATGTCTGGAATAAATGAAGATTTATATACATATAATGGTGGATATCAGACTATACAAAGTTATGAAAATAATGGGTATGATATATATCAACATACTTATTATATAGATCGAAGTATACCTGTTACACACATGAAATTTTATCAGAATTTAAAGAACTATTATCAAACGGAAGATTATATTTTTGTACATGCAGGATTAGTACCAAAAGATATACCGCTGGAACAGCAACCAGAGGATATATTATTATGGGATCGTTATGATTTTATTAATAGTGATTTTGA
>JAGMAD010000065.1 GCA_023130975.1 Candidatus Parcubacteria bacterium | reverse complement strand
CTACATCTACTGGTAGTGAGTTTGTTTGGAATGCTAATTCTTTTATTAGTAAATTAGATTATGATGAAAGTATGGGATTAATTACAAAGGTAGAAGTCGAGAGTACAAATAGTGTGAAGCAGTTAAAAGAATGGTTTGAGGAATATAGAAATTGGAAAAAAAATCCACTTATCTCGCCGTTGCCGACTATATCAGGAGTACAGAAAAATTATTTAGATTGGTTTAAACCTGATGTTTGGGTGATTCAGAAATCATATTTTACTAGTCCTGGTGGTGATTGGTTAAATGTGTTAAGTGGTAATTCTATAGAATTAGATCTTTTGGAAAAATGGTTACCTGAGTTATATAATTCAGAGAGTCAACTAGATGCCCCTAGAGATGGAATAGGTTGTTCTTATCCTTTTGTTAATTGGAATGATGTGACTGATAGATACTGCATTTCTGATTGGAAATTGGAATATCCAATATGTAATCAGGTAAAAGTGGTTAGAGAGTTTGTGAGTAAAAATACAGCTAATATTTTGACAGATTTTTTAATTTATGAAGAGGTAGAAATTTTAATAGATGGTGTTCCTGAAATGGTTATGATGGGAATATCCCCTTATGTTATTGCTACTTTAAAAGAGAATGAGAATAGTTTACAAATTAGTCAGCTTAACCTTAGTAAACACACACATTATGTAGACGGAATTCCATATGATTATCTTTGGGTTTATGATGATATAGATCAGTTTATTTTTGTTGAAGATGCTATACCAAAATTTTGGAGTTCTAAGAATATAATTAATACTGATATTTGGATTCGATTGAGACCTTTTGTACACAGTTTAAATACTTCTTCTTTAAGAATGTGGGTACGAGAAGTTTCTTATGTAAGTGATACCGGATATTATGAAGTTACAGATCAATTAACATTAACACCGTTTGATGCTGGTGGGGGTGTATTAGGTGTGGAAGCATTATATAATCCTGTAAATGATTTTCATCATAATGCAATAATTTTTGTTCGTATAGAAATATATGATATTGCCCCCATACCAAATTTTATTGAAGTTGAATATTGGTTTACTATTATACCAGATTTTAAAGCACCATATTTAACAAATTTATCACCTGAACGGGAAGAAGATTTTGTTAATATAAATACAGAGATTTTATTTGAGATTAAGGATGCGGGTGCAGGGATAGATATAAATACGTTGGAATGTTTTTTCAATTCAAGGAAAATCCATTCAAATGATTTGTTTATAGAAAAGTATAATAGATGGCATTATAAGGTAATTTATACTCCGCCAAAAAATTTGTATTATGACAAGAAATATAAAATAACTGTTAAGGTAAGTGATAGCTCTGAAGCAATCAATAAACTTAATGATGCTTGGGCATTTTATACAAAAGAAAGCAGTGGGGTTATGTTTACAGGGTTTATTCCAATTAGATGTAAGAGAGGTGCATCACGTTTTAGTTCTGTGAGCGTGTTGGCGCTAGGAGCTGGAGACGGTGTTGATAAAGATTCATTGATGT
>JAGMAD010000064.1 GCA_023130975.1 Candidatus Parcubacteria bacterium | reverse complement strand
TCACCAGATGGAAAATATTACAAAGATTCAAAAGAGCAGCTTAGTATAACACCTGCTTATGTTAAAAAATTGATAGAAAATTGGTCAATAAAAAAGCAGTAGTTTATTTGTACCGAAAAAATCGTAGATCATGACTATAATAACAAAAAGGAAATATGATATGGAAGTAAAAATAAGTAAAATAGACATAGGTGGTGTACTTACATTGCCTCCTAATTGGAAAGGATATAGTTTTAACGAGGACACAGATTCATGGATAAAAGACAGCGATCTATACAAAGACAAAAAGGGTAGTTTGCATCCGTTTTGTTCTATGGTATCTACAAGTAATATCGCAAAAATTTTTGAAACCTGTCCAATAAATGACAATAATATTTTAATAATCAGGGGAGATATAAACGATATTTTTGTAATTGCTTATGTATTAGTTGGTAGTAGTGACATTGAAAATCACACACTCGAAACAAAATTATTATTAAATTAAAAAGGGGAAAAACAAATAATTTATGGATAAGAGAAAACGGTGTACAAAAAAGAACCCGTCAGATGGCAAACCCTATCAATGGTACCATCCTGATGCAAAATGTATTTATTCTTATGATGGGTGGGAAGAGGGTACTAGTTATGATGAATTTAAATGCCCTCATTGTGGAATAATTTTTAAAGAGTATTTAACTAAGTAATTAGAGATTATTAGAAAAAGAAAGTTAAAGTTCATGAATAAGGGGATTATAAAATGATATCTTATAGAGTAATGAAAATAGCCGAATTTAATGATTCTGCATTTTACAGAATAGCATGTGCTTGTGGTAATAAAGATTATGAATTTGAACTATGGCTAGAATATGATAAAGACATAAATAATATAACTTTGATGATCGGAAAGACACTGTATTGGAAATACTATTATGAATTTTCACCATGGTATGAAAAAATATATAGAAGATTATTTGCCGGGTTAAAATTAATTTTTGGTGGTTATTTAGAAATGCAAGCAGACGTACTGTTTATGGATAAAAAACACATCGAAGGCTTTATTGAAGCCTTACAAGAAGGTATAACTAAAATAGAAGAAAAAGGATAAATATGCTTATTTCAAACAAACAAATTAATGCTGTTGTTAAAGTTCTTGAAGACAATGAAAAAAAATTAACCGATGGATATGATCATTATTGTGGTTATGATGCAGGTGATGTAGATGGGGTCCTTGAAGAAATAGCAATAGATATTATAGAACAATTGAATAAAGTAACTTATAACGAGAGGACATAAAATGGCAAATAGAATGACCACTCACGCAACACACGAGTTAATAATGAGTCGAATATTAACAAAAGGATTTAAAGTTTTTAAAAAGTTGAATATGGAGTTCAACGAAGAACAAATAAAAACATTAAAAGGTTATCTTAAAATGTTACTTGATGAAAATGAACGCAGACTAAAAGAGGATAATGATCAAGTACTAACAAATAATAAAAAATTTCATGATTATGCAAATATATTACTATATGAAGCATTGGATTTAACAATAGATTTAACAACTACAAGTTTTATCAATTGGGGAGTAGCCCTGTATTATAGAAACATGATAGACATGTTAAAACAGAAGAATTAAATGGCAAATAAGATGATCACTACAAAAAGAATTAATGAAAATAAAATATGACAAAAAATAAATGATACAAAAAAGAAAAAACACAAGTGGTATTCTATGGAGTATGTTTTGTTGGATTAAACTAACCTATTATAGTTAGAAGGTGTAGGTGTAGCTGTTAGGGGATTATATGATAAAAATATTAAAATCATTAAGAAAAGAAAAAGGTCTTTATTTAATAATTACAGAATTAGATGCTAAAGCAGCCGATATAATTACGAGGGACCAAAAGGACGTTATTGATTACTTTCTTGAAGTATATCTTACCGAACTCAGTGATCACGTTGATGATGATACAGTAATAAGAGGTCTTAAAGAATTTTTAATAGAATCAGTTTTTGTTCATTATATTGATATGGTTGGTATTCTAAACTATATTTATACTATGAGAAATGTAATTAAGGTGGCAAAAAAACATCCTTCACATACTAAATTCTTATTTGTTACAGAATTTAAAAACTATGTTGATGATGAAAAATCAGATAACAATAATGATAATGATGACGATAATGATGAAGGAGCTTCTTTTGATCTTAGTTTTAAAACTGAATTGTTGAATAAAAAGAATTTAAGTTTTATAGAGGAATTACTACTTTACGGATTTAACAGTCTATATAATGGAACAAAAATTGGCGGCAGAATCTTAGTATTAAAACCTAAGGGGGTGAAAATGTATTTAAAAGAAAAGAAAACAGCAGAAGGAATCAAAGAATTTTTACATACAAATATATCTTTTTTTAAATCAAACAAGTAAAAGGAGGAGTTAAAAAAATTATGTCTATGTTAGAAGATAAACACGAAAAAATGCTTTACCCCACAGTAAGGGTGAGAACGGATCAGGCAGGGGGCTCTGGAACAGTTGTTTATTCAAAATTATTGCCCGGGGAAGACAGTAAATACGAAACCTATGTTTTAACTAATTGTCATGTAGTTAGTGCTAACATTAAGGTTGAAAAGAAATGGAGTACTCTTTTAAAGAGGGAAGTAAAAACAGATATTTTGTCTGAATGTTCTGTTGAATTTTTTAATTTTGAATATGGATCATGGGAAAGTGGGCAAAGTACATACAGAAGCGAGATTATGTGTTATGATAAAGACATGGATTTAGCACTGTTAAGACTTAAAACAGAAAGAAAAATTGATTATGTAGCAACAATGTTTCCTAAAGGGCAACATAAAGAAAAATTAAGAATGTTTATGGATCTTTATGCTGTTGGTTGTGGTCTTGGTCATCCACCGCTTGCTACTCAAGGTAATTTAACTGGTTTTAATGATATTATTGATAATTATCCATATTTTTTGTCAAGTGCTGCTACAATTTTTGGTAATTCAGGTGGAGCTGTATTTTTAGGTGAAACTTATGAATTTATAGGTGTCCCTTCAAGGGTCGCAGTTTCAATAAGCGGTTTTTCTTCTGATGCCATTACACATTTATCTTATTTTATACCCATTATGTCTATTTATAAGTTTCTAGAAGATCAATTATTCACATTCATTTATGATTTAAACATTACATCTAAAGATTGTGAAAAAGAAAGAAAAGACAAACGGGAACGAGATGAGAAAATGATGGCCATTGATATGAGTAGGGACGGTGAAGAGTAAAAATATAATGACCAATTTTGTTTTATAAAATTTATAAGTGTTCATCATTACCTCCGAGGTGAAAAATGAATAATGAAATGTTACACGCAGCCGATTTACCAGAAGACTTCTTAAAAGCTTTTGGATTAGATGATAAAGGTGTTACAAAATTTGAACTTATAATAGAAGCAGGAAAATGTGCTAAAGTAAAAGTAGAGTTTATAAAATCTCCTGAATTAGTTAATGGTATAAAAAAGATACCATCTATCTTTAAACAATATGAACTTGTTGAAAAAATATAACGTAAAGCTGAGTGGCTGGTTGGGCAATTTAATACTATTTACTAAGGAGGAAGTCGTTTACATGACCTAGTGCCGTAACACCAGGTCACATAAACTTTCAATGTTTATTATTTTCTCGGTGATTTGATCTCTTGCCTGATGGCTAAGAACAAACCAACTAAAGCAATTAATAAACCGAGGATGTCAATAATTATAGCCATGACCTCCTCCTTATTACTCAGTATCTTTTGAACAAAGGAGAGATGTTGAAGGGGATTTTCCCATTACTATTTCATGTTGACTTAAGGATAACTGGAGGTCACTAAAAAATGAAACAAGACAAGCAGGAAAACAATGATGACAAGTTTCTTGTGGAATACAATACAAATGATTCGCTCTTTCTAAATAGCCTTGTGGTTAATTTACCTTTTCATAATTTTGTTGTCGGTGGTAACGGTATTAAAGATGATACTCCAGATTATGAAAAAATGAATAGAGTTATTTATTTATAAGATAACGTTTAGCTTACCTGCCCCAAGTCGGTAAGCAACCAATTTTGTAAATGTTACAGAGTCTGGCAACAATAAATATTGTAAAAAAAAGCACCGCTGCTTGGGGTCAGCGTGTAGTATTTTGTTATATTTAAGCGAGGTATGGATTATGTCATTTAATGTAAATTCTTATGATACAGATTTAGTAGATTTAGATCCTATAATATTAGATTTAAATATTCTTGAAGTAGCAAGAATTGTGACAGACGGAGACACAAGTTACGGGCTTCTTCTTTTGAAAAACGGTCATGTACACACTGTTGAACTAGATGTTGTTCATAAATTGAAAGGTTACTGTAGACAAAAATAAATTATCTGTTTTAGTAATTTGAATTAATATAATGTTACGGATAAGTTGTTTATCAATAGTAATGATATTTTTAATTCTTGGTATTCATCTGTAATAGATAGATACTATAAATAAAAATGTGTGTTAAAAAGATTTATTTAGTGAGGTACAAATGAGAAAGATAATAATTTATATTTATATGTTAATTTTTATTACGGTTTCTAGTTTAGCTGTAGCTTCCGATAATTTTTGTGGCTGTATAGAAAGAAGGGTAGTGGATGAACCTCTTACGGTAGCTTGGACGGGCAGTGAGGTAGACGGGTATGAATTAAAAATAGTGCATTATTTTTATACTGGTTTAGAAACAGACATAGTTGACACAATTAATACAACTTATACTTTTAATACTTTACCAAAATCATCCAGACATTTTGAAATTCAAGTAAGAGCCTTTAATAACAAAACAGACGGTACTAGAGAATATAGTGTTTGGGCATTGTCGTCTGATAAAGAGTATGCTGAATATAACAATGGACCTTGTGGTTGGCTTATTTTTACAGTGCCTGGTACTCCTAGTTGGTAAGGTAAATTATGTTAATTTACATAGCTACAAATAGGGTTAATGGTAAGCAGTATGTGGGGCAGACCACCCTTACTTTAGAACGGCGTAAAAGAACCCATATTTGGAAATCTTTGGTAGGGGGATGCAGCGGTTATTTTTACAATGCTATTAGAAAATACGGTCAGAAAAATTTTGTATGGAAAATACTACATGACAATATTAATAGTATAAATTATTTAAATAAATTA
>JAGMAD010000063.1 GCA_023130975.1 Candidatus Parcubacteria bacterium | reverse complement strand
AATAAAATAGGTGAAGGACAAAACCATCTACCCGTATTTTTCATAAGACAATTTAATGTACCGTTTATGGATTTTGATATAATTTTTACTGAGAAAGAGGTTTTATTTAAATATAGAAATGGATTAATAATTGATAAACTTAAAAAACGGAAAGATAAGGAAGAATGGATTGGTAAACTATATTTTTTTGATGAAGACAAAAAAGAAGAGTTCTTTGGTTGGTTTATTTTCCGAAAAAAATAATATTGTTAAAATATTTGAAAAATATATGGGGAACTTATAATGAAAAAAGAAAAAATTTCTATTTTGAAAAAGCATATAAACAACAAAAAAGAAAAGAAAAGTGATAAAAAACACGAAGATATGCTTAGATTTTTTGGATCAAAAGGTGGTTATGATAGAAGATATAGAGGATCACCAGAATGGGAACATTTTGGAGAGTGATTATGGACAAAATATTGGAAAATAAATTATATGAAAAATATCCTAAATTATTTCGGCAAAAAGATTTGTCGATGCAAGAAACTTGTATGTGTTGGGGTATCTGTGTAAATTCAGGTTGGTACTGGATCATTGATAATTTATGTAGTTGTATACAAGATTATATTGATGCTAACCACAAACCACAAGTAGAAATAGTTCAATTAAAAGAAAAATTCGGATCAATGAGGTTCTACGTGGATGGGGCAGATGAATTGATTCGCGGTATGATTTGGTTGGCAGAGGATTTGTCCTATAATACCTGTGAAATGTGTGGAACAAATACTGACATTCTACACACAAAAGGGTGGATCAAAACAAGATGTAAACAGTGTGTAAATAATTAAAAGTTATTAAAAATAAAATGGATTACGAAATACAACAGAGTTTAAAAAAATGTTTAAAAGGCAAACATGATTTAATTGAAATACATAGATCATCTTATTCTTATGATGAAAATATAGTAGTACGATGGTGTAGAATATGTGGTTCTGTTGTAGTTGATATTGAATATGATGGTAGAATTGATCCTGGTGGGGTAATGAAGATGCTCGGCCCAAAAATTTCTAAGGAGTTTATTTAGTTTTGAATGAGGTTAATATGAATGATAGAATACACAAAGCACATAAATTTGCTAAAGAAAAACACAACAATCAAAAGAGAAAATTTAGTAATGAAGCATATCTAACACATTTGGAAAATACAGCCAATTTGTTATGGAGTGTGGATGAAGATGTAGAAACATATGTTCTTATAGCAGCGTTATTGCATGATGTAGTTGAAGATACAGCAACAAGCCTTAAAGAAATAGATCAAATATTTGGTCGTAATGTAATGAGTTTGGTGGCTGAACTTACTACAGATGAAGATGAAAAAAAAATTAAAGGCAAGGCTATTTGTTTAACAGACAATATGAATAAGATGTCAGAAAATGCTTTTACAATTAAATTATGTGATCGTTTGTCTAATGTTATGGATCTAAATAGCGTAAATGTACCATTGGATTTCATGACACACTATATGGAAGAAACAAAATATATTATAGTGCATCTTAATCGAAAAATTAACGAAGTTCAAAGAAGCTTATTAAGTAAAATAAAAAGTGTATTATTATATTTAGAACTTAACAACTACAAGGAGGTATAATATTTTGTTATATAATTATAATCAAATAAAACAGGTGTTAAATGGAAAGAAAGAATTTCTTTTTGAGAAAAAAGGTGTTGTTGCAACAGGTATCGGGTACAAAACAATAAATAATAAACAAACTAGTGAATTGTCTATAATTTGTTCAGTAAATAAAAAGATTTCCACTGTTAAATTATGTAAAAAAGATCTTATTCCACCCGTATTAAAGGGTGTACAAACTGATGTAGTCGAAACCGGTATAATTAAAAGTTTACATACTAGCAAGCATAGACCTGCTCCTGGTGGTGTAAGTGTAGGACATATTGATATTACAGCCGGAACTTTGGGGTGTGTTGTCAGAAAGAATGGTGTTAGACATATCCTGTCAAACAATCATGTTCTTGCTTGTTCTAATGATGCAGAAATTGGTGATGCCATACTTCAGCCAGGGACTCATGATTCAGGATTATTTCCTGCGGATCACATCGCTGATTTAACTATGTTTGTACCAATTAATTTTACAGGTGTTTCTTCTGAATGTCCTATTGGCGGAGCATTCACTAAAATCATCAATAGTATTTTATATGCAATAGGCCGCAAAACTCGTTTACAAGCTATAAAACAAACTACAGGAAATCTTGTAGATGCGGCTATTGCCCGACCTTTAAATGATGAAGATGTTAGTGATAAGATTATGGAAATTGGTAAAATTGTAGGTGTTAAATCGGCTATATTAGGCACGTATATTCAGAAAAGTGGGCGCACTACAGAATTTACTCAAGGTGAAATTACTCAAATTGATGTAAGCGTAAATGTACAATATGGGGAAGGAAAAATAGCACAATTTAATGATCAAATAATGGCTGGAGCAATGAGTGCAGGCGGAGATTCAGGATCAGCCATTTTGACAGAGGACAATGAAATTTGCGGATTACTTTTTGCAGGTTCTGACACAGTTACTGTTATTAATAGAATTGAGCATGTATTTGAATTATTAGATATTAATTTATAGGAGTAATTATGATTAAATTCATTCATTTAAGTGATTTACATATTCATAGCACTGAAAGAACGGACAATAAAAATTGTCGAGAAGTTATAAATTTTATCTTAAACAAATATCAAAATGAAAAGCCTATTGTCTTGATAACTGGAGATATAACTGACGATGGTACAGAACAACAGTATTTTAATGCTTGTACTATTTTAAAACCGTTGGTAAGGGAAGGTTTTAAAGTTTTGCCTACTCCAGGAAATCATGATTATGGATTTGCAGGTAATATTTATACTGAGAAATCACAACAGCTCTTTCAAGATTATATTCTTGATGAATTGATAAGATTTCCCGAAGCTAGCCAACATGGTATAAAAATGGAAGATATTTATCCAATGGTTACCATTGTAAATAATGTTATATTTATCGGACTTGATTCGGTAGTTGGTAATGAAAATGAGTTCTTACATTTTGCCAGCGGTGAAGTAGGAGAACTTCAACGAAGAAGGTTAGCAATTATATTGAAAGGGAATACAGGAAAAAAAGTTGTGGTGTATTTTCATCATCATCCATTTTATCGAAATAGTGTTAAAAAGTTTGTCATGGAAATGGATGATGCAAAAGAAGTTTTCAGAATATTGGCTGGCTTAGTTGATTTTGTTTGTTTTGGCCATAAACATGTATCTGATACATGGTTGGCTGAGAATAATATTGATTGGATGTTAGCTTCTGGTAAAACACCTAGAAGAAATGAACAATATAAATTCCAATATAGAGAAGTGACAATTAATAAAAATAGTGACGAAGTTGCAATGATTACTTTTATGTAAAACAATAACTGTTTAGGGGCAAACCTGGTGATCTTGGGCATTTTGAAAATTGTTGTTGAGATTAATCCAGAAACTCTGGAGGAATTGCTATGATAAATTGGAATAAAATTCAAAAAGCTTATAACTCGTCATTCATACAAGATTGTTCTGTACAAAATTGGGCTGGTACAGGATATGATGTTGAGATTCATAGATGTCAGGAGTGGAATAAGGGGAAGTTTTTTCTACCCCCTGATATGAACATTAAGAACATTTTTCTTGACTATTCCGTAATATCGAAAGGCTGGTGTAAAGCTTATGGTATTCCAAGACTTCGAGATTTTGTTGAGCCTATGGATATGAAAGATATCAAAAAAAGAATTGTTTCAGTTGGAGGTGAAAAACCTTGGAGAGTTTTTGCTGGCAAAGATGAATGTCAGTGGATGTATCATAAAATTTTTGAAATTCTTGATATTATTATGAGATATGTTTGCAGTTTATATTCAAGGGATTGCAACGAAGCTTTTGTACTGGGCGATGCTGGTTGTCAGCAGAATAATCTTTGTTCGGGTCATGGCGGGGCACATGACAATCAACATACGATAGACTTGAACTACTGTACTTTACAGGGATTTAATATGACTCATTACAGAACCTCTAATATGCCTGGTAAATACAAAGGACCGAATGTTAATATTTGGCGAGATCCTTTTCCTCAAAGGAGTTTGAAAACAAATATATTTGATACAGAGAAAAATTATGCTTTATATCATTTGTTAAGAAAAATATTTTTAAAGGGTGTATTTATGACCTCAGTCGGTTTGAATAATCATTTTAAAAAAGTTTATGGTAATTCTGTGTTACGAGGTGATGATATAAAACAATATAACCATTTTCGGCATATTCACCTCTGTTTATATGGAGAAATAAATTGGGATGCTGAAATTAAACTGGGAGACTAAAATATATTGAGATTAATTAAAACAAATATTGTTGTTACTTAGAACAAGATAGACGGAAACTCTATGTAATATAAGTAGAGCACATAGTACAAATAAGACATGCGAAGTTACAGAATATAATTTTATATGAATAGGGACAGTAAATATCTACTTTTGGAGTTTTCTAAATGAGATGTGCTTTATGTAAAAAGGAAAGTAATATTATATATGTAATGAGTAAACAAGGATGTATTTGTGCAGAGTGTGCCCATAAAATAAATGATAGTGATGACGCTAAAATAAGACAGGAAAAGGAAAAGCTAAAAATGTATAAGAAATATGGACGGAAAGTTGACGGTTTACCAGAAAAAACAGAATAGTAAATTTATATGGAAAAGGGGAAGATAATATAATGGCTAGAAGAAAAAGATGGCTTTCGTCAGAAACAAAATTATTAATAGATAGTTATAAAATAAAATCTATACAAGAACTTATGATTATGTTTCCAACACGTAGTCAAGATAGTATTAATGACAAAATAAAACATTTAAAATTAGCAGGAAAAATTAATGAAAAGAGATTACAGGAAACTATAACACGAGCCTATAAACAACGAACTTTATGATTATTTTACATGGAATACAAAATATACTTGAAATAAAGAAAAGCTGCTCTATTGTGGCGTATGTTTTAGCCTGTTTGGAAAAAGAAGTAAAACCAGGTATTACAACCAACTATTTAAATAGTTTAGCAGAGACATTGACCTTCGAAAAGGGAGCTATACCAGGATTTAAAGGTTATAGGGGATTTCCATATTCTATATGTGCGTCAGTTAATGAACAAGTAGTACATGGATTTCCATCTGATAAACCATTAAAAGAAGGGGATATTTTAAGTATAGATTTTGGTATTTTATACAATGGATGGTATGGAGATTCAGCATTAACTATTCCTGTTGGAAAAATATCAAACAAACATAAAAAACTTATAAAAATTACTAATGAATGTCTAACACTTGCAATACAGCAAAGCCATTCAGGAAATACAATAGGTGATATTTCCTATACTATTCAACAGTGTGCAGAAAAAGAAGGTTTTAATGTAGTTAAAAATTTTACTGGACATGGAATCGGTAAAAATTTACATGAAGAACCTCCAGTATATAACTTTGGTAATAAAGGAGAAGGTTATTTATTAAAAAATGGAATGGTAATAGCCATAGAACCAATGGTTGTTGCTGGAAACGCAGAAACAATTACGGGAAGTGATGGTTGGACTGTGTTAACTAAAAATGGTGATATGGCAGCTCATTTTGAACATACAATCGCAATTACTAATGAAGGACCAATAATTTTAACTAATAGAAATATATTTTATGAAAATACTTAATTTAAAATATTTAATAAATAAATATATTGAGAAAGATAAAGAATATGTTATTCCAACATCTATATTGTTTGTTATATTGTTTGGATGTATAATAACATTACTATTATTATGGAGATAACACAATGAGAACAGTCATAGAAAAAAAAGCAATTTATGGGGCATTACAAAGACTGTTGGATAAAATAAATATGAAATACCCATATACTTGTGATGATTTTTATGCTGATGAAGATGATGGGTATTGTCCTAATCGATTTTGGATAATACTAGGGCTTAACCCAAATATTATGGATTTTGGGAATGATTTTAGAGAATTTCGGCCTGAACTAGGAGATACACTTTTACAAGAAGTATTAAAAAGCGGAACGTTGGGTTGTGAACTAGAACAAGAAAATAAAGAGACATTTTTTATTGAAGAATTGGAATAATGTTATGGAAAAGGAAATAACAAAACAAAATACTACATCTAAAAAAAAGGAACAAACTGTACGAACACCATTATCTGTATATAGAAATTTGAAGTTGTATAAAGAGGTAAATGTATGTTTACCTATATATCAATATATCATTAGTTGTATATTTAGAGGTGAACACGGTGGTGATAAATTTGATCTGTATAATAATTATTTTAAAAGAGGTATTTTGGCTTCTTCAGTATC
>JAGMAD010000062.1 GCA_023130975.1 Candidatus Parcubacteria bacterium | reverse complement strand
CAGACCAGAACAGAAGATAGAGTATTGATATTAGAAACGACGTTTAATAAAGTACATACAAAAGATACTTATGTTATCATTACCGATAAAGATGATGGTGACGTCGTTGTTTTGGATATAAACGAATTAGGCAGTATATACAATATTATCTGTAATAAGGAGTAAAGAATTATGACCGACACAAGCAAGCGGCAATCCGAACTCGACGAACTTAAAGAGATATTTGCAGAGTCCCTTATAGAGGATATTGACCAACGCAAAGAAGAATTGCATGAGACGATTAACGATCTGCGCGAGGAAATGAATGAGGAGATCAAGGAACTTAAGAGTGAATCGAAAAGAGAGCTAAAAGAACAAATCAAAGAACTAAAGGAGTCGTGGAAATTATGATTAAACAACGGCGTACACAGGACATACCAGATGGCACACAGGCGCATAGACACAGGGAAGGGCGATGGCTTGGCATACATGAAGACATACAAAGGAGTAAAGAATTATGACCAAAGAAGGACATTATTCTTATAAAGAACTTAAAGATAATAAAGTAAAATATAATGATATGTCTGCTTGTGAACAAACAAATTATATAAATGGTTTACATAATGAAAGTATGGGATTTTTTATATTAATTATAATACTATGGTTTATAAGTGTCTTAATATTTATGGGGGGGGTTTTATAACAATGAATGAAGATATAACAAAAGATAAATATATAAAAGAATTAGAAGATAAAATTATAAAATATACTCTATATAATGAATTAGGAATAATTTTTCTTGTAATGTTATACTTTTTATTGTTAATCGTCTTCTTTTTGCATTAAAGGGATTGGTTTATAATGTGTATTATAAAAATTTTTAAATCCGTCAAGATTAATTTTTATTGAATCATAAGCGTTATCACGCACGTCTGTTATTAATATATTGAAAACTAAATTAAAAATTTTTCGGGGTTTCATATAAAAGGTTGTACGGTTACGGACTCTTTTTTCTACTAATCCGGACTCTGGCGCCGTCCAGAAAAGTATATTATTAAATTTGCGGATGTCCATCATTATACCAGCAGTGAAAAAGTTTCCTTTTGATGTATGTTTTCGACAGTCGGCAATTTGCTGTATTTCATCTATCAACATAATTGTATTATGTCTATTATCTAATTGGTCATAATATTCTAAAAATTCATAAT
>JAGMAD010000061.1 GCA_023130975.1 Candidatus Parcubacteria bacterium | reverse complement strand
GGTTGCTATTTAAAATTTAAGTTATACCCTATATAATGTTTCTTTTAATTTTTAAAATATGAGTATATATCCTACCCCCTACCCTATACCCCCTATTCCACCTTTTTCGAGCTAAGCCATAGCACACGCATCGTGTTAAGTTTTTCCATATAAGTAACACCGAATACATACACTTAAAATTCAAATAAGAATAGATAATAACGTAACACAATCGTAAGACTTGCGCCAGCGCAGTTGTGCATGGGGTATGAAGCGGGAAGAAAGCAAAACGTTTAAGAAGGAATAGCAGTATGAAGTATGAAGAAGTAACATCGTAACATTAATTATTTAATTTAGCATATTGTATATATTGTATTGCATGAGACGTTTATTTATGACATATAAGAAACTTTGAATATGAGATATAGTTTGATATTAGGATATTAAAAACATTAGGTCATACGGGATATTTGAGAGGTATAAGGGAAGGATTTATAGAGGTTATTTAAGGGATTTAAGAATGTGCTATTTATGATTTAGGTATTAAAGCTTTATATGGCGTTTAAAGTGTTAAAATGTGCAAAGTAATAGCAAAGTAGCCAAAAACACCTTTTGAAAAAATAGTTTGTTTCTGAGCTCGTTATTTTATTAAAAACACCCTTAATTTTATCTGTGGTTGTTTGTAGTTTTAGTTTTTTGGAGTCGATGGATTTTAAAAAACGCATATAAGGAAACTTTTTTAGTAGGGATATATGTAACTATTAAACAGATAAGAAAAATAGGTTATGGATCAGATTCAGAATACCAAAAATTAAAAAGAAAAAAGAGAAAAGAAAATTATTTTTGGTATGTATGTAATTGTATTGCTTTTGCTTTTGCTTCTTTTCTATTGTATCCGTTCCTTCGTAAGTGATCAACTAATTCGCTATGCGTCAACTCATCAAATTCGTTTCCTTCGATATTAATTTCTTCTTTCTTTTCTTTCTCCAATTTATCCCATAAGGTTTTTTGTATTTTTGTTGTTAATGCTTTTTGCAATACCTCTAATTTCTTACATTCGATATATATTTCGTGTATTCTTTTTTTATTATCTGTATGATAGCATTGTTTTACTTCTTTTGCAAAAGCATCCAATTGTTTTTTATTTTCATTGTATTCTTCGATATTACTTTTTTCACCCATTTTAT
>JAGMAD010000060.1 GCA_023130975.1 Candidatus Parcubacteria bacterium | reverse complement strand
CAAAAAGAAAAAGGTTATTATAAGGCATTGTTAAAGTGTAGAAAGCATATTAGACTTTTATGCCATTCAGATCGATGGGTAGCCCCTGATTTTGATCAAAAATCCATTAGATTTTTGGCGAAATTAACAAAGGAATCTTAAACCTTGTGGAAAAAATATGGATAGATTATGTTAATAATACCAGAACAATCAGATACACTAAAAGAAGCATTAATCAAAAAAATTAAACAGTTACCTGATGAAATTATTAAAGAATTGAATCTTATCGATTTAATTGCTTTGGAAGGATATATGAAAAATAACACTCAATTAGGTAATAAATATCGTAATTTAAGAATGTTAAGTACAGATAGAGGTTGGCTTAAATTTAAATTTGATACTTGGGTAATTAACATGAAATCAACTTCCTAAAAAAATTGCCACAATTAATAAAAGGATCTGTATGAAGAATGAAAATGTTCAACAGATAGTAGGTTTTAGAATATGGAACGTAAATAAAACTGGAATATTGTTATACCTTTCAAAAAAAAGTGCTACCTGGACTCTTCCATTTGTTAAAACAGTAACCAACCATAATATAGTGAAAAGTTTGTTTTTATTGTCAAATCAATTTACAAAAGCTAACTTAATTTCTGCAGTTTGTATAGTAAATGTAAAAGAAACTGTGCCGATACAATTACCAAATAATACGAAAATTACAAATGTGTCTTTTAATTATATAATTTATGATGCAGTAATTCATCTTGCAAATTTAAGCGATATAAATCTTCCAGACAATATTAGATACCCACAATTTATAGGAGCTCAAAGCATACCTACTTTAATTTACAAAACATCAATATTAAATCATTTAATAAAATATATGAAAAAAAGATAGGATTATTTAATTATCAAAAACAGGAATTAATAATTATGACTACCAATTTATCAAAACCATGTGAATCTAAAAATAATGAAATTTCCGAAAATACTTCAGACAACATAGAAGTTAAACCTAAATCTAAAAATATTAAAGTCAAAATACCATTAAGTGCTGCACCCGTGACAAGAATATTCACGGATAGACCCAGAGTAACAGCAGAACAAGAACATATTATAGAATCGAATTTAACCCCAGATAAATACGAAGCGTTGAGTTTATCCTATTTTGGTACTTTTATACCTCCAAGCCATTTAACCAGGGATGAGGCTAATCTATTTATATCTCAATATATAAAGTTACCAGAGCGTACTAATGTTGTAGAAGGTGAACCTAAAATTGTACATAAATCGAACGGAAAAAGATTAGAAGA
>JAGMAD010000006.1 GCA_023130975.1 Candidatus Parcubacteria bacterium | reverse complement strand
CTACAGGATGTTCTATCCCTTCTATGGGAACTATGTCTTCTTCAATTATGGAGGCTTCGGCAGTACTATTCATAACCGGTAAAAATAAGCTAAACACTACCAAACCCATAACAATTTTATTTTTCATCATAGCTTATAGATAAAATCTTCCTTAAATAATTTTGTTTTCGAACGCGAGCCGACCTTAATCGCATTTAATTTAATAGATATGTAATGGTTTTTAGAAATAATCATTTTGTCCGCTAAAAGCGGATTTCTCAGCGGGCGGGGCGGAAAAAGGGGTCTGGGGAAAACTCCGCCCCGCCCGCCGAGTTTTTTCTGCGATTTGCCGAAGGCAAATCGCAATCAGTCAGCATTAAAATTATTCTCAAAATAAATTCTAACTTCTTTCAGAATACTCCACCATAGGCGATTTGTCAAAGTTTTCGCCTCGCTCGTGGCTTCGCCCCTCGCTTCGGCGGATAAATTATAGATATAATTCCAGGGTTTTTTGAAATCAATTGAAAGTTTTTGAGAGGCGATTTGATGATTCACAAATAAAATTTGCATTTGCCCTTCGGGCAATGAGCCGATTTTTGTCTTTCGCTGTTAGCGAAAGACAAAGCGAGATTTTATTAAATTGTCGGTGTAAAAAATATGATTAAATATTTCATCTATTGTAGAAAATCATCAGAAGATGAAGAAAGACAGATTTTGTCTATTGAAGCGCAACTTGCGGAACTGCGGGAATACGCAAAACAGAATGGGCTTTTTGTTGTGCGCGAATTTACAGAAAGCAAAACCGCCAAAGAGCCGGGCAGAGAAATATTTAATCAAATGCTTTCAGAAATAGAAAAAGACAAAGCACAAGGAATTTTAGCGTGGAATCCCGACCGGCTGGCTCGTAATTCTATTGACGGCGGAAAAATCATTTATCTCGTTGATACCGGAAAAATCCAATCGCTAAAATTCCCGACATTTTGGTTTGAGCCAACTCCGCAGGGAAAATTTATGCTTTCTGTCGCTTTTGGACAAGCTAAATATTACACCGACAATTTAAGAGAAAACATTTTGCGGGGAATTAGACAAAAAATCCGGCGAGGCGAACTTTCGGCAAAAGCCCCCATTGGATATTTCAACGAACCGAGGTTAAGAACTATCGAACCGGATAAAAAAACTTTCAAAAAGGTTGCAAAAATTTTGGGGGCTTTTGCCACCGGAAATTACACGCTCACCAAAATTCAAAGCAAAATGTTTTCTCTCGGCTTGATTGCCAAAGACGGAAAACCGCTTCATCTGTCAACAATACAACGGATACTCACAAATCCGTTTTACTACGGATATTTCAAATATCGCAACGAAATTCACCAAGGAAGCCATAAGCCAATGATTTCAAAGAAACTTTTTGACAAAATCCAGCAAGCGATGAAAGACAACGGCAAGCCCCGCAAAAAGCAAAAAGAAAAAGGTTTTAAGTTTTTGAATTTTGCTCGTTGCGGAGAGTGCGGCTATTGTATTACCGCCGAACGCAAAATTAAGAAAAACGGCAAGAAATATGTCTATTATCGCTGCACCAAAAAAAGCAAAATTCAAAAATGCCAAAACCGCTTTTTGCGGGAAGAAAAACTCGCGAAACAAATAAAAGAGTATTGCCAAAAAGTTTCTTTGCCTGACGAGTGGCGGGAAAAATATCTCGCCAAAGTGAACGAATGGGAAAAAGAAGAAAGCCAATCGTCAGGACTTTTCACTCAAAATCTCAAAAAGGAAATTTCCGCCATTAAAACAAAGATGGAAAGATTAACTAACGCTTATCTTGCGGAAGCAATGGAACTTGCGGAATTTCAGCAAACAAAAAACGCCTTAATGGCGGAAAAGAAAACAAAAGAGGAAAAATTATCGGATTTTGAGCGAAAAGGAAATCATTGGCTCGGACTCGTCAAAAATTGGATAATTGAAGCAAATCAAGCCAAAAATCTCGCTTTGACAGAAAATTTTTTAGAGATGAAAAATTTTCTGAAAAAAATCGGCTCGGACTGCGTAATCGCCTCTCAAAAACTTTCAATTGATTTCAAAAAACCTTGGAATTATATCTATAATTTATCCGCCGAAGCGAGGGGCGAAGCCACGAGCGAGGCGAAAACTTTGACAAATCGCCTATGGTGGACCTGGGCAGAATCGAACTGCCGTCTCCGCAATGCGAATGCGGTGCCATACCATTAAACTACAGGCCCCTAATGTCGGGCTGCCGAGATTTGCACTCGGGCTAAATTCTCCCGAAGAACTCGTGCTACTATTACACTACAGCCCGTGGTTTAAATTTTTAATTTTTGAATTTTTAATTTTGTAAATAAATCTTAATTCTTAATTTTTAAAAATTTAGACATTATTTAAAAATTACAAAATTAGAAATTCATTAGAAATTGGAAATTAAAAATTAAAAATTCACAATTTTGTAGAAATTGGGTTATGTCACCCAGTATTTCTTTTTTGTCATTTCGTCTTGCTTCATCACAATTTCCATTCTTTCTTTGCGAGCTTTTTCTGCTATTTTTTTTAATTCGCTTTCAGAAACCTTACTTAACTTTTCTATTTCTTTTTCTAAAAAATCTCTTTTATTTTTCTCTGGCTTAATCAAAACATAGCCAAGCAAAATATCTAAAACCTGTCCTATTTTCGGGCCCGGTTTAATCTTCAAGATTTTCATTACATCTTCGCCGTTTACTTTAAGCCGCGTTACTGAAATGGGATCCTGGGAAACTTTTTCAATAATATATTTTAAATGCCTTAATTTATAGGGTTCTGCTTTAGGCACGCCAGACCCAATCCTGTCAGCCATTCTGACTTGTAAAAGTTCATCCATATTTTCCAACCCAACTTGACGTACCAAGCGCCGGACTGATGATTCTCCAACTTCGTCAACATTATAATAAAACAAATGATAACGCACCAACTTAATTATTTTTTCAATGTCTTTCTTGGAAAACTTCAGCCGATTCAACAGTTGAACAGTCATCTTAGCGCCAACGATTTCATGGTTGTAAAAAGTGGCGTCAAGGCCCTGGCCTTGCTTAGTTCTGGGCTTGCCAATATCATGCAAAAGAGCGGCCAAGCGGACATATTTATTAAATCCTTTTTCGCAGGCATATCTCAAAGAACGTAAAGAATGCTCATAAACCTCGTAAATATGATGTTTGTTCTGGGAAACACCATACCCCTCTTCTAATTCTGGAATAATATATTTTAAAAGGCCGAATTTTCGCAAGATTTCTATGCCTTCAGCTCCTCTCTCTGACATTATTATTTTTATTAATTCATCTCTGAGCCGTTCTTTAGAAATCATTTGAAGCAAACCAGCATTTTTCTTAATGGCTTTTTCCGTCTCTGCTTCAACTTTCCATCCTTCTCCTAAAACAGCAGCAAACCTTACTGCTCTCATCAAACGCAAAGCATCTTCCTGAAATCTATGTTCCGGTTCACCCACTGCGCGAATGATTTTGTTTTCCAAATCCTCTTGCCCTTTAAATAAATCTATAACTTTTAACCCCGAACCAGAAACTTCGTTTCGGTACGGGGCATGCTTTTCTTTTTTAACTTTTAACTTAGGCGCCTCTGGCGCCGCGGCCATCGCATTTATAGTAAAATCTCTTCTCTTTAAGTCCTGTTCCAGAGTTTTTGCCCATTGTATCTTGTCAGGATGTCTCTTGTCAGTATATTTTGATTCTATTCTATACGGAGTAATTTCAATTTCCTTTAGGCGAGGATTTTTACTTTTAGTTAAAACTGCCACAGTGCCAAATTTATTATCTGTGAAACTATCTGGAAAAATCTTTTCAATTTTTTCTGGTTTGGCATTAGTAGCTACATCCCAATCCAATGGCTCAACGCCTCTTAGTAAATCTCTCACGCAGCCACCAACAAGATAGGCCTCAAAATTGTTTTTCTTTAATTCATTTATAACAAATTCTACTTCTTTGGGAATTTCCATATTCTTTATCTTACCTCAAATTCTTGTTTTTTTCAATTGTTTCTGGTAAAATATATAAGATATGCCCTTGTGGTGAAATGGATATCATGCAAAGCTTCGGACTTTGAGTTCTGGGTTCGAATCCTGGCAAGGGCATAGGGTATATTCCCAGTTTCACGCACAGTAAAAATTTTGAAAAAATCATGAATATGAACCCCGTTAGAAAATTTATGGAAAACAAAATTAAAAATCCATAAAATTTCTAATGGGAGTCATTAATTTTTTTATGAGAAATTCATTAAAATTTTCTAACGGGGTGAAAAAAATATTTTCAATAATTTTTTTGGGTTTTATATTTCTTTCTTTAATACCTATTCAAGTAAATGCTGGCTTAGTTCCTTGCGGCTGCGAAGGTTGTCCCTGTACTCTCTGTCATTTTTTCATAATGTTTGACAGGATTATTGATTTTATCTTAATTGATATAATCCCTCCAGTAGCAATTTTAATGTTAGTTATTGGTGGAGTAATGTTCTTGGCTGCTGCAGGCAATCCAGAAACCATAGGAAAAGCTAAAAAAATAATCACTGCCACTATCTTAGGATTAGTAATTATTTTCGCTGCTTGGTTAATTATTAATACCTTTATGATGTTTATTGGCGTAGAAGAATGGACTGGCTTAAGAGAAGGATGGTGGAGTATTGATTGTCCAGTTGACTGTGAATGTCCATAGAATAATTTTACATCCTCTGGAAATAATTTGTTTCCGCCCCCATAGCTCAATTGGTAGAGCAGAGGCCTCTTAAGCCTAAGGTCGCAGGTCCGAATCCTGCTGGGGGCACATAAAATTTTCGCTTTGCTCAAATTTTGAGTAGTTTGTAATTTGTAATTAGTAGTTTGAAAAAGCAGAGATTTTATTTATGAAAGAGTGAAAATTTTATCCCTAAATACAAATTACTCACACAAATTACAAAATATTATGTTTGATTTTGAAAATTTGGATGTTTATAAAAAAGCTAAAGAGCTAAACAAAAAAGTTTTAAAATTTCTTAAAGAAAATAAATACATAGACGCTTATTTGCGAGATCAATTACGGAGGGCATCAATTAGTATGGTTATTAATATCGCAGAAGGTAGTGGTAAATTCTCTAAAGCAGATAAAAAGAATTTTTATGCAATTGCCAGAGGGTCGGTTTATGAATGTGTATCTTTGTTTGGAATAATATTTGAGGAAAAGCAAATTAGCAAAGAACAATTCCAAGATTTTTATCAAAAATTTGAAACTATTTCTAAAATGTTGTTGGGATTGATAAATAGTCAAAAAATCTAAATATCTGCTTGAATTACATTTCAGCTTAATAATAAAAATGAAAAATTTGATTAAACAATTTTTAAAAAATATAAAAGGTCTAAAGCTGTGTGTTAGTTATTTTGGATTATCTCTTTTTTTAATTTCAAAAAGTGATATACTATTTATAGAAGTTAAAAGTAGAAAGTTAGAAGTTAAAAGTCAAAGTTGAAAATTTAAAGTTGAGATTTAAGTAAAGAGATTTGATTAATTTAACTCCTAACTTAAAACTTTAACTTTACACTTTTCATTTTTAACTTTTAACTTGAGCGAAGTGAATATGTTAACTCCAAAAGAAAAAGAAAAAATTATATCTGGATACAAGCTGCATAATAAAGACACTGGGTCCGCAGAAGTTCAAATTGCCTTGCTTTCTGAAGAAATCAAGCAGCTGCTTTTGCATTTAAAAAAACATTCTAAAGATATTCATTCCAGAAGAGGGCTTTTAAAAATGGTTTCTCAAAGAAGAAAACTGCTTACCTATTTAAAAAAAGAAAGTATTAGAAGGTATAATGGTATTGTGGAGAAAATAGGACTAAAAAAGTAAATCACAAATTTTCAATTTTCAATTTTCAATTTTCATTGAATTTTCAATTAATTAATTTTCAATTAATAATTAGAAATTAAAGAATTAGAAATTGATTGAAAATTAGAAATTAGAAATTTTAAGGTTGTGCTTATTCACAAAGAACAAAAGATAGCAGTTTTGATGGATGTTCAAAATCTCTATCACTCTGCAAAAAATCTATATCAATCAAAAGCTAACTTTAAAGAGATATTAAAGTTAGCAGTGAGTGAAAGAAAGCTTATCAGAACTTTTGCTTATGTTATTAGAACAAAAACCGGCGAAGAACAGCCGTTTTTTGAAGCCCTTACTAAATTAGGAATTGAAACCAGAGTAAAAGACCTTCAGGAATTTTACGGCGGAATGAAAAAAGCTGATTGGGATGTAGGCATAGTAATTGATGCTATCAAAACTGCTCCTGGGGTAGATGTGATTTCTTTGGTTTCCGGAGACGGTGATTTTATTCCTTTGGTAGAATACTTAAAAAACCAAGGCAAAAGGGTAGAAGTGATTGCTTTTGGCCGCTCTACATCTGGCAAGTTAAAAGAAATAGCCGATGAATTTGTTGATTTAGAACAAGAACCGGGAAAATACCTTTTAAGAAGCAAGATATGAATTCTAAAATTTATAAAATAAATATCGGCGGCAAAGACCTTATTGTAGAAATTAGAAATTTAGCTGAGCAGGCAAATGGCTCAGTTTTAGTTCGTTACGGTGATACTGTTGTTTTAGTAACAGCAGTAATGTCTGAACAAGAAAGAGAAGGCATTGATTTCTTTCCCCTGACAGTTGATTATGAAGAAAGATATTATGCGGCTGGAAAAATTTTTGGCTCCCGTTATATCAGAAGAGAAAGCCGGCCTTCTGACGAAGCAATTCTTACTGCCCGTTTAATTGACAGGGCTATTAGGCCTAAGTTTCCCAATGGTTTGAAAAGAGAAGTCCAGGTGGTTGTTACCTGCTTGTCCTGGGACAGTGAAAACGATCCAGATATTCTTGGCCTTTTAGGCGCTTCTATATCCCTGTCTATTTCTGATATTCCCTGGTCAGATCCTTTAGCTAGTTTAAGAATTGGCAAAACAGGAGAAAAGTTTGTCATTAACCCGGATTACAAACAAAGAGAAGAAAGTGCACTTGATTTTGTTTTAGCCGGAGGAATTAAAAACAACAAGATTCTCATTAATATGATGGAGGCAGAAGCAGAAGAAGTAAAAGAAAAAACCATTATGGAGGCATATAAATTCGCTGAACCAGAATTGAAAAAACTTATTGATTTTCAGGAAAAAATTATAAAAGAAAATGGCAAAGAAAAACACAAAATAGAAATTCCCTCACCTGAACCGGACTGGGAAAAAGAAATCAAGGAATTTTTAGGAAATAAATTAGAAAAATGTCTCACCCCTTCCCCTAAGGATGAGAAAACAAAAAAACAAAAAAGCGATGCATTAAACGAATCAAGGGAAGATTTAATTTTTTTTCTTAAAGAACAGGGAAATGATGGAAAAAAAATCAGCTATGCTAAGAATTTTTTTGAAAAAGAAACAGAAAGAATAATCCATAAAAATATTTTGGAAAACGACTTAAGGCCTGACGGAAGAAAGCTAAATGAAATAAGAGATATTCATGCAGAAGTAGGGCTTTTGCCGAGAACTCATGGCTCCGGCTTATTTGTCAGAGGCGAGACAAAATCACTCTCCATTCTTACTTTAGGAGCGCCGGGCGACCAAAGATTATTAGAAGGAATGGAAATTGTCGGAAAAAAGAGGTTTATGCATCACTATAATTTTCCTCCTTATTCTGTTGGAGAAGTAAGGCCTATGCGCGGTCCGGGAAGAAGAGATATAGGGCACGGAATGTTAGCCGAGAAAGCTCTTTTTCCTTTAGTGCCTGGCTTTGATAAATTTCCTTATACCATCAGAATTGTTTCTGAAATCCTTTCTTCAAACGGCTCTACTTCAATGGCTTCAACTTCCAGCTCCTCTATGGCTCTGATGGACGCTGGTGTGCCTATAAAAGCAGCCGCTACTGGCATTGCTATGGGACTAATCAGCGAAAGCAATGCCCAGGGAGAAATAACAAAATACAAAATTTTAACTGATATTCAGGGCCCAGAAGACCATCATGGAGACATGGATTTAAAAGTAGCTGGCACTAAAAACGGCATAACAGCTGTTCAAATGGATGTTAAAATTGCCGGCATTACAGAAAAAATTTTAGAAGAGACCCTTTTAGAAGCTAAAAAAAGTAGAGAATATATTTTATCTGAAATGGAAAAGGTATTAGCCAAGCCAAGAGAAAAACTTTCTGCTTGGGCGCCTAAGATTTATACTGTTCAAATTAAACCGGAAAAAATAAGGGAAGTTATTGGTAGCGGCGGAAAAGTAATCAATGAAATAATTGAGAAATGCGAGGTTTCTATTGATATTGAAGAAGACGGCAGAATATTTATTACTGCTGAAAAAGAAGATGCTGCTGAAAAAGCTGTTAGCTGGATAAAAAACATTACCAGAGAAGTAAAAGTGGGAGAGGTTTTTCAGGGAAAAGTAAAAAGAATTATGGACTTTGGCGCTTTTGTAGAGATTCTTCCTGGCCAGGAAGGTTTAGTCCATATTTCTAAACTGGCCAAAGAAAGAGTAAGAAAGGTGGAAGATGTGGTAAAAATTGGAGAAATTATTCCGGTCACAG
Source organism: Candidatus Parcubacteria bacterium (assembly GCA_023130975.1). Taxonomy (GTDB): domain Bacteria; phylum Patescibacteriota; class Minisyncoccia; order Minisyncoccales; family JAGMDC01; genus JAGLYZ01. The sequence continues at coordinate 167,998 of JAGMAD010000006.1, read as the reverse complement.
TAATCTCTATTGATGAACAGGGCAGAATTAATCTTTCTTTGAATAATACCTGATTTTTCTTCCCGCCAGCTGCGGGGCGAGGTAGTTTATATGGCAGAAGAAAAATATCTTTTAGAAAAAATTAAGACAATGAAAAAAGACCTTCAAGATCTTGGTGTTTTTTCTTTGAAAAGAAAAATGCCGAAATTTTTTAAACCTGAAGTCCCTGAAAAAGAAATTTTAGAACCTTTAAAAGAAATCAAAAAAGAACCTGCAGAGATAGAGCCAATAAAAACGAGAGAACCAGAGGTTAAAAAAGAAATTAAATTGGAGAAAAAAGCTAAGGCTCCTTTGGCCTTGATAAAAGATGAAAAGGAAAAATTCAGAAAAAGAATTGGTTCTTTAGAAGAAGAATCGGCTGCTTCAGTTCAAGAAAAAAAAGAACTTCAGACAAAAAGAGAACAACTAAAAGAAAAGAAAAAAGAATTAGAAGAAAAAACAATTAAGTTAGGAGAAAGTTTAAGAAAAGCAGAAGAAGATAGAAAAATAAGTGAAACAGAAAAAAATGAATTAGAAGAAAGGCAGAAAGTAATGGCCGAGAAAATATCATCTTTTGGAGTCAGGGAAACTGCCCTTCAAAAGGAATTAATAATCAAAAAAGAGGAAAAAGAAAAGTTTCAGGAAAATGTTAGCTCATTAAGAGAGGAGAAAGATGCTTTACTAAAAGAAAAAAATGAAATAGGGGAAAGAATAAATATGTTAGAAGAAAAGTTTAAAAGATTAGAAGAAAGTTTAGAAGATACAGGAGAAGAAGAAAATCTTTTAAAACAGGAAAAAGTCCAATTAGAACAAAAGCGAAAAGTAATGGCCGAGAAAATATCATCTTTTGGAGTCAGGGAAACTGCCCTTCAAAAGGAATTAATAATCAAAAAAGAGGAAAAAGAAAAGTTTCAGGAAAATGTTAGCTCATTAAGAGAGGAGAAAAATATTTTATTGAAAGAGAAAAACCAATTAGATAAAAGAATAAGTAAATTAAGAGAGGAAAAAACTGAATTGGAAGGAGAAACAAACGCTTTAAGACAGGAAATTAGAAAAATAAGATCTAATATGCGGTTTAAAATAATGTTTTCCTTATGGAGAAAAAAGGGAGCAGCTGAAAGAGAATTAGCTATAAGGAACAAAGAAAAAGAAAAGCTTCAGGAAAAAGTTGAGTCCATGGAAAAAGAAAAACAAAAATTATTAAAAGGAATCTCCCGGTTTGAAGAAAAAGTTAATGTTCCAGAGCAACAAAGATTGATAAAAGAAAGAATGCTCTCCTTGGAAAGGAAAGAAAAAACAGCCAAAGAAGAATTAGCTCTAAAAGAAAAAGAAACGTCTCAAGAAGAAATAAAAATCATTAACGGAGAAAAAAATCAGTTAGAAGGAAAAATGAAAACATTGGAAGAAAAAATTAAAACATCGGAACAAGAAAAAAGAAAAATTGAACAAAAATTAAAAGAAGGAGCAAAAGAGAAGGAAAAAGAAAAAATTTCTCATTTTGATTTAATTCAAAAAATTAAAGCGTTAAAAGAAGAAAAAAATAAACTTGAGCAAGAGAAAGACATTTTAGAAAAGAAACATCAGGATATTTTAGAAAAAGAAAGAATGATAGAGAAACACATAGAAATAATTAGCGCCAAAGAAAAAGAAGCCGTCAATGAAAAGCAGAAAAGACAAATTGAAAGAGAAAGAAGGGAAGCAGGAAAAAGAAGGGAACAAATAGAAAACGAAAGATGGGACATAGAGGTCCAAAAAGAGCAACTGCTAAAAAAAATAAATGAAATTGAGAAATTATACCAATTAAATTTAACCAGAGTAGAACAGGAAAAAGAGGGAAAAAAAGAAGAAAGTAGAAGAGAAACTTTAAGAAGAATTAAACAAGAACCATCAGAAATTTTTGGAGGAGAAGAAAAACCAAGCGAAGAAAAAATAATTTTTCGTCCTCTTCCTCAAAAACCAAGTTTTAGCCAAAAGATCTGGGTCAGAGCGCTTCTTTTAGGACTAGTAATTGCTCTTTTCGGAATTCTGGTTACCTTCTGGTACTGGTATATGTATATACATATAAAGTAAAAAACTTAAAACAAAAAATCCAAAAATACAGCAAAAAGTTAAAAATAATAAAAATAATTTAATAAAACTTTTTGATTTTAACTTGTATTTTTTTGTTTTTTGTTTTGTGTTTTAATCTCTGAAAGTTATGGATAAGAAATTTCTCAAAGAAATCAAAAAAAGATTAGAAAAAGAAAAAGCGGCTATTGAAAAAGAGCTGGGAAATTTTGCTAAAAAAGATCCAAAACTAAAAGGGGATTGGGATAGCTTATTTCCTCAATTTGACGGCGGGAGTTTAGAAGAGGCAGCAGACGAAGTTGAAGAATATTCCACCCGTCTTCCTATTGAATTTAGTTTGGAATTAAAGCTCAGAGATATTAATCTGGCCTTAGAAAATATTGAAAAAGGCAGATACGGAAAATGTGAGAAATGCGGAAAACTAATTCCAAAAGACCGGCTTAAAATCTTTCCTGAAGCAAGAACCTGCAATAAATGTAAAAAATAATGAAATTGATAAAATCTATGTTATTATTATATATATGTTATTATAAGGGTGTGGGATTCGAACCCCGCGCCCTTAAAGGAATATGAATATAGATTTTTTTAAAAAAATAAAAGAATTAATAAGCGATCCACAAGAAAGGAAAAATATCTTTGCCTCTGAATCTTTAGCTATTAAAACGACCTTGTTGGGAGGCGTTTTAATTTTCTCTATTTTCTTAGTTTTTATAGTGCTGATTTTAGAATTCCTGACACCTGAAATAAATGTGGAAGTAAAAATCTCTGGACCGGAAACAGCAGAAGCAGGAGAATTAATCACATATACCGTGAGTTGTAAAAATACTGGCAATGTCATAATAGAAAGTCCGGAACTCATCTTTAATCACCCTGACCTTTCTATCCCAGAAAAAGGAGAAGCGATAGAAAGTATAACATCAGATAAATTTGGAAATTTTCTTTATCCTAAAGAAGAAAAAAAAATTACTTTTAAAACCAGAATTTTTGGAAGCAAAGATGAAAAAGGAAATGTTAGGTCCTGGCTGAATTATAAAACAAAACATAGTTCTGCTACTCAAGTGTCAGAAATCTCCACATTTTCTACTCAACTTTCAGAAATTCCTATAGATTTAGAGCTGGATGTTCCTTCCAAAATTCCTATTTTTCCAGAAACAAAAAACGAATTTAAATTTAAAATAAGATATTGCTCTTTTATTGACTATTCTCTTGATAATTTAAAATTGGAAATAAATTCTCCTCCAGATTTTAATCTAAAAGAATCTCATCCCAAAGCAATAGAAGAAAATCAATGGAACATTCCTATATTAGAGAAAAATGAGTCCGGAGAAATTGAAGTCAGAGGAGAATTTTTGAAACAACAAGAAATTGGAAAAGAAATGACCTTTGTTGTCCAGCTATTAACCGTTATACGCGGAGAAAAAATTCTGTTAAAGGAAACAGTAAAAAAATCTCTAACCTATAGGCCTGTCTTTTTAATCTCTCAAGAAATCAACAATCAATCAGAATACATTGCTTCACCTGGTGAAATGCTGCACTATGAGGTTTCTTTTAGAAATATAGATGAAAAACCTTTTAGAGATTTGGTTTTAATCTCTACATTAGAAGAAGATTCACATGATTTATCTACTATAGAATGTCCGAAAGGAGAAAATAAAGCAGGTGATAATTCAATTACCTGGAACGGAGAGGTCATTCCTGAACTTCGCTATTTTCAACCAGGAGAAGAAGCAAAAGTGGAATTCTGGATAAGGTTGAAACCTGATTATATGCCCAAAGAAACATCTGAAATCAATCTTGTTATAAGAAACAATGTATCCTTAGGAGAGTTTGAAAAAGAATTTACTAATAAAGTCAACTCAAGATTAGAAATTCAGCAGGAAGGGTATTATAAAGATAAATATGGTTTTTTTGAAAACACAGGGTTCCCTCCCCAAGTAAATAAAACTACCACTTATACTATAGTTTGGAAAATTAAAAATTATTATTCTTTAGTGAAAGATGTAGCAATCAAGGCCTTTCTTCCTGTTCAAACTAATGTCAAAAGCTCTCATTGTTCCCAGGGTAAAATAAATATAAAAGGAGAATTTAGTGAAAGAGAATCGCCTTACTCGGCAATCCCAGCTGATTTTAGCTTTGAAAATAATTTAAGTTACAAAACACAATCATATGAGGTTAAATATCTACAGATTATTTTGAAAAGGGAAGTTCCTTATGTCTACTATGACTATGTTCCACCTACCGGCTATTTCGGTCGTATCACCCTTAATTCGGTAATGGAATTCCAAAAGAAATATGAAAAGGAAATACTACTGCCTCAAAACTTTAAAGAACCCACTGGTTATGTTGATAAATTTACCAGATTAAAACTCAATGAATTATTAACTCAAGGAATGCCAGCTACTTCTAAAGAGATAGTTTGGGAATTAGAAAAAATAGAACCGGGCAGCGGAATTCTTTCTGACCCGTTGACAGCAGCATTTCAAATCGGCTTTACCCCTACTTTAATCCAGAAGGGAAAAGTGGCTCAATTAATAAGCGAAGTTTCAGCTTCAGGAAAAGATCAATGGACTGGAGAAATTATATTTGCAGAAGATGAATTAATAGATACCAGCTTGCCGGATGACCCCTCTGCAAAAGAAGGAAAAATTCAGTGAATTAAAAAAAATCGGGTTTTAGCCCGAAAATTTTTTTCTTTTTTTTATTAGGAACACTAAAAACACTGCTATTAGAATATCTACGGTATTAATCTCTGTTTTTGGCGTTGGTTCAAGGATTTCTTTTGGTTTTGGTTTTGGAGTTGGCTTTGGAGTTGGAGTTGACGTTGGTCTTGGGGTTGGTCTTCCTTTAATTGTTATTTGTACTGTTGGATCAGATCTTGCCTGAAAAGAAACAATGGATTTATTCTCTAAATTAAGTACCACTAAAAAATCCCCTATAAACTCTCCTTCCTTTGTTTCAATTGTTAAACGATAAATTCCTTCTTTCTGAAATGTTTTGTCTTCAATTGTTGATATAAATGTTCTATCCCAACGGATATAACATTTTTTAGATGCCTCTAACCCTGGTCCGGAAAATATTAGCCAAATCTCTGTGCCTTTGGGAAAATTTGTCTCTCCTTTAATTCTTATCTCGCCTGTTTTGTCATTTTTCCATTCTGCTTCTATTGATTCGATTTTTGGCCGTCCGATCCTTATGTTTAGCTCTTTTTGAGCAAATGAATCTCTACTCCAGCTAATATCCGCTGAATTGCCTTTTATTATCTCTACTATTTTCTCTACAGTTTTTCCAGGAATTCCTTTTTTATACTCGTCTATAAACTCCTGCCTATCTACATCCCTCCTGCCATACTTTCCGTCAGCTCCGGTTGAAAGAAAAAGAATCGTATAGTGATTTGACTCTCCTGGAAAAGTAAGTGTTCCGGTTATCTGACAAGCGCCCTCTGCAACACTAGAATAAGAACGGGCAACTGGAAATTGAGCTACTTCTATTTCTCCTTTGCGGCTTATGATAAAAACATCTACTCCGCTGCCGCAGCTAACAACTGCTTTAAACCTGATCTTCACGTCTTCTCCTTTAATCGCCTCCACCCTTAATCCTATGTTAGTTTCGTTAGAACTAATCACTTTAGAGCTGCTTACTTTAAATTCGGTTATTAGCATCTCCTGGGAATAATAAGTTCTCTCTGCTTTTGCTGAAATTGCTGGAATCAATAGTGTTCCTATTAATATTAGTGAAATCACTAATATTACTTTAATTTCAAAAGAGCTGGTTTTTCTCATTTTCATTCTCATTCACCTCTAGTTCAATATTTTACAATTATTTTACAAAAAAGTCAAGGTTAACATAGACAACTCTTTCTTGATGTATTAATATTAAAGAACATGCTTTCTAAGGTTCTCTCAGCTGCTATTGTAGATTTAGATGCCCAAATCATTGAAGTAGAAGTGGATGTCTCTTTTGGCCTCCGCTCTTTTAATATCGTCGGCCTGCCTGACAAAGCAGTTGAGGAGTCAAAAGAAAGGGTTGGTTCAGCAATAAACAGTTCTAAATTTAAATCTCCTTTTCATCAACCCATCCGGGTTTTAGTAAATTTAGCTCCGGCTGATTTAAAAAAAGAAGGTTCTTTATACGACCTGCCTATTGCTTTAGCTTTTTTATCTGCCTCTGAACAGATAAAATTCGATAATCAAGATAAAGTCTTTGTCGGAGAATTGGCTTTAGACGGAAAACTAAGACCAATAAAAGGAACCCTTTCCTTGGTATTGGCAGCTAAGAAAGATGGGCTAAAAGAAATAATCTTGCCAAAAGCCAATGCTTCAGAGGCAGGTTTGATAAACTTAATTAAAGAAGATAATGTCTCTGATGCCAAGCCAGAAGCAATAAAAATAATTGGAGTAGAATGTCTAAAAGAAGTTATTGATTATTTGGAAGGAAAGAAAATGATTTCTTCTTTTCAAACAGATAAGAAAAAATTTTTAAAGGAGCAGAACTATTCTGTTGACCTTGCCTGGATTAAAGGGCAGGAATACGCTAAAAGGGCATTGGAAATTGCTGCTGCTGGCAGTCATCATCTTTTGATGTTGGGACCGCCTGGCGCTGGAAAAACACTTTTAGCCAAAGCCATCCCTTCTATCTTGCCCCCTCTTTCTTTTGAAGAATCCCTGGAGGTTACTAAAATTTACAGCATCAGCGGATTTTTGCCTTTGGGAACGTCTCTGATGAAACTAAGGCCTTTTCGCTCTCCTCATCATACTTCATCTGAACCAGCCCTGATCGGCGGAGGCAATCCTCCCAGACCCGGAGAAATCACTTTAGCCCATAGAGGTATTTTATTTTTAGATGAATTTCCGGAGTTTCACAGAGATGTTTTAGAATCTTTACGTCAGCCGATTGAGGAAGGGAAAATTACCATTCTCCGGGCGAAAAACCGCTTAACCTTGCCAGCCCGTTTCACCTTAATTGCGTCTTCTAATCCTTGCCCCTGCGGTTATTATGGAGATCCGGAAAGACAATGCACCTGTACCCCTTCTCAAATCAGCAAATATAGAAGGAAATTATCCGGACCTTTAATGGACAGAATTGACCTTTTTATTGAGGTTCCTCAACTAAAATACGAGAAATTAGTGGCTCAAGATGAAAAAAATTCCAGTTCTAAAATCAGAGAAAAAGTGATCAAGGCCCGTCAAATCCAGCAAGCCCGCCTAAGTTTTGCAAAGCAAAATTTGAGCGGGCGAGAACGGTTCTCGTTGAATTTGACTAATTCTGAAATGTCAATTCCTGAAATTAAAAAATTCTGCCAAATTGATTTGAAATCCCAGGCATTATTGAGAAAATATGTTGATTCTGGCAAACTTTCTGCCCGCGGATATCATCGCGTGCTCAAAGTCAGTCGAACTATTGCTGATTTAGACCAGTCAGAAAGCATCTCTTTTGACCATCTTTCCGAAGCCCTGATGTATAGAATAAAAGAAAACTGAATCCTACGAATTCAGTTAATTTTCAATTTCTAATTTCTAATTTTCAATCAATTTCTAATTCTTTAATTTCTAATTATTAATTGAAAATTAAATACTTAAAAATTTAATGAAAATTGAAAATTGAAAATTAAGAAACTTGATGTATCAAGTTTCTGTCATTTCCAGCTAATCTCAGAACCAAGCGGATACTTGGCTAAAGGGTTTTTTGCTCCTCTGACATCAAAATGTAAATGACAGCCAGTGGCTAATCCAGTTCTTCCCATATATCCAATAACCTGGCCTTGAGAAACCTTTTTTCCTTGCTTGACTAAAATTTTTGATAAATGGCCATAAAGAGTTACTACTCCATTAGGATGTAAAATTCTCACATAATTGCCGGCTGGCCAGTTTTTATAACCAATCCTCTGAACAATTCCTCCAGCAGCTGCTAAAATAGGAGTCCCGCATTTATTAGCTACATCTATAGCATTATACCAATGAATGCCCTGGGTCACCAAGCCCTGGGTAGGCAGAATAAAATAAGAATCAGTCAAAGGAATATTAGTATAATATGTCTTCTTAGAAGGCATCTTGCCATCAGGAATAATTAAAAGGTCGCCAATAAAAATTTCTTTGTTTTCAGAAAGCCTGTTAAGGTCAGCTATTTCGCCTGTTTTTGCTTTATAAATTTCAGCAATTTCGCTCAAAGTATCACCTGATTTTACAAGATGCAAAACACCGGAAACCGGCAGAATAATCAGTTTTTGGCCTGGCTTAATTTTAGAATTTTTATCTAAATCATTAACCCAGAGAACCGTATTTAAGGATATATTAAACTTCTCGGCAATAGAAGAAAGGGTATCGCCTGATTCTACAACATATTCAACAATCTCTTTTCTGTTTTCTGAATCAGATTCTCCAGCCAAAAAACTGCCTAAAACCTGAGGATCAACCGTCATCACAGGACAACTAGCCATTAAGCTATTCTTTTCAATCAGGTATAAATTCGGCGACTCTAATCTTGGAGTTTTTCTTGAATCAACAAAAAATCCCTCATTAGAAATCTTATCACTAATTAAGGAAACAGAATTATTAACATCACTTCCAAAATAAAGAAAAACCGCTCCAAATAAAATAATCAGCGATAATATCAAGCCGATTAACCTAAAAAAATTATTACTCATATACTATTTTCTTATGGTATCAGACCACTAAAGTAAGTCAACCCCAGTTATCCACAACCTATGAATCTGGCGTCAAAGAAAACAATTAAAGAAATCTTAAAAAAGTATAATATTAGACCATCAAAAAAATTTGGCCAGAATTTTTTGATTGACAAATCAGTAATCGGAAAAGTTATCAAATCAGCTAATTTAAAACCTTTTGATACTATTTTGGAAATTGGCCCAGGCATTGGCACTTTAACTATTGAATTATCTAAACAAGTAAAAAAAGTTATTGCTTGCGAAAAAGACCCGAAGATGTGCGAGATTCTAAATGAAACCCTTGAGAATCTTAATAATGTGAAGATCATCCAAGGAGATATTTTAAAAATAAAATCCCAAATTCCAAAATCTTATAAAATTGTTGCTAATTTGCCATTTTATCTTACTGCGCCAGTCATTAGAAAATTCCTTGAACCTGGCGATGTCAAACCTCGCCAGATGATTCTAATTGTTCAAAAAGAAGTAGCTCAACGGCTCTATGCCAAGCCACCGAAAATGAGTATTTTAGCTGTTTCTGTTCAATTTTACGCTCAAGTAAAAATTATTGATTATATTTCTAAAAAATCATTCTGGCCAGAACCAAAAGTTGACGCAGCTATAATAAAAATTATTCCGCGTAGTTCTACGTATTATTCAGCAGGGTTTTGCGAACGATTCTTCAGAATCGTTAAAGCAGGATTTTCCCATCCCAGAAAACAGATTTTGAATAATTTGTCTGATGGATTAAAACTAAACAGGGAAAAAATTAAAAAATGGCTGAGCCAAAATAAAATCCAACCATCTCAACGAGCTGAAATTCTAACCATTAAGGACTGGCTCAACTTAACTAAAACCCTTGACCCCCACACCAAACGAGCATAAATCTAATTTGTTTGCGCGTAGCGCAATGCTCGTTATGGTGTGGGGGTTGACAAGACCTCTTGAAACCGCTATTCTAAAATTAGAGGTTATTAGTGATGGTCATTTAAAAATAAATAATGTAATGAATGACCGGAAATGAATTTGAAAGAAATAAGTAAAGAATAGGAGGTGAAAAAAATGGGAAAAGCAAAAAAGATATTGGTTTTGACGACTGCAGCTTTAGTGATAGTCGCGATATTAATGGTTTCGGCTTCCGCAAAAGAAGATGAGTCACCACAGGAATTCATGGAGCGTATACTCCCTGACAACGTCCGTAATCCTGAATTCTCATCAACATCAAACGAGAGAGAAACAATTATAGCGGTTCTTATAATCGGGCTCATAATTGGAGGTGTTATTGCAGCGGTTAAAATACAAGAACACATGGAAAGAGTAAAGAAAATAGAGAGATTACTAGAGAAAAAAGCATAAAACAAGAAAAGTCATAATAAAAAACTAAGAGAGGAATCTTTTTACCTCTCTGTTTTTTTATCCACAACCTAATCCCTATCCATATACTTTATTTTTGTGCTATAATTGATTAATGCTTCAAAAACTCAAAAAATTTCTCCTTAATTTCTTAATCCTTAAAAAAAACGCGGGTTGGATTCTTTTGTTTTCTGTGGTTTCGGGAATATTTATTCCAATTTGTTATATTTATGCAGGATATTGGGACATAGTTTTTCAAGCCATCTGTCCTGCCTATGGTGCAATTAAGGGAGTTACATCAATACTTACTGGTGTGGGAGTCGAATTTTTTAGCAGTCTTATCGCTGCTTTATTTTCGATTTTAATCATCATCACTTCTCCGTTTTTACTTCTTTCTCATTCCCTTTTAAATTGGGTAATTAGCCCTGGTTTTGTAAATATTTCTTTTACAGGTCCTGATAATCTTGTTGTACAGGAAGGTTGGGGAATAGTCCGAGATTTTGTTAATATGTTTATTATCCTCGGATTTGTGATTGTTGCTTTGGCGACCATCTTAAGAATTAAAGAATATCAGGCACAAAAACTTTTACCTCTTTTAATCGGCATTGCCCTTTTAATTAATTTCACTCCAGTAATCTGCGGATTTTTCATTGACATATCAAACGTAGCAATGAATTACTTTTTAACAGATTTAACATTAGACAGAAGCTTTCTTGACACAATAAATTATCAAATCAACTCTATATCTATAGATAATCCTGAAAGTGCATTAGGAACGGGTATAGTGTTTGCAGGTTTTAATCTTATTGCAGGAACAATATTTCTTCTCTTTGCTTTTTTATTTGCAGCAAGATATGTCGCTCTTTGGATTTTAATTATTTTATCGCCTTTGGCTTTTTTCTGTTATGTTATACCAGCAGCAAAAGGTATTTGGAGTATGTGGTGGAAGCAATTTTTTCAATGGTGTATTATTGGAATACCTGCTGCTTTCTTTATTTATTTATCAAATACTCTAATAGCAGAAATGACTAAAGGGAATTTAACCGGTGATCCCTCTGGAGATCTCAATGCATTTGCTACATTGTTCCAATATACCGTACCCCTTGTTTTCCTTGTCATCGGATTTTTTGTCTCATTACAAACCGGAGCAATAGGTGCAGACAAGATTATCAGCTCCGCGAAAACCGGAGGCACCTACGCAGGAAGATGGGCAGGAAGAAAAGGATTAGCAGCAGGAAAATTTGCTGGTAGAGGAGCTGCTGGTTGGGCATTAGGAACTAAAACAGGAGAAAGAATAAGGGGATGGGGAGAAAGGCAGGCAGTAGCAAAAACTCCCGGAGCAGCAGAAAAAGGATTAAAAGCAAAAGCGATATGGGGAGTAACTGCTATGCCTTGGGCTATCCGCCGCAAAGTCGGAAGAACCATAACTCCATTACCAGAAGCAGAAAGAACAATCGCAGATAAAGCGCATCAAGAAGCCAAAAAGAAAGACTGGACGACCAACTTGAGTGATTTCCGTGGAGCTATTGATCCAGCCAAAAAAGAAGGCATATTAAAAGCAATGATAGAAGAAAAGCAAATGAAGCCTGCTTTAAATAAGGAGGGGCTTAAGGGACAAGAGTTAAAGAAAGAAGAAATTATGAAGGTTTACAAGAAAGCAATAGAAATGAAAGATAGAGGCGCTTATGAGTCAATTGAAAGAGCTTATATTAAAGAAGGTTGGAAGGATATGGAGAAAATTGCGTTTAAAAAAGGAATAGTAACCAAGAAAAATCTGGCAGAAAAAGGATACAAAGATTACAAAGAAGCAATTATTGGAGGAGCTACTTCGGCTGAAGATATTAAACAATTACAAAAAGGATGGTGGGAAGATAAAGATTTAATGGAGGCCTCTCATAAATTCTGGGGAGGCCATCAAATTGGGGAAGCAGCTAGAACTTTTGCTAGAGAATTTGTAGATAAATTCCAAGATTCTGCTGAAGAACGAGGGGCTAAATCGTACCTTAAACCAGAAAATCTAAATTTAAAGATTCCTAATTATCTTAACAGTAGCGCTGCTCAAGGATTAGGATTTAGCTCAATAACAGAGGGCGAACGAATAACAGATAAATATGCTCAAGAAAAAGTTGGTAAAACTCTTAAAGAATTAAGAGAGGAACAAAAGAAAATCATAGACACAGAAATAGAAAAAGTAGAAAAATTTGAAAGATTAGCCAAGGCAGAAATCAAACCAAAAATAGAAAAAGAAGGATTTACTGGAGGAGCGAGGCCTTAATCAAAGATATATTAAAATAAAAAAAATGGGAGCTAACTAAAGCTCCTTATTTTTTATTTTTTTAATAGTTCCTCTAATTCCTCCGAACTAAGTTTTTTCAACGCTTCAATAAGTTCTTGTCTTGAAATCCCTTCTTTTTTTTCGCCGAGTCCAAGTTTTTCCAACAACACCGGCAACGCTAAATATGTTACTAAATTGTTCAAATCTAATCCTATTGCTCCTTTTTCTCCTCCGGGACCTATGCCTGCAGAAAGCATTGCTCGCATTGGCTCTGGGACATCTTTGAACGCCTCTCGTCTTTTTTTAATTGCCTCAGCTTCTCCTTCAGCTCTTTTTTTTGTGGCGTCAGCTTGCCTCCATGCAATCTCTGGTGCTTCAAATGCTGTCTCTGTAGTGTCTTGGAATTTTATTTTTAGTATTTTTGTGTCTACTGTTTCCCTGGGAAGTCCACAATCAAATATTGGGTCTCCCACCTCGGAAAGAAGGTATTCTTTTATTTCGTCCTCTATTTCCTCTTTGTTTTCTCGACAGAATGAGTGATTATGACCCGCCAATATTGTTCTACTGCCACCCATTATTGTTTTTCCAAATGCTTCATCAAATTTCTCGATAGGCGCTGTCTTTGGATTTCTAATTGGAAGGTGATAAAAAGCTTTATTTTTTAATAGGTCACCTCCGTCTACTTTTTTCCATACAACTTTTCCTGTTTGAGAATCTCTTTTTGCCTTACCTGTAACCGGATCTATTATTGGAACGCGGTATTTTTTCCCTACCTTTGGCCACCTAAAAGTAAATGTAAAATCCACATCCATTCTTTGACTCCCGAGCGCTATCTTCTTTCCGTCTACCTCAATAGTTTCAGGTTTTGAGTGAATATTCTCGGCTTTATAACTCAACCTATGTAATCCTGTAGGATATTCCTTAATATCCTCAATTGGATAAAGGCAGGAATACAGTCCAGGAGTTAACGATTCCACTGATCTCCCGAATCTTGCTCTAACACCGCTACAGGGCATTTCTATAGTGCCCACTTGCCTGAAGCATTTCTTCAGCCACAACAGCAGAATTGCCATTGTGAATACTTCAATTACCACTCTACCCCGGATATTTTCTGTTATCACTGCTCCCAAAATTGCCATTAAAATGGCAACCGTTATCGCTGTAACTATTAGTATCCAAGTGATTTTCCGCTTCCAGATTCCTTTCTCTATTTTTTCTTCTTCTCCCATCTTTTTCTTTTCACCTCCTTTTTTTACATCCTTTACTTTCTATCAGCACTTTCATTGCATAACTTTTATCACATATTCTATTGCTTAAGTGCTACTATAATTATAGCACCTATATCAAATTTGTCAAATCTTCTGCACCTCGAAAACCCTAACGAAAAGCTCGGGGGAGCTCGGGGGCTCGGGGAAGCTCGGGGAAGCTCGGGGGAGGCCCGGCCTCCCCCGAGCTTTCTAATATCTGTTTCTCTTCTTCTACTCTAATTATTCTAAAGCAAGTTCTCTTTATTCTTTAATCTCTCCTTTATGCCTAATCCAAGCTTCAACAAAATCTCTACATCCTTGTTCTCCGCCCATTACTTTAAGCATAAAATCTCTTTCAGTTACTGAATGGAAATTCTTTTTTCCAATATAATCAGGATAACTTGACCATTTATGATTTTCTAAAAATTCAATTACTTTTTCTGGATTTTTAATTCCTATTTCTTTCCATTTTGGTTCTATTAAAGATATGCCATTGGTATGAATATAAACAAACACGGTTTTTAGTTGTTCATTGGTTTTAATATGAACAGCGACAAATCTGTTTTGAAAAACATATCCTTTTCTATCATATTTTCTGTTAAAATATCCTCCAAAGCCAGTACCCACTTTACTCATAAATTGAGTTATTCCTTCATCTTTTAGCTGTCTCAATAATAAATGAATATGGTTTGGCATCAAACTAAAAACTAAAACTTCTACCAACTTTTCTCTGTTATCAGGAATATTGATAGAGACAAGGGAGGCCCGGCCTCCCCCGGCTTGTTCTCTAAATATCTTTTTTATGGTTTGAATCTCACGGCGCCTTTTATAAATTTCTACTGCCTTAGCATTATTAAATTCATAGATAGAAAAAATGCCTCGATAATAATCGTCTGCATCTTTAAAGATTAAATTATCATCAATTCCCCTGATGATAATGTGATATATTTCTCCATTGAGGAATTGTTGGCGACGATAAGGCATAAAGAAAAAATTTGGACGAGGACGGGCCTCGTTTTGCTCTCGCTATGGTCTTTTGTTTTATTATAAGCAATCTTTCGTAAAGGACAAATACATAATTTTTTGTTTTGTGCTGAATGTTGATATTTGTTGTTTTTTTTATTTTTTATTTGTGATAAAATAAAAGTGTGGTAAAATGAACTATCACGCCCCAAGGGACGAGGTATCCCTGCCTTGCCGGCAGGCAGGCCTTCGGGCAAGTTCTTTCGGCAGCGATGAAAACCGCCGAAAAAAGAAAGTGAAAACATGAAAGCAGAATATACCAAAGAACAAATTTGGAAACTATACGAGAAACTTCCAGATGACTTAAAGGAAGCAGTTTTTGCTGAAAAAACAGCTGATGATATTTATAGCATCTGCACAAGAAATAATATTGAAGAAGCAAAAATTCCTGAGGTTGCTCGCTTAACTGGCAATGTTTTGTTAGGAATTTTACCTCCAGAAGAATTTAGAAATACTCTAAAAAAAGAATTAAATCTTGAAAAAGATATAGTTGAAAAAATTGGTTTCCAAATTGAGAGAATAATTTTCTTTCCGGTTAAAAAAGAACTGAATGAAATTTATACAATGAAAACTACCCCTAAAAGTTCTGTTGAGGAAAAAGCAAAAACAAATAAAAAAGATGTTTATCGTGAACCAATAGAATAATTATGCAGTTTACTGTTCCAAAATTTATTGAGCGTGAGGCAAAGATTATAGGGCCGTTGACCTTCAAACAGTTTTTAATAATCGGCATAGCCGGGGGCATTTCTCTTCTTCTTTATTTTGTCCTTCCCCGAGCTCAACTCATTATTGTTGTTATTTTTTTAATAGGTGGAGCTTTAGTTTTAATTTTTGTAAAAATCCAAGGACGTTCTATTTTGGTTTTATTAAAAGATTCTTTTATGTTTTTTTCTTCCCCTAAATTATATATTTGGGAGAGAAAAAAACTTCCGCCAAAATTTTTAAAATTAAAAAAAGAAAAGAAATTAAAACCAAAAGAAAAAAAAGAAAGAGCTTCCGGTATTGTTATCACCGGCGGTAAACTTAGAGAAGTATCTACTCAACTTGAGACCAAAACAAAGTAAAAACTATGACAAAGTCAAGTACCCAGGATTTCTTACAAATAGACCAAATTAAAAAAGGAATTGTTATCCTAAAAAACAGGTCATTAAGAGGAATAATAATGGTTTCTTCTTTGAATTTTGCTTTGAAAGCTGACGACGAAAAATCGGCTATTATTTATCAGTTTCAAAATTTCTTAAACTCTTTGGATTTCTCCTGCCAAATTCTTATTCAGTCCAGACGTCTCAATATCACTGGTTATCTTGAAAAATTGAGCAATATAGAAAAAGAACAAGAAAATGAATTACTTCAAATTCAGACAGCCGGCTATCGAGAGTTCGTAGAAAGTTTGGTCAAAGCCGGCACCATTATGAATAAATCCTTTTTTGTAATTGTGCCTTTTACCCTTTTAGAAGCAAAAAAAGAAGAAACAAAAAAACTTTTCAGAGCGCCAGAACTTCCTGTCTTAACCGAGGAAAAATTCCAAAGATGCAAAACACAACTTGAACAAAGAATGCAATTTGTAACCTTAGGGTTAAGAAGGTGCGGCTTAAAATCTGTCCTTTTAAACACCTCGGAAATTATTGAACTTTTCTGGGGACTCCATCATCCTGACCAAGCAGAAATTGGTTATTATCCGGAAATACCCCCAGAATTTGAAGAGTAAAATATGAAACTACCATCTTTTAAAAAATTTAAAAAAAGGGAAGAGGCTCCTAAACCAGGGAGCATTAATGTTGTAGATATTATTGCTCCTGCTTCGATTAAAATTAACCCCAATTATATCCAGTTAGGTGAAAAGTTAGCTAAATCTTTTTTTATTTTCTGTTATCCCAGATACCTCACCACTGGCTGGCTTTCACCTGTTATAAACTTAGACACTCCAATGGACATTTCTTTCTTTATCCATCCCATTGAAACAGAGATGATTTTAAAGAAATTAAGGAAAAAAGTAACTGAAATTGAAGCAGAAATTTCGGAAAGAGAAGAAAAAGGATTGATTCGGGATCCGGCATTAGAAACTGCTTATCGGGATATTGAAATATTGAGAGACCGTCTTCAAACAGCTCAAGAAAGAATGTTTAAGTTTGGGCTTTATATTACTATTTACGGAGACACCCAAAAAAAATTAAGAGATGTTGAAATGGATTTGCGTTCTGTTTTAGAATCCCGTCTTGTCTATATAAAACCAGCCCTTTATCGACAAAAAGAAGCTTTTCTTTCCTGCTCTCCTTACGAATTAGACCAGATGGGTATTCATACTACTGTTAATACTGACCCCTTATCAAGCATCTTTCCTTTTATCTCTTTTGACCTCTCCTCAAACGAAGGGATTCTCTATGGAATTAATCAGCACAATAGTTCTTTAATTTTATTTGACCGCTTCAGTTTGGAGAATGCAAACTCGGTTATATTCGCAAAAAGCGGAGCGGGAAAGTCGTTTTTCGTGAAGTTGGAGATTCTTCGTTCTTTAATGTTGGGAACCGACTGTATCATTATTGACCCGGAAAACGAATATAAGGTCCTCTCTGACAGCGTAGGGGGTTCTTATATTGATGTTTCTTTATCTTCTCCTAATCATATTAATCCTTTTGAACTGTCCATGCCTCGGGAAGATGAAAAACCCGAAGATGTGCTTCGTTCAAATATTACAAATCTGGTAGGATTATTAAGAATTATGCTTGGCGGCTTAACCCCGGAAGAAGACGCTATTATAGACCGAGCTCTTACCGAGGCATATGCAGCTAAAGACATTACTCCGGAAAGCGATCCTTCTACTTGGAATCAAAACACTCCTTTAATGGAAGACCTGGAGGCAGTCCTGGAAACAATGGAAGGGGCTGAATCCTTGGTTAAACGTTTAACAAAATTTACTAAAGGAACATTTGCCCAGTTTTTTAATCAACCTTCCAATATTTCAATGAAGAATAAATTTGTGGTTTTTGGAATTAGGGATATGGAAGAAGGTCTTAAGCCAATGGCGATGTATGTCATAATGAGGTATATTTGGAATTCAATTCGCGCTGAGCTTAAAAAAAGAATATTGGTAGTAGATGAGGCCTGGTGGATAATGCAATCCGAAGACGGCGCTTCTTTCCTGTTCGGGGTTTGTAAGAGAGCGCGGAAATATTGGTTAGGAGTCACTACTATTACCCAAGATGTATCTGACTTTATGAAATCCGAATACGGCCAGCCGATTATCGCTAATTCATCTTTACAGCTTTTAATGAAACAAAGCCCAGCCACCATTGATATAGTTCAAAAAACATTTAATTTAACCGACCAAGAAAAATATATGCTTTTAGAGTCAGCAGTTGGGGAGGGACTATTTTTCGCTGGCCAAAAACATGTAGCAATCAGCGTTGTTGCTTCTTATGCTGAAGAACAAATCATTACTACTTCTCCTGAAGAAGTCCTGAAAATCAAAAAAGCTAAACAACAAATGGAATAATTATGTCTCTTTTTAATCCAACAGGACTTTTATTAATCCCAGAAGCAATCTTAATGATTTTTCTGGCTGCTTTATTGGATTTAATAGGAATAATTTGTCTAATTTTAGACGTGATTGTTGGAATTGGGGAAGTTTTTTCTTTTATACCTGATATTATGGGCATTTTCTTTTTTGGAGCCTGGCTAGTTTTTCGTTCAGCAATAAAAAAAGCAGTGAAAGGAGAAGGCGAAGAAAAAAAAGAAGAATTAATCAGGGAAGTGGCAGAAAGAGGAGAAGAAAGAAAAAGAATGGTTAAAAAAACAAGAAAATTCTTGAAAAAAGCTGGAAAAAGAGGATCTAAAACTGGATTAAGATTTGGATTAGCTACCTTAGGAGAACTAATTCCTCTTTTAGGCGCCTTGCCGTTTTGGACTATTTTTGTTATTTCAGAAATTGGTTCAACAGTAAAAGAAGAAATAAAAGAATAAACTTGTTGGCTGTTGATGTTTGACATCAACAGCCAATTACTATGGCAATATTACGGACAATATTATTTTTATTAACTATTTTCTTTTTTGTTTTTTTCTTAACGGGTTTTTGTTTTGCCCAGGAACTCACCTATCCTGAAATAGGAGGAGAAGCACCGACTGCAGACACAACCTTACCCGAATACATAAAATACATTTTTAATTTCTCTATTATATTGGGAGCGATTTTAGCTTCTGCTGTCTTGGTGTTTGGAGGAATCCGCTGGTTACTCTCTGCTGGCTCTCCAACAGCAATTGGAGAGGCGAAATCCTGGATGTTTAGCGGAATTACTGGGTTAGTGCTCTTACTCGGCTCTTATGTAATTTTAACCGCTATCAATCCAGACCTGGTTATCTTTGGAGAAATGGAACCCTTAAAGCCGGCTAACGGAGTTTATTTAATAAATAATGAAGGCGAAAAAAGATATTATGCGTCAAGTGTTCCAAGTATTAAAGATTTTGACATAGTATCAATAGAATTTATCAGTCCTTCCGAAGAATTATATTCGGTCTTTGCCTATACGGAAGAAGAATATAAAGGAAGCGTAACAGAAATTAAAAATGACGGGGCAGGTAGTACGGAATCTACCTCAGGAAAATCTTTTCATCTTTTCTGGAATAGACCCGGCGTCTATCTTTATGAAGAAACTGATTTTGGCATTGACCAAAGACCGCCCTTACATCTTTCTAACAGCCTAACTAATATTGACGACTGGGACAAAAAAGTCAAATCAATTGAATGCAGGGAAGTACCAAATGAGCGCTTTTATGGAGTAATTCCATTTAGCGAGCAGGGATTTATGGGTAAATGCAGTTTGATTTACAATCAAGACATCTCGGATTTAACACAATCATCAGGCAGTAATAATGAACCTCCAATAGGATATGATGTTTCTTCAATCATAGTATTTTCTCTTGATGTTAATAACAAACCGAGCGGTGATATAACTTTTTATGATTCAATTGAATGTAAAGGAAAAAAATATGTAGTTGATGGTCCTGCCGAAGTAACGGGTTTAAGTATTGCTGAAGACCCTGACAACTATAAATTTGAGGAAGACAGTATCTATAGATATAAATTTAGCCATAGCGAAGAACCATTAGATGAAAACATTATGTCTCTTGAAATTAACGCGACTAACGGAAACTTTGGAGTTGTTCTTATTACTGAACCTCAATATCCCGCTGATATTAATAATCCTGGTGTTTGCCAATTTTTCAAAAAACCAAAAGGGACCACCTGTATCCCAACCTTAAAGGGAACCAGTGTTTATGATCCAGAGCCAGACGGAGTAAAGATCCGTTCAATATTAATATTTCCTCTTACAGATTGAACTTAAAATGACCAAAAAAAAGCAAAAAATTATTTTAGTTTTTCTTTCTGTTGTGATAGCAGCTCTTGTTTGTAGTAATTTTGTATCTGCCCAGGAACTCACCTATCCTGAAATAGGAGGAGAAGCGCCGACTGCAGACACGACTTTGCCCGAATACATAAAATACATTTTTAATTTCTCTATGCTCTTGGGAGCGATTTTAGCTTTTGCTGTCTTGCTATTTGGAGGAATCCGCTGGCTCCTTTCTGCTGGCTCTCCAACAGCAACAAGTGATGCTAAGTCCTGGATGTTGGGTGGAATTATCGGATTGGTTCTCTTGCTTTCTTCTTGGTTAATTTTAACTACTATCAACCCTGAACTGGCTATTTTAAAACTTGAGGATTTAAAACCCTTTGAACCTGATGAACCGCCAGAATATGGCCCCCCAGAGATAAAAACAACATATTATCAAGAAATTCCAATTGGACTTTTAGCGGAAATCATTTTAACTAAAAATTTAAGCTGTTTTGATGAGGATAGAAATCTAATAGATTGCCGAACCGGAGAAATCATTCAGAACACTATGGATGATGAGTTTGCTCGTGATACTGATTTTCGCTATTGCTATGATTATGACGAGGAAGGCAATAAAATTGCCTTATTAGAAGACCATGACCGATTAGATTGTATAAAAAAACTTTTGGGAGCAATCAATATTAAATCCGAGGAGTTAAGAGTTAAATCCGAGGAGCTGAAAATTATAGCTGAGGAACTGAAAAATGAATCTGAGGAATTAAGAGATTATGCCGCTGAATGCGCCTGTAATGAATGTGATTCCAGCTGCAGCTGCGCTAACCAGCAATGCGATTGCACAGGTGATACCTGCCCTCATAGGGAAGAAATGGAAACCCTTAGAAATGATACTATGCCAGCTACTATAGAGGAAATGGAGGAAAAAAGAGAAGAAATTATAATATTAATAGAGGACGGTGACCCGGACAACTCAAAATTTTTAACAGTAAATGAAGCTCTTGAGAGATTAAAAAAGTTAAGGGACGAAGAGTTAATTCCGGACTTAGATTATCTAAAAGATGCTGAAGAATTAGTAAAATTCCCTTACGGTCAAAGAAACAATTTAGCTAAATATGAATATAAAAAATTAAATGTACCGCTTGGGCGAGAAATAGATAAAGTGTTGTTTGAAAATTTTGACATCTCAGAATATTGCCGAGTATTTAATTGTATAACATTTGACGAGGATAATCCGGAGCTATGTCTTAAATACGGTTTAAATGAAGAAGGGAAGCTATGTAATGTATATAATCTTGACGGCGAACCAGCTAGTTTTTACTTTCCTGCAGAAGAATATGAAAAATAGCAATATCCACAAAATTATTTTTATTTCCTTGATTTCTTTGCTTTTGTTATGTTCAAGTTTATTCTATAATAAAAATAGCCAGGTTTTTGCTTGGGGAGAAAAAGAAAAGTGTGTAGTAGATCCAGTTATAGAAACAAAATATGCCGAGTTTCCAAAAGGCAAAATTCCTATTGGTGAGACCACTGATGAAACTGAAGATTTTGCTCAAAAAATAATTGATGAACTTGAAAATATTTATAATGAAGGAACAGCAGAAGTAGAGGAAGCATTAGCAGAAAGAGACGAAGCAGAATTAGAAATAGAAGCGGCATGGAAGTTAATTGACTTGACCGGCCCAGACAGTTGTAAAGATTGCGCTGATACTCCTTGTGATCCCGGTGATTGTAACTGTATAGAAATTGAAGGTATTTGTGTCAAATGCTCTTGTACTCCTTGTACAGGTGAACCTTGTCCAATGAACGAAATAAATAATACCTACAATGAAATAGAAAATCATTATAATAATATTGAAGATTATTACAACTCCCTTGAGCCCAGACCTCAAAACATCGCGGATTCTACTGAGAGAATAATAAACTTAATAGAAGCAGAAAATTTATCGGATGAGGACCCGAATCGCTGGAAAATTCTAAATAAACTTCTTAATTCGCGAGTAAAATTAGAGGAATGTCTTATTGGTTATGAATTTGCGCTTAAAGAGACAAAAACAAATATGAGGACCTTGAGTTGTGAAATAGCTTTGGATAAAATATATTTAGGTGAACTTAATATCTTAGGTTATTTTGAAGATAAAATAATTCCTTTCCCCCATTGCTATCCTTATTATGCTTCTGAAACCAGTATGTTTAAGGAATTTATAGAAGAGAACATTCAACCAATCTGCGAAACAAATAAAGACAGCCTGGAATGCCGAGAAGCAATTAGAGATTTTATGGATAATTACTTTTGCTGCGAAGGAAAGTAAGGATTAATTTTCAATTTTCAAATGACTAAAACTGGTCAAAAATTTATTTTCATCTTTTTTTTCGCTGCTTTACTAATTTTGTTTTGTAGTAGTTTTTGTCTTGCTGAAAGGGATTTAGAAATTGAATATCCTGGAATAGGAGGAGAAGCGCCAACCGGAGAAACAAAACTGCCTGGATACATAAAATATATTTTTAACTTTGCTGTAATGCTTGGAGGAATTTTAGCTTTTGCCGTGATGGTTTATGGAGGAATTGTTTATTTAATTTCAGCTGGTGACCCAACTAAAATTAGTGACGCTAAATCCCGAATACTCAGCGGAATAATTGGTTTAGTTCTTTTACTTCTATGTTATTTAATTTTGACTACTATTAATCCAGAATTAGCAATCTTAAAAGAAATGGAGCCCTTAAAGCCGGTTAACGGAGTTTATTTAATAAATAATGAAGATGAAAAAAGATATTATGCGTCAAGCATTCCAAGTATTAAAGATTTTGACGTAGTATCAATAGAATTTATCAGTCCTCCCGAAGAATTATATTCGGTCTTTGCCTATACAGAAGAAGGATATAAAGGAAACGTAACAGAAATTGAGAATAGCGGAACCGGCTCTACGGATTCTACCTCGGGAAAATCCTTCTTTTTCCTCTGGAACAGGCCAGGGGTTTATCTTTATAAAGAAACTGGTTTCGGAAGCAGCACAAGGCATCCGCTCTATCTCTCTGGCAGCGCAGCCAATCTCGACATATGGGATAATAATACTCAATCACTAAAAATTAACCACGTCAACGAAGAAATAGCTAAGGGGGTAGTTTTATTTACTGAACCAAACTTTACACATTTATGTGGAATAGTTTTACCAGAGGAAATAGCAATGGAAGATACGCCACTACCAAATGTTACAGAAATATCAGATTTTTCCAAACCCCTTCCTTTTCCTTCTTCTAATATTACAATAGGAAACAATAATCTTTCTTCTGTGTATGTATTTACCGTGGATTTGTCTAAAGATGTATCTGGTAATGTAGTTTTTTATGACTCGCTTGATTGTAAGGGAAGTAAGTTTACAGTAGAGCGTGAAATAGGCAGCGTAATGGCGGTAGCTAGCCTTGAAGGTCACACATTTGAGGAGGGAGAACTGGCTGGAGAATCTGCAGATAAACGGATTAAATCCTTTGAAATCAACGGACCATATGTTGTTGTAATTATGACTGTACCTCTTGGTGAAGAGAAAGATGAAGAGGGAAGACCTAGAATATGTCAACTTTTTGAAAAACCATCTTACACAAATTGTTATTCTACTATAAAAGGAGAGGATGTCTATGATCCTAACCCTGACGGAGTAAAACCTCGAGCATATTTTATCATAAATGTAGAATAAGAAGGAAAATATAGATATATCTAATTCTTCATATTATGACATTACAGAAAAACCGCCTCTCAGCGGTTTTTTTACTTACTACTTACCAGTTTATTAGTTTATCGGCTTATCAGCTGGTTTAATCACCACTCTTCTTTCCGGCTCTTGGCCAATGCTTTCTGCAACAATATTTTCTCTTTCAGCTAGCTCCAAATGGATAATCCTTCTTTCATAAGCAGGCATTGGCCCAAGAACTCTTTCTTTCTTAGACAAAGCCACTTCATCAGCTACTGAACGAGCCATCTCTTTTAGATACTCGCTTTTTTTCTTTTTGTAATCATTAATATCAACATTGATATAAAACTGTTCTGCTATTTTTCTTCTTAACATCGCTTTTAATAAATGCTGAATTTCAGCCAAGGTCTGACCTCTTTCACCAATCAAAATCTGAGGTTCTTCCATTTCTAAATCAATAGAAACCGTTTCCTCATTAGGCAGGGATTTTACTTCAATAATTTCTGGTTCAAAACAGATCTTTTTGAAAAATTCCTCAGCAGTTTTTTTAATTATCTCTAAATTTTCTTGTTTAATCATAGAAGCATTTTAATCTGTAGGTTTTAGTTTATCTTTCTTTAAAGTAAAATATTGCTGGACAATGCTAAATAAAGTAAAGACCAGTAAATATAAAGCGACCACCGAAGCTAATCGCCAAAGAATTAGAACAATAAAAACAGGGAAGAAGTAAAGCATTTGTTTTTGCATCATATTTGAAAACTGAGCCATTGTATCCTGCTTTTTTGATTTAGAAAAAAGGCCTTTTTGTTGAGGGGTTATCATTTTTGTTTGGAAAAATTGTAAAACACCAACCAAAATAGCCAAGGGCCAAAATGGCTCTGTAAGTTCTATAATGCCCAAAAATGAAGTGCTAATGTCATTGGCAAAATGGACAAAAGGATACAAGGCATGAAGCTGGTCAGGTCCTAGACCTGCTTCTTTAAATGATAAAAAGACCTGATAAAGAGCGATAATAATTGGAAGCTGAATCAATAGAGGCAGGCATCCAGAAAGGGGATTGATTTTTTCTTTTTTATAAAGCTCCATCATTGCCCTGCCTTGCTTTTCTTTGTCTTGCTTGAACTTGTCCTGAATTTCTTTCATCTTCGGCTGAAGTTCAGAAAGAGCTTTTTGGGCTTTAATACCTTTTGTCCCCAAAGGATACATTATTAACCTTATTAAAATAGTTAAAACAATTACAGCAATGCCGAAATCGCGGCCCGGAATATATTGATATAATAAAATTAAACCATTAAACAATGGCTGATAAAGAACAATATGAAAAAATGAAGTAAATAATTCAAACATTTTTTATGGTAAATCTATTCCTCCTTCATTAAAAGGATGGCATCTTAAAATTCTTTTTATTCCTAAAAACAACCCTTTAAGTATACCATATTTTTTAATAGCTAAAAAACAATATTCTGAACAGCTGGGATAAAAGCGACAATGCTCTCCAAGGGCAGGAGAGACAAACTTCTGATAAAACCTTATAATTCTAAAAATTAAACTTTTAATCATATTATTTCTGCTTTTTTTAATACTTTCTCAACCTCGTTTTCCAAATCCTTGAACCCTTGTTTTTCTATGCCCGGAAGGGTTATTAATATGATATCCACGCCTTTTTTTATTCTGTCTGTTTTCTTTCTTAATATTTCTCTTAGACGCCTTTTGATTTTATTGCGAATCACAGCTTTATTGGAAACTTTTTTACCCACTACAATGCCAAATCTACTAAATCCTAAATTATTATTTTTAACTTTCAAAAATAAAAAATCCCCCTTATATCCTTTCCCCTCTCTAAACACTATATCAAAATCTTTCTTGTTTTTAAGACGGTTTTCTTTTACTAACATAATTAAACTGTAAGTTTCTTCCTTCCTTTTCTTCTCCTCTGCGCCAGAACCCTTTTCCCTCCTTTTGTTCTCTTTCTATTTAAAAACCCATGAGTTTTTTTCCTTTTTCTTTTTTTAGGTTGATAAGTGATGCTCATTTTAACGTTTTAACATTCTAATATTTTAACATTATCATATTTAAAAACAAAAAACAATATATTGTTATGTGTTATGTGTTATGTGTTTTCCCCACATTTTTTCCACAGTTTATCAACAGATTTCAGGTATTATTTTATTTTTATATTTATTTTATTTTATTTGACAATGTGATATGATGAAAATACATTATGACTAAGGAAGAACTCTGGCAAGCAATACTTGCCCAAATCCAATTCAATACCTCTCCAGCTAATTTTGCAACCTGGTTTAAAAACACTAAAATTCTTTTAAAACAAGAAGGAAAAATCGTGATTTCAGTCCCTAATCATTTTTCTAAAGAATGGTTAGAAAACAAATACAATAAAACTATTTTAAAAATTGCCCACAGTTTAAATGAAAACGTTAAAGAAATAAAATATGAAGTACCCAGGACCGGGCTGGAGGTAAAGAAAGAGCGATCCCGAATTACAGATCACTACCCAGACGAAGAACAGCTCCAATTTGAAGAATTTAAGATTAATAAAATCTCTAATCTAAACCCTCGTTATTTGTTTGAAAACTTTGTAGTAGGGCCTTTTAACGAACTT
Source organism: Candidatus Parcubacteria bacterium (assembly GCA_023130975.1). Classification (GTDB taxonomy): domain Bacteria; phylum Patescibacteriota; class Minisyncoccia; order Minisyncoccales; family JAGMDC01; genus JAGLYZ01. Next base: position 141,709 of record JAGMAD010000006.1, on the reverse strand, counting down.
CCCCATGCTGCGGCTTGGGCTATTTCCAAAAATCCAGGCACAATTTATAATCCTTTATTTATTTACGGCGGAGTAGGTTTAGGCAAAACCCATCTTATCCAAGCCATTGGCAATAAGACGGTTAAAAATTTTCCTGACAAGAAAACAAAGTATATTACATCTGAAAAATTTATTTCCGGCGTCGTCTCTTCAATTAAAAATCACAGCATTGAGGAGTTTAAAAATAATCACCGAAAAATTGACGTTTTAATTATTGATGATATTCAGTTTTTAGCTGGCAAAGAAAAAACCCAAGAGGAATTTTTCCATATTTTCAATGCCTTATATGAAAAAAATAAGCAGATAATCCTTTCCTCAGACCGTCCGCCAAAAGCAATCTCCAGTTTGGAAGAACGGTTGCGCTCCCGGTTTGAAGGAGGAATGATTGCTGATATTGGTTTCCCTGACTATGAAACAAGAATGGCTATTTTAAAGGTCAAATCTCAGGAAAAAGGAATAAATCTTTCCAATGATGTTTTAGAATATATTAGTTCCAATATTAAAGAAAATATTAGGGAATTAGAGGGTGCCTTAAACAGATTAATTGCCTACCAAAAACTAAATAATCAAATTCCTGATTGTCAGATAGCTAAGACACTTTTAAAAAATATAATTTCTGGCCCGGCAAAAATGGTTAGTCCTAAAAAAATTATTCAAACAGTGGCTGAATTTTACGATTTGAAAGAAAAAGATCTTATCGCTGCTTCAAGAAAAAAAGAAATCGTTTTCCCTAGACAAATAGCAATGTATATTTTAAGAGAATCGTTGAATTACTCTTTTCCTTTTATTGGCAGGAAATTCGGCGGAAAAGACCATACTACAGCTATCCATGCTTTTGAAAAAATCTCCAGAGAAATAAAAGAAAATGAAAGACTTTTTGAAGAGGTAAATTTAATAAAACACAGGATATATTCTGTTTAAAAATACAAGAGAAATACAGTGGGAAAATAGAGGAAAACTAAGGGAAAAGAAATGGAAATATGGGAATTAAAATAGGCACTCAAAAACAAACCAATAAAAATTATTCTTCATCAACATTTTATTCACATCTAAATTTATAGCTAAATTAAGCAAAAATAAAAGAAATACACATATCTAATAATAACAAATTCTATTTAATTAATAATTAATAGTTATTAAAACAAAAATATGAAAACAATAATTCTAAAAGAAAACTTAAAAAAAGGATTAGATATCACAGAAAAAATAACAACAAAAAATCTTACTCTTCCTATTTTAAATAATGTTTTAATTTCTACTGATAATAATCTTTTAAATCTTATTACTACTGACCTTGAAATAGCTATAAAATACTGGGCTTTATCTAAAATAGAAAAACCAGGAAAAATAGCAATACCAGCCAAACTTTTGTCTGATTTTATTAATTTTTTACCAGAAGAAAAAATAAATTTAGAAGTTAAAAATAATATTCTCCATCTTGATTGTAAAAATCAAAAAGCCCAAATTAAAGGACAGGATCCTGAAGAATTTCCTATTATTCCTAAGATTGAAACCAAGGACTATTTAGAAATAAAGACCACTCCTTTTTATGAGGGAATTTCCCAGGTAATTAATTTCACTACTCCTAATCAAACAAGAGTGGAATTATCCGGAATATATTTTGATTTTCAAAAAGAACGGCTGAAAATAACAGCCACTGACAGTTTTAGGTTGGCAGAAAAAACATTATATTTTGAAAATAAAATTAACAGTGATTTAATTTCTGAAAAAGGGTATTCTTTTATACTTCCTTTAAAAGCAAGCAGAGAGCTCCTTAATATCTTTTCTGAAAAAGAAGGAGAGAGAGCGAAAAAAATAGATTCAAAAAAAATCAGGATATATTTTTCCTCTAATCAGGTTTTATTTGAGGTGTTGTTTCCAGAAATTTCTAAACCCCAAATTCAGCTTATTTCCAGATTAATTGAGGGAGAGTATCCTGATTATCAAGAAATTATCCCTAAAAAATACGAAACACAGCTTATTTTAAATAGAAACGAATTTTTAAACAAAATAAAAACCGCTTCTCTTTTCAGCGGCAAGACAAATGAAATAAGATTAAAAGCCGTGCCTTCTAAAAAAGAGATAGAAATTTTTTCCCAAAGCTCGGAACTGGGAGAAAATAAATCTTCTCTTTCTTCTAAAATCACTGGCAAAGAAATAAAGGTTTCTTTTAACTGGAGGTTTTTGATTGAAGGACTGGCTAATATAAGAAGCTCTGAAGTGATTTTTGAAATGAACGGAGAGGAAGGACCATCAGTGTTAAAACCAGTAGGAGATGCAACCTATCTTTATGTCATAATGCCGATTAAAGCCACGTAACACGTAACACGTAACATTTTATAAAGATTCTTTTTCTGGTTGTATAAAATTTTCTTTAGGGAATTTTTGAAGCGCTTCTGACATAAATGCCTTCCAAATAGGAGCTGACAGGGTTACCCCTGGCTTTTTATTTGTTGGAGAATTATTATTATTTCCAGCCCAGACGCCGCAAACCAAAGAAGGGCTGTACCCAATAGTCCAGGCATCTTTATACTCTTGGGTAGTTCCAGTTTTGGCTGCTGTATCATAGCCCTTGACGTACAAAGAGGAATTAAAACCAAACAGCGGCGCTCTGGCTTCGTTGTCTGAAAGAATGTCATTGACGAGGCGTGTTTCATTAATGCCTAAAACCCTTTGGCTGGTTTTTTTGTTTTCCTTAATTATTTTTCCATCAGCATCTTCAATTCTTAAAATAGTTACTGGCGGTATTTTTAATCCCTCGGTAGCAAAAATACCATAAGCAGAAGTCATTTCCAGTAATCTTACTTCCCAGCCGCCTAAAACAATGGCTGGTCCGTAGGGAGGTCTTAAGGTAGTAATGCCTAATCTTTGAGCGGTCTTAACGCTGTTCTCAATGCTTTCCTGTACTGTAGGGCCGCAAAAATTAACTAAGACCTTTACTGACGGTACATTAATTGATTGTGCCAAGGCATCTCTTAGAGTTACTTCTCCTCTGAATTTTCCATCATAATTTTGAGGAATATATTCTTCATCTCCCCAAAGGCCAAAGTTTGTTTTTTCGTCCACAACAATAGTTTTATCGTCATAGCCGTTTTGAAAGGCAGTAACATAAACAAATGGTTTGAAGGCAGAGCCGGGCTGCCTGCCAATGCCGTAAATAGGAATATTTACCTTTGGTTCAAATAAACAATCTTTTCCTGAAGTACATCCTTCAGGATAGGATTCAGCGAAATAATCTTTTGAGCCGACCATTGCCAAAACCTCGCCGTTTTTCGGATTTAAAGCAACCAAAGCAGCATTATGCGCCCGGTAATTCTTGTTTATTTTTGCTCTTTCCTCCACTGCTTTTTCTGCTAATTGCTGAAGCTCCCAATCCAGAGAAGTATAGACCTTTAATCCGTTTTCTTTTAAAAAATTACTACCGTATTCTCTTTCGTATTCTCTTTCTAACTGGCTTTTGACATAAAGGGTAAAATGAGGCGCTTTGATTTCCACAAGTTTGGGAGCAAAAGATATTTCTCTTTTCTTTGCCTCTTCTGCTTCCTCTTTTGATATATACCCTTGTTTTGCCATTCCTTCCAAGACATAATCTTTTCTTCCTAATAATCTGTCTTTGTTTTGACCATAAGGAGAGAGCCGGCTCGGTCCGCAAACGAGCGAGGCAAGAATAGCTGATTCTTCCAAAGATAAGTCCTGGACTGATTTTTTAAAATAGGTCTGGCTAGCCGCTTCTACGCCATAAGCATTAGAACCAAAAGGGACTTGATTTAAATACCATTCCATTATTTGGTCTTTAGTGTATTTTCTTTCTAACTCTATGGTTAGAATAATTTCCCTTATTTTTCTTTCAGCAGTTTTATTGAGAGTTAAAAAACTGGACCTGATTAACTGCTGGGTAATAGTAGAGCCGCCCTGAGCCGGCTTTTTTAACTTAAGGTTTACTAATATCGCCCGCATAACGCCCCTATAATCAATGCCATGATGTTTGTAAAAGCTTCTGTCTTCAGCTGTAATAATGGCTTGGATCAATTGTTCTGGCACTGATTCCATAGCTATAATGGTTCTTTTTTCTTCTCCATAAATGTTATATAAAAGAACCTCGCCAGTTCTGTCGTATATTTTTGTTGATTCAATAAACTGTTTTTCCATAAATTTCTCCGGTCTGGGCAGGTCTTTAGCATAATAGAAAAACAAGAGCAAACAAAAAGACACAAAAAAAACAAAAGCAAAAACAAATAATTTTAAAATTATTTTAATTCTCTTTATCCTTTTTGTCTCTCCCAAAATTTTCCGATGATAAATTCTTCTTGCCATAATGATCAATTATCAGTTATTAGTGATTATCAATTCTTATTTCTAATTCTAATTTATTCAACTTGATTTGGCAAATTTTTCTAATTTTGCTATAATTGTGAGCGAGGAGACCAAGCACATAATACTTTATGTGTTTGGTAACCGAACGAAACAATTACAAGGTTCTGCCGAGCGTTAGCAAGGCAGGTTTTTATGATGACAATATGAAAGTAGATACCAATCCAAAAAAAATTGAAGAGGTTTTAACACGAGGAGTAGAGAGCATCTATCCAAGTCGTCGAGAATTGGAAAAAGTCTTGAAGTCCGGCAAAAAGCTTCGAATTTATAACGGCATTGACCCAACAGGCAAACTTCATCTTGGCCATGGGGTAGTTTTAGAGAAGTTGCGCCAATTTCAAGATTTAGGACACGAAATCATTGTTTTAATAGGCGATTTTACAGCTACCATTGGTGACCCGACCGATAAGAGCTCGCCGAGAAAACCATTGACCCGTGAACAAGTTTTAGAAAACGCCAAAAATTATAAAAATCAAATTGGTAAAATTTTAGACATTAAAAAGTTCAATATTGAGTTTCTACACAACGAAGAATGGACTAATAAATTGAAGCCCAAAGACATGCTTGAGTTGGCTTCTAAGTTTACTGTGGCTCGATTATTAGAAAGAGATATGTTTCAGAAACGGATAAAAGCAGGTAAGGATATTCATTTACATGAGTTTTTATACCCAATATTTCAAGCTTACGACGCAGTCACTATGAATGTTGATATGCAAATTGGCGGCAATGATCAAACCTTTAATATGCTGGCTGGCCGGACACTAATGAAAAAGTTAAAAAATAAGGAAAAGTTTGTTTTAACAACTAAGTTATTAGTTGATCCCACAGGGAAAAAGATGGGGAAAACAGAAGCAAATATGATTAATTTAGACGAAAGTCCGAAAGAAATGTATGGCAAGATAATGAGGTGGCCGGACAGTTTAATCAATGTAGGTTTTGAGCTTTGTGCTAGAGTTTCAATGGATGAAGTTAAGAAAATAACCAATCCAAGAAGCGCCAAGGCAAGGTTAGCTAAAGAGATAGTCAAAACACATCATGGAGAAAAAAAAGCCATATCTGCCGAACAGGAATTTAACAAGATTTTTAAAGAAAAAAAACTGCCTTCTAAAATTCCTGAAATCAAAATTACAGAAAAGTCATTGAATATATTAGAACTACTTGTTGAAACAAAAATAGCCCCCTCAAAATCAGAAGCTAAAAGATTAATTTTACAAAAAGGAGTGAAAATTGATAATAAAGTTCAAGATGACTGGCAGAAAGATATTAAGACAAAAAAGGGGATGATAATTCAAGCAGGCAAGAGAAGATTTGTTAAAATATTTTAAAACCCCGCCGAAAGCGGGGTTTTAAAATTATACAACCGGAGTTTCTCCCTCTTCTTCTTTTTCGCCCTCTTCACCTTCTTTTTCACCCTCTTTCTCTTCTTCTCTCTTACCTTCTTCAGTTTCAGGAGCGCCTTCAGGAGCGCTTTCAGGAGTACCTTCAGTAGTACCTTCTTCAGGAGTTCCTACTCCTGTGTCCTGGCTAGTTACTTCTTCAGAACCAGTTTCTTCTTCGGTAGAAGCAGGAGTTTTCTCTTTTTCTTCCTCTTCTCCTCCTCCTTCTGTGTCTTGACCAATAAATTCGTAAATCATAATTTTAAAGTATATCACTCTTTATAAAAAAAGAGTGATTTTTAATTTCTATTCTAATTGTTATCGACCTTTTCCTATCTATACCACCATTATATTTTTTTTAGATATCTTGTCAACCCCCACACCACAACGAGCATTGCGCTATGCGCAAACAAATGAAATTTATGCTCGTTTGGTGTGGGGGTCAACCCCTTTCAATGTTTAGAGGCTCAAACTCTAAACATTAACTCGTTTTTACAAGGATTGTATAACAGACCGCTATGGCTAAAGCATCTGCCGCGTCATCTGATTTTGGTATTTCTTTTAAATTCAGAATGCTTTTTATTGTTTTCTGAATCTCTTTTTTCTCTGCCCTTCCGTAGCCCGTAATCGCCATTTTAACCTGGGGTGGTGTAAATTCATAAATAGGAATTTTTTTACGGCTGGCCGTGAATAATATTACTCCTTTGGCCTGACTTACTGGCATGGCGGTTTTCAGGTTTTTAAAAAAATAAACATTTTCTACTGCTAAAACTTTTGGTTTATATTTTCGAATTATTTTGTTTAGTTCCTGATTTATTTTTTTTAATCGTTCGCCGTCGCTAAATTCCGGACTGGTTTTAATGCAGCCGTAACCCAGGCATTTTAAATTATTTTTCGCTTTTCGCTTTAGGTTTTTCGCCTTTATAATTCCATATCCGGTTGTGGCAGTTCCCGGATCAATACCTATAATAATCATAGTTATGTTTTAAGATTAGAATAAATTTCTTGAACTGCTTCGTTTTCGTCCAATAATTCAAATAATCTTTCAGCTGCTTTTGCTTCTTTTTCTTCTAATTTAATTTCATCTTTTGCCACCCAATCCAATGAAGCGGACTCAGCCCTGATTCCTTGCTCTTCCAAATTTTTCTTAACCTTTTCCAAGTCCTCGGGTTTGGTGTAAACATCTAATGTCTCGTTATGCCAATAAATATCATCTGCGCCTGCCTCAATAACTTTTAATTCTAAATTTTCTTTAAATTTCGGATTTCGGATTTCGGATTTCGGAATTTCTATGATTATTGCTCCTTTCCTTTCAAACATCCATTTTACTGAACCGCTGTCAGCTAATTTCCCTCCTGCCTGATTTAAAATCTGCTTAATTTCTCCTAAAGCCCTGTTTTTATTGTCAGTAATTCCTTCAATAATAATAGCTATTCCGCCCGGACCATAGGCCTCATACATTACTTCCTCTAACTTTTCTTCTGCTAATTCGCCTGTTCCTCTTTTTATGGCTCTTTCAATGTTGTCTTTAGGCATATTGACAGATTTGGCTTTTTCAATAACCAAACGCAAACCAGAATTAGTTTCTGGATCGCTTCCTTTTTCTCTGACAGCAACAGAAATCTGCCGGGCTAATTTAGAAAAAATCTTGCCCCGCTTAGCATCGGTAATCTCTTTTTTATGTTTGATACTTGAAAAATGTGAATGGCCTGACATAATTTTTTTAATCTATTATGCTTCTATCTTACCAAATTTTTAATCAGTTTTCAATTTCTTTTTTAAAAATAAAATTAAAAAACCAAAACAAACAGCAATAGATAAAGCAATCATTAACAATTTAAATAAAGGATTCTTGTTCTTCTTTGACAACGGAGATCCTAACAGCGAAGATAATAAGAGAGGATTTTTGTTCTCCTCCAGATTCTTCTCTATAATCTCTGGGGCACTGTCTTCTGAAATTTCTTTTTTTATTTCAGAAGCGATGTTCGCAGAGCCGGGTGTTAAATTTTCTGACCACTGCCATTGAGACTCAAACTTATTATACGACTGTCCCAAAAGCGCTTTTCCAAAATTTATCTCATCAGCGATTTCTCCATTAGGGTTAAAAATTTTTATTCCTTCACCGCTATTATTCAAAGTAATTTTTGTTTCTGGCCTGTTGAAAAGCAAAAACCCTTTGCCGGAAATTTTTATTCCTTTGGAAAAAGTATAACTCTTAACACTGCCTACTGTGTCAGAAATTTTCCAACCAGAAATGTCAACCTCAAAGATATTTTCATTGAAAATTTCTATCCATTCATTTTCTGCATCAGGGCCTTCAGGAGAGGGGAGTACTTCGTTCACAACTATACCACCAGGATAGGTAATAATTCCTTGAGGATGTTTAGGCTTGACCTCAACCGCTTCCTCAGCTAGCTGACTATTCTGTTTTTTTGGTGTGCCCCCGGGATTTTGGCTTGTCTGCCAATGAGGTTGTTGAAGTTTGACTTCAACAGACCTTTCCATTGTTTGTTTGGTCTTATTGTCTCCGGCAAACCAACCATCAGAACATTCCACTTCGTCAATCAAATTTCCCTGTTCATCAAAAAGCTTCAAATATTCGCCTTTGTTAGCCAATCCTCCTTTATAGATTTGGTCAGCTAAAATACTAGCTACTGTTTCGTCGTCAGTTCTTTCCAATAAATAAAAACTTTTAGCCGAGATTCTGCCTGTTAATTCAATTTCCGGACTGCCGTCATTAGTTTTTAATATCCAGCCGTCAAGATTTACAGACGTCTCACTATTATTGTATAATTCAATCCACTCATTGTTATACGACTCTTTTGTGCCCATCCATGCAATTTCGTTGATTACTACCTTAGACGATTCATCAGCTAAAATAAAATCGGTATTAAAACCGACTCCAAAAAACAAAAAACCAACAAACAAAAACAAAAGGGTCAACCCCCACACCATAACAGAGCTATGTTCGTTTGGTGTGGGGGTTGACAAATTCATAATATCCATTATAATTAAGGTAGATAGCCCAAGGCTGGGGACGTAGGAATTTCCCTTAGTTAACGGATAACCCAGGTAGTGCCGGATTATTCCTCAGAGAAATTCTGAACTATGGTTTTAAACTGAAGTTTTGCCCCCAGCCTTGGGCTATTTTTCCCCCCACCACTTTTGGAACAAAAGTGGTGGGGGGTTTATTCTCCAGTCACCCTTTCTACTTCTTCTATGCTGGTCTCTTTGCTTAAAATCTTAAGCAAGCCGTCCTGCCTTATTGTTACCATTCCTTTTTTCAGCGCCTTTTCTCTCAAAGCGGCAATAGAAAGATTTTCTAAAATAAATTTTTCCACTTCCTCGTCAATCAAAATCACTTCAAAAATTCCTGTCCTTTCTCTGTAACCAGTCCAGTTGCAGTGCCGGCATCCTTTTGCTTTTAAAATTTTCAACCCCTGGCCAATTTTTGGAACTTTAACTTCTTTGGAAATACCCTTCAAGCCCTTTTTTATTTTTTCCATTTCTATCTTAGAGGCTTTTTCTAATTTACCGCATTTCTGACAAACTTTTCTTACCAATCTTTGGGCAATCACCACGTTGACAGCCGGTCCAATATTGCCCGCTTTAGCGCCCAAATTAATTAACCGGGCAATGGTTCCAGCAGCATCGTTAGTATGTAAGGTGGTCAAAACTAAATGGCCGGTCAGGGCTGACTGAATAGCAATTTTAGTTGTTTCCAAATCCCTGATTTCTCCCACCAGAATGACGTCCGGGTCCTGTCTCATAATAGAACGGAGACCATTGGCAAAATCATATCCTTTTTCCGGCTTTACTTGGGTCTGGGAAGTTCCTTTGAGATGATATTCAATCGGGTCTTCAATGGTTATGATTTTAATTTGCGGTCTTTGAATTTTTTTTAGAAAAGTGTAAAGGGTGGTGGTCTTTCCAGAGCCAGTGGGGCCAGTCACAATAACCATTCCATTCCGCCTTTTTATCTCTTGCAAAACAATAGCCAGCAAGTCCTTTCTTAATCCCAAGGCCTCAATCTCAATCAGGGATTTAGGATTTAAAATTCTTAAAACAATTGACTCCCCGTGCTCAGAAGGCAGGAAAGAGGTTCTGATTTCAATGGTTTCCTTGTCTTCCTTTTCTTTCTGGCTTTTTTGAAAAATAATAGAAAATCTGCCGTCCTGAGCACGGTCAGAAATATTTAGTTTTATACCGCTTAAGAGTTTAATCCTGGAAACCAGGGCTTGGTATATATCTTTCTGGAGAGAAATAACTTCTTGGAGTATGCCGTCAATCCTTATCCTGATTTTTGTTTCTTTTTTTCTCGGCTCAATATGGATATCTGAAGCATCTAAATTTATTGCTCCGACTAAAATATTTTCCAGAATTTCAGTAATGTTTTTTTCTAAAACCGTTTCAATGTTTTTTTTGAAATCAGAAATATTTTTTACTTTCTTTTGAAGATTAGAAAGCTTAGTCGGCAATATTACAATTTGACCAGTTATTTTTTTATTCATATGATATAAGAACCTTTCGCTATCGCTCAAGAACCTTGATTACTTCGTAATTAAGAACCTTGCCTTTGGCAAGAACCTTGATTTTTTGCTTCGCAAAAAAATAGTCAGTAAGCTAACTAAGTATTATTTCAAATTAACTTAAATCATCAATATAGTCAATATGGAAAAATATCAAACCTTTAATTCATCTCAAACAAAAAAGCTGGGACAAAACTTGGCAAAAAAAATTCTAAAACTTCCTCAAAAGAAAGGCGCTTTACTAATTGGATTAGTTGGAGATTTGGGCGCAGGCAAAACAACTTTTCTTCAGGGCTTTGCCAAAGGAGTTGGCATTAAAGAAAAAATCCTTAGCCCCACCTTTGTAATAATGAAGAAATTCCAAATCCAAAATCCAAAATCTAATATCCAATATCTAATCCACATTGATTGCTACCGTATTCAAAAACCAGAGGAAATTTTAGAAATTGGTTTTCAGGAGATTATTTCTAACCCAGAAAATATTATAGCCATAGAATGGTCAGAAAAAATAGAAAAAATCCTGCCCAAAAACATTATCAAAATAAAGTTCAAGTTCATTAACAAAAACACCAGAAAAATTACTGTTTTTGACGTCCGATAGTTATCCACAGTTTTCATTTGACAAGCCCTCTTGATTATAAGAAAATAAAGTAATAATTGCTTAACCGAATTAAGCAAAATTTTTAATATCGGATCTCATTAATTTATGTCTGAAAACGATTATATCTCTCTTACACAAGCAACCCGATACTGCGATTACTCACAGGAGTATTTATCATTGAGGGCCAGACAAGGAAAATTAAAGGCAATTAAATTCGGCAGGAACTGGGTAACTAAAAAAGAATGGCTGGAGGAATACCTAAAGAGCAATTCAAAGAAACACAAAGAGGTTAAAAAAGCAGGAATATCGTTTTCAAGCTTATTCAAGCAACCAAAACTCCGATACGCTTTACGATACGCAATAGCTGGAGTTTTGGTTTTTTCTTTACTTACAACTGGCATTGTCTTTGTCCTTCAGCAGGTTCAGGACAATCCTGAACTTGTTGAATGGATTGGTAAAGATGCTATTTGGTCGGTCAAGGATACTCTGACAAAAACCAGCAAAGAACTGTTCTCTGCTACTTCCAGTGCTTTAGAAGATGTAAAAATCAGCAGAGATCGTATCTCCGCAACTTTTGAAAATACCTCTGCAGTCCTGTCTGAAATTGATTTGCATCCGGTTCAGGATTTCAAACAAACAATGAGTTTTGTTGCCGGCATTAGCTCCAAAGGACTATCGGTTGTCTCTCAAAAAGCTGACAATGTTTTGGATGAATTAACAACAATAATAGGCAGTTCTGTGATAAACTCAAAAACAGTAATAGATACCTCTTTAGCAAATTCAAAAACATTTCTCAGTCAATTTTTAGCAGAAATGAATAGATCATTAAATAAATGGAGGAAAAAAGTAATAATAGAGTCAGACAAATTAAAGGCAGAAACAAAAAATTACTTTTATGATTTAGGAGCAAGTATTTTGTCAACAAGTAAGAGTACTTACTCCTTTTTAGCCGAGGTAACTGGCGAGACAGGCGACGACCTCAAATACGGCATTAATGTTTTTCAAAGATTTAGCCAATGGTATGGAGAACAGGCCGTTGTTGTAGGTAAAATAATAAAAGAAGCACCGTCAAACATTGGCCAGAAAATAGTCAAGACAGGCATTACTTTCAAACAAGGATATCAAAATACCAATGATGCGATAGAACAAAAATTAAGCCAGACATATCAGGCAATCAAAAGTCCGTTTGTTAAAGCATACGAGTTTCTCGTTTCTCCTTGGGGGGGGAGGACAGAAAAGAAAATCGTTGCTGAAAAAGAAAAAATAGATGAGGAGTTAAAACAAGAATTAGAAATCCTTCAGGCAAGGATTGAAAAAATGGAAAGAGAAGGTCTGCCTCAAAAAGAAATTATCAAAGAGATTCAAAAAATTACCCAAATAGAACCCATCAAAGAAATCACTAAAGAATTAAAAGTTCTTGACGAGGAATCATTGGCTGAATTCAAAACCCAATTAGCTGAAATCACTGGTTGGGAAGCTGATATAGAAACCCTCCAAAAAATTACTAAAAAACTTCAAGCCACTCCTCCTCAAACAGTTGTTTCCAGCGCTCCAATATATATTGGTTCGCAAGGAGTTCAGGTTGGCGGACATGGCACTTTTGCTTCCTTAGGCGTTTCTGGTTCTGCTGCTGTTCATGATTTAGGAGTTGGCGACGATACTGTCTTAGGCGGAGAAACTTCTGATAAATTAACCGTGGCTGCCACTTCTACTTTTAGCGGACCAGTGACCATCAATAATACTTTGACTCAATCAACAGGCCAGATTACACTTGGCGGAAATGTTGATGCTACTGCTGGCTTGGATGTTACTGGTGCTGACCTAACTGTTGGCGACACTAACTTTACAGTTGAAACAGACGGTAATGTTACTGTCGGCGGCGACCTTACTGTTAGCGGCGCCCAGACCTATTCCGGCTCTGCTGTTTTTACAGCAACTTCTTCATCAGACGGCTTGCGGGTAGATCAGCAAGGTACAGGCAATATTGCTCGTTTCCAAACCGATGGCACAGACAACTTTGTTATTGCTAATGGCGGCCAAACAACAATCACTTCAACAAGCACTCCTCAACTCACTGTCGCCTATGACGCTTCTAATTATCTTTCTGTGGCAGTGGACAGCAGCGGTGATTTAACTTTTACTGCCACTGGCGGCGACATATCTTTTGACGATGAGAATTTAACAACAACTGGAACTATAACAGCTGGAGCATTGTCAATATCATCAAGCGGAAATATTGTTATGCCAGATGATGCCTGGATTGGATTGGGTGGAAGCGCTGGAAGAATAGAGTTTGACAATCAAGCAACAGATGAGATTAACATACTTAATGCTAATGTCGGCATCGGCACCACCAGCCCAAGTGAGAAATTGACTATTGAGAAAGGCAATTTCCTTCAATTACCCGCAGACCCTGTTTTAGCCGGGAGTTTGGGCATTGGCACTGGCCCTTATTCTATCTATGTCTCGGGCAGATATGCCTATGTGGTTGATATTAGCAGCAATGATCTTAAGGTAATCGATGTCTCAGACCCCACTTCACCCAGCTTAGCCGGGAGTTTGGGCATTGGCAGTTACCCTTACTCTGTCTATGTCTCAGGCAGATATGCTTATGTGGTTGATTCTATCAGCTATGACCTTAAGGTAATCGATGTCTCAGACCCGACTTCACCCAGCTTAGCCGGGAGTTTAGGTATTGGCACTCTGCCTCGCTCTGTTTATGTCTCGGGCAGATATGCCTATGTGGTTGATGCTGTCAGCGATGACCTTAAGGTAATCGATGTCTCAGACCCGACTTCACCCAGCTTAGCCGGGAGTTTGGGCATTGGCCTTGCCCCTATATCTGTCTATGTCTCAGGCAGATATGCTTATGTGGTTGATTCTATCAGCGATGACCTTAAGGTAATCGATGTCTCAGACCCGACTTCACCCAGCTTAGCCGGGAGTTTAGCCATTGGCACTGACCCTTACTCTGTTTATGTCTCAGGCAGATATGCCTATGTGGTTGATTCTGACAGCGATGACCTTAAGGTAATCGATGTCTCAGACCCCACTTCACCCAGCTTAGCCGGGAGCTTAGGTATTGGCACTCTGCCTCGCTCTGTTTATGTCTCGGGCAGATATGCCTATGTGGTTGATCTTGGCAGCGATGACCTTAAGGTAATCGATGTCTCAGACCCGACTTCACCCAGCTTAGCCGGGAGTTTAGCCATTGGCACTGGCCCTTACTCTGTCTATGTCTCAGGTAGATATGCCTATGTGGTTGATGTGGACAGCGATGACCTTAAGGTAATCGATGTCTCAGGAATAGAGGCTACATCAGGAGTGGTGCACAGCTTAGAGGCAGGAAATCTGCAGGTAAGAAATGACATTATCGCTCAGGGCCAACTCCAGATTAGCGGTGGGGTTAATATCGGTTCTGGGGGTTTATTCAGCGCCGGCAACATCTCCGGCAGCGGAGACGCCTATTTTGGCGGCAACCTGGGCATCGGCACCACCAGCCCAGATTACAAACTTGATGTTGTTTCCAATGATACTACAGGGCTTCTTGAATTAACTGGTGATTCAATTACCACTGGCACTGGAATAGCTCTTTCAGTTGATGGTTTGACAACAGGCACTGGTTTAGATATTACTTCCAGTTCTACTGCCGGAGGAGCAAGTGGGACCTCAAAACTTCTCAATCTTGCCCGCTCCGGCGCCAATACCAATGCTTCTCATACTACTTATGGATTATATTCTTCAGTTGCCAACACTGGCACAACTTCTACCAACATTGCTGGCTACTTTTCTGCCAGCGGTGCCACTACTAATTACGGCTTGATTGTTGTTGCCGGTGATGTCGGGATTGGTACAACGGCGCCGACTGATAAGTTAACAGTTCGAACTGATTCTGCTGGCGCAGTGACAGCTGGTTTGCGGATAGAAAATTTAGGCACTGCCACTGTTGCTTCTGGAACAAAAATAAATATGGTTGTCAACAGAACAACTGGCGGCGCCACAATAATTGGCGCAATTGAATCAGCTATTACCAACATTGACAATACAAATTACACGGGCAAGATGCTTTTCAAAACAGCTTCAGGCGGTTCCCTGACAACAATGATTGAAATCGGCAACCCGAATATTGTGCTTAGCAGGCCATTGAGTGTTGATGTCGGCGGTGATGTCGGCATTGACTATGACCTGGCTTTCTTAAGTACAGGCACATCATATATTACTTCCCAGGGGAATTTGACTATTTCTGCCGGCGATCCCAATCATCCAGAAAACTTAACCCTGACTACCCGTTCCAATGAAGCAACTGGTGATTCCGGGATATGTACTTCTTTCTCTGATCCTGTTTTAACTGACAGTAATAAATCCTGGACCGCTGACGAATGGATTAACGGCAGTATTTCCATTATTGCCGGAACTGGCAAGGGCCAGACCCAAACAATTACTGACAATGCAAATAATACAATTACTGTGGCTGACTGGGATGCTACTTTGGGCGACCCGGCAGCCAACTCTATTTATCACTTAGCTTATGCCAAAGGCGGTGATGTTCTGGTGAATGTTCAGCATAGCGATTTGGTCTACGGCGGGTTTAAGGTCTTGGGTATGGATGGCGGCGGCTACGCGTTTATGGTCGGACCTGACGGCGATGTGGCTGTTGGCGGCACTGGAAGCGGCGGCAGCGACTTAACAGTTAAGCAGAATTTAACTTTAACTGGCGGCAATATTACTATTAACAAACTGGATATTTCCCAGACCGGCACGCCTGCTACCAGCATCACTGCCAGCGGCGGTTCCTGCTCCAGTAGCGGCACATATTATTACCGGGTCACTGCTTTAAATGACAATGGCGAGACCACTATTTCCGCAGAGGGCTCCCAGGCAATGTCAGGCGATAGTGACGACGAAAAAGTCACTGTTACCTGGAGTGCGGTTCCTGGCGCCACTTCTTATAAACTTTACCGAAGAGTTTCTTCTATGTCAGCTGGCGAAACCGCGTCAGCCGTGGCTGACGGCATTGCCATTGTTGCGCCGACCACCCATTATGCTGATGACTGCAGCGATACTACTAATGGTACTCTGCCTTCCTCTAATGCCACGGGCGGAGATATCTCCGAGATTGCTATGGCAAACTTCGCTGGTGCTACAGAATTAACTATTGCTTCAGGGGTGGTTACAGCAACCCAGACCTACCATAAGATTGACACTGAAAGCGATGGTGCTACTGATGATTTAGATACTATCAATGGCGGAAGCGAAGGCGATATTTTAGTGCTTCGGGCAGAACATACTGACCGGAGCGTGGTCTTGAAAGACGCTACTGGAAATCTTCAGTTAAGCGGCCATCTTACTTTGGATAACACTCAAGATACTGCTGTGCTTGTTTATGACGGTAGTAATTGGCTGGAAATTACTCATGCTGACAGCGGCGCTGATATTGCTGAAAGTTATTATACTTTTGACCTGTCAGTTGAGCCAGGCGATGTTGTTTCTATTCTCAAAACCAATGCCATTGAAGAAATCACTGATGAGTCAAAATACTTTGTTGAAAAATCTGCTTCGGCTTACGATTCTAATTTAGTGGGAGTGATTGCCAGCCAGCCATCCACTACTCTGGGCGGCGGCTATGGCGAAATTAGCACTGATGCAGGCGAGGTTATAGCTAAAACCCGACCGGTTTCTTTAATCGGTCGAGTGCCGGTCAAAGTTAATCTGGAAAATGGGCCTGTTGAAATCGGCGATTTCCTGACTTCTTCTTCGTCGCCAGGCGTGGCAATGAAAGCCACTGGCGCTGGCAGAATTATTGGCCGGGCATTTGAGCCGTTTGACGGCACAGTAACTAATTGTGAAATCAGCTTTATTAAAAACGAAGAACAAGGGAGAAGCGATATAAAAGTTAAAAATTGCGTAGAAATGGAAAGCGAAATCGGCAAGGTAATGACCCTGGTTAATGTCAGCTGGCAGGGTTATGACTTGGCAGTTATCACTGACGAGGAGGGTAATATTCTCAATGATGACCAATTATCAATTATCAATAATCTCTTTCCTCTCGGCTTAATTGTCAGTGAATACGGCACTTTAGAAGTCCAAAAATTAAAGGCAAAAACAGTAGTGGCTGAACAAATTGAGATGCAGGATAAAACCACTGGCGAAATCTGGTGTACCTGGATTGAAAACGGCGAATGGGTTAAGGAACAAGGCCCTTGTCCAGAGATCAATGATCAATTATTGGTGACTGATGGTCAGTCGCCTGAGCCAGCCGCTCCCGAAGGGAGCGAACCAAATGTCCCACCAGATGTTCCAGATATCTTAGATATTCCTCCAGTTGACACAACCACGTCGCCAGAAGATGGTGTTGAACCGGAACCTGAACCTGAGCCGGAGCCGCCTGTCTGTATCCCTGATTGGTTCTGCATCGAATGGTCGCCTTTGCCAGAAACAGTTGCCAGCGAAGAGCCCTTTACCCAAACCCGGACTTGCACTGATTTGAGCGATTGCGGGATTGACGACGAAAAACCAACAGAAGAGCAAGAAGCACTCGGAACCTATGTTCCACCTGAAGAACCACCAGCTGAAGGACCACCCCCGGAAGAATAAATTTTCAATTTTCAATGACCAATTATCAATGAATTTTCAATGTCTAATCTATGCAAATCCAAAACACAAAACAAAAAAGCCAAAACTTATTTATTTAAGCCCCAAATCCCAATGACCAATGACCAATCAAATCCCAATTCAATAAATCCCAAACAAAAATACGACCTTGAGGAAAGAACTATAAAGTTTAGTAAGGATATTGTTGATTTTTTGAGAAAGCTTCCGCAGAATTCAATCACTAAACCTTTAATAAATCAATTGGTAAGGTCTGGAACCAGCATAGGAGCAAATTATAGTGAAGCAGATGAAGCCAATTCTAAAAAGGATTTTTTGAACAAAATTGCTATTGCTAAGAAAGAAACAAAAGAGACAAAATACTGGTTGCGAATAATTGCTCACACTTTTCCTCAATTTAGAGATGAAATAAGAATCTTATGGAAAGAAGCACAGGAATTAAATTTGATTTTAGCTGCCATAATCCGCAATTCTAATACAAAGAAATAATTGGGATTTAGGATTTATGATTTGGTTGGGCATTGGGATTTGGTCATTGGAATTTAATATTTAACTTGTATTTTTTTGTTTTTTGTTTGAACTTTTAATAATTTATCATTTAAAATTAAACCAACTATGAAACTAACCTTTTCCCGTAAAAAGTGGATATCAATAATTACTGCTGCCGGAACTTTAATGACAGCTGGTTTTATTATTGGAATAGGAGGTTGGTTCGGGGGCGGAGGAACTATTCCCGATGACACAATGACCCGGGGACTGGTTGGTTATTGGTCATTTGACGAAGGAATGGGTGACACGGCCTACAATGCCGCGGCAACTGGCAGTGTCAACAACGGTGCGCTTGGCAACGGCACTGTGGCTAATATGCCTTCTTGGTCTAACGGCAAAATCAACGGTGCGCTGGACTTCGACGGCATGAATGATTATATTGACTGCGGTAGTGATACCTCGCTTAATATCACTGATGCGATTACGATTGAGGCGTGGGTGAAAGGGGATGGTTGGAAGGGCACACAAACAATAGCGGGAAGAAGTCCTATCGTATATGATTTACTTATGATAGATAATACTCCGTATTTTTACAGTAATGGGGATCTATTAACCAAGCGTGCCGTCGGTTCATCAATAAGTTCATTACAATGGCATCATATTACAGGAGTATATGATGGAACAAATACAATAATTTATGTTAATGGTGTTAGAGGAACAGATGCTTCTGAACCTTTAGCACCACCATCAAGTGTCGAAAACTTTTATATAGGTTCACGTGGTGGTAGCACAAGATATTTCAACGGCACAATCGACGAGGTCAGGATTTACAATCGGGCGTTGAGTACAGAGGAAATCCGGTATCACTACAACCGCGGCGGACCCTGCGCAGAATACAAATTCAACGAAGGCACCGGTACCACCGCTTATGACACTACCGATAATAACAACAACGGTACCTGGAACGGTACTGGAACACATTGGGCTACTGGTAAATTCGGAAGCGCTGGTCAGTTTGCTGACGCTTCAGGTGATTATGTTTCCATTGCCAATAATATCAGCAACGCCAGAACCATTAGTTTTTGGACAAATCTTGATACCACTACTGAAAGTATTATCTCCGGCGACGGCACAGGCATAACAGTAAGCGCTGGAGTAATGTCTTATGGCGCCTGGGATAATTGTTTTGTTGATGGCGTTGATACTGACACTATTACTACTAACTGGCATTATGTTGTTTTAACTTCTACTTCTGATGTTTCTCTTACCTCTATTAAATTAGGTTATACTGACGGTGGGTTAGACGGAAAACTTGACGATGTTAAAATTTATGCCTATGAGCGGACCGCAGGAGAAATTCGCCTTGATTACAATGCCGGGTTTGCGGCGCGGTTTGGGGACGGGACTAGCTATGCGGCGATGATGAACAACGGGCTGGTTGGCTATTGGTCAATGGACGAGGGCGGCGGATCAATTATCAATGATTATTCATCAAATAGTAACGACGGTACAATATCCGGCGCTTCTTGGACTTCTGGCAAAAAAGGCGGGGCCTTGGAGTTTGACGGGGTTGATGATTATGTTGGTATTGGTGATTTGGGGATAGGAAATGAATACACAGCAGAGTGCTGGATTAAAACAGATAGAATAGATTGTACTGGTTTTAATTGCGGAATTATGGCTTCTTCAGCAAGTGCTGAACAAGGCTATCCTCTTTGGTTTTCAATACAAGGAACAGAAATTTATTTTCATGCTTATCAATCATCTTCAGATGGTCATTTGACTTCTGGGGCAAATATTAACACAACAAATTGGTTTCATATTGTAGCAACAGCTATATATGGTTCAACGTCCAAGGTATATGTTAACGGCGTAGAAAAACTTTCTTTTGATAATGTTGGTACTAACCCATGGACTAGTGTTTTTACTATTGGAGATTTAAGATCGAATAGAGCTTTGTGTTTTGACGGCACAATCGACGAGGTCAGGATTTATAATCGGGTGTTGGGGGCTGACGAGATAAGGTATCACTACAACCGCGGGCGGCCTGTAGGCCATTGGCGGTTTGACGAAGGCAGCGGCACCACCGCGTTTGACGAAAGCTGGAACAACAATGACGGCACTATTACTCCTGGTTCTGGCGGCTGGGTTCAAGGCCAATACGGCACAGCGTATGACTTCGACGGCTCAGCGACTTATGTCAACTGCGGCAATATTGGCACCGGTATAAAAACAGTGGAATTTTGGCTGAATACCAGTCAAACAGATGACGGTATTTTAGAATTGATTGACAATGATACTTATATTTCAGTAGCCAGCAGCGCTATTACTGCCACGAATTTCACCAGCCCAACTATTTATGTCAATGGTATTGAAACGAGTTCGCTTTTTTCTGGCTGGAATCATATAGCCGTAACCACAGATACAGGTATTTCAGCCGCCAGCACCAAAATCGGCGAAGCGAACTCTGATTATACCACCGGCGCAATAGACGAGATCAGGATTTATGATTACGCGCGGAGCGCGGATGAGATACGCGCGGATTATAACGAGGGTTTTGTCGCCCGGTTTGGGGACGGGACTGGGCACGCGGCAATGATTGATTATGGCTTAAATGGCTACTGGAATTTTGAAGGAAATGTTGATGATATTAGTGACGGAGGTCATAATGGAACAGTCACTGGTTCCGAAACTTATACTTCGGGAAAATACGGCACTGGCTTTAGTTTTGATGGTTCCACTAATGTTTTAGCAGGCAATGTTGGTTCGGTCAAAACAACAGAATTTTGGATTAAGGATTCTAATGCTGATGACGGAATTTTAGAATTGATAAATAATACTCAATATATTTCAATTGCCAGCAATGATATTGATTTGACTGCCGGCTTCACTAATTCAACTACTTATGTTAATGGGGCGACAGGCTCAACTCTTTCTGCCAGTAAATGGAATCATGTAGTTGTTGTTGCAGACGCTATTGCCTCAGCGAGTTTTAATATGGGCGAGGCAAATAGCGATTATATGGCAGGGATTTTAGACGATGTCAGGATTTACAATCGGGCGCTGGGGACGGAGGAAATCCGCTATCACTACAACCGCGGGCGGCCTGTGGGCCATTGGCGGTTTAACGAAGGCAACGGTACCACCGCGTTTGACGAAAGTTGGAACAATAATGACGGCACCATTACTCCTGGTTCTGGCGGCTGGGTTCAGGGCCAATACGGCACAGCGTATGACTTCGACGGCTCAGCGACTTATGTCAACTGCGGCAACGATTCGTCTTTGGATATCACTGACTCGATTACGATTGAAGCGTGGGTGAAGCTAAATGCATTAGGGGCATGGCAACATATCGCAGGCAAACAAGGGATGTGGAGAATTAATGGATATGGTTTTCGCGTGACAATCGATAACAAATTGCAATTTGTAACTCTCTCTTCCTTTTATGACGTAAATAGCATAACCGCGCTCACAACAGGCGTTTGGTATCATGTGGCGGCTGTTCAAAGTGGAACGAGTTACAAAAAAATATATTTGAATGGCGTTGAAGACGGAATAAAGACAAATCCTGGCGCAATAGTTTCAGCGTTATCAGCTAATTTACAAATAGGAAGAGCTCCAATTTGGGGGACAGAACATTTTAACGGCACAATCGACGAGGTCAGGATTTACAATTATGCCCGTTCTGCAGCACAAATTCTTCAAGATTACAATGCTGGATTAGGGACACACTTTGAATAACTAATCATTGATTATTGATCATTAATCATTTATCATTAATTTAATGCTTGATTAATTGCCTGTGGGCGGTTTTCAAGAAAAAGTATATATTAAATATGTCAAATGTATTGAATCGTATTTTAAGAGGAAGCATTTATTCGCTTGTTTTTCTGCTGCCTTTATTTTTTCTGCCTTTTAGTTTTGAGGCATTTGAAATTAACAAGCAGTATTTATTGTCTTTCTTGGTCAGCATTGCTCTTTTTGCCTGGCTGGCAAAGATGGTTGTTGTTGATAAAGAAATACGGTTCAGACGGACACCATTGGACTTGCCGATTTTGGCATTTTTAGTAATAGCTGTTTTTTCAGCTATTTTCTCAGTGGATAAAATGTCCAGTTTATTTGGTTTTTATGGAAAATTCAGTGATGGATTGATTGGCTTGTTGTCATTGGGAGCGCTTTATTTTTTGATAACGAATAATGGAGGATTAAATCTGGAGAAGTTAAAAGTTACAGTTAAAAGTTCAAAGTTGAAAGATAAAGGGAATATTGATAATTCATCATTGATTAGTGTTCAGAGGTTGTTGAAAGCGTTTTTGGCTTCTGGGTTTTTTGTAATGTTAATAAGTTATTTGTCAATTTTAGGGGTTTGGGGCAAAATATCATTGATTACTAATAATTTATCATTGTCTCAAATAATGTCGCCAAAAACATTTAATCCGATAGCCGGCAGTTTAGAGGCATTGGCAATGTTTGTTGCGGTATTAACGGTTTTAAGTATTGGCTTGCTTCTTTGCTCTTTAAAGGGATTAAAGCAGATAAAGATTTGGCTTTTGTTAATTCTTGGTTTGGGGATTTTGCTTATTGTTGATTTTTCTTCAGCTTGGTTGGTTTTGCTTATAACTTTGGTTTTGTTTTTAGCAATGGCTTTGACAGCAAGGATATTTAAAGAAAACGTTAATCGCCTCTTAGTGCCGATATTTTTTATTATTATTGCTGTGGTTGGTTTAAATGCTGATTTTTCAGGCGTAATGCAGGAAGGATTGAAAACCGGGCCCCTGGTCAAAGAAGAAGTTTTAGACCAAGGGACTTCTTGGAAGATTGGATTTAACACTGTCACTGATAATCTGAAAAACGGAGCCATAGGTTCAGGAATAGGCACTTTCTTTCACGATTTTTCCATGCAAAAGCCAGTTGAATTTAATGAGAGCCGTTTTTGGCAAATTAGGTTTGACCGTCCGGGAAGCCATATTGTAGAAATATTAAGCACTATAGGGATATTGGGGATGCTGGCTTATTTGAGTATTATCGGATTTTTTTTGCTGATTTCTCTGGTTTTCTTGAAGAGTATTAAATCCCAAATCTCAAATAATTTAACAATGCCTTTGTTAATGACTTTTTTGGCTTTGTTTATAGGGCAGCTGCTTTATTATCAGAATACTACTTTAGCATTTACTTTCTGGCTGGTTTTAGCAATAGCAGTGGTTTCCTGGCAGTCGCCAGTCAAAGAGAAAAAAGTTTCTTTTGAGAATTTTCCAGAGATGAGCTTGGTGCTGACATCTTGCTTAATTATCTTCGGCTTAGGGATATTGGGCAGCTTTTATTTTGGCCAGAAGTTCTATCGGGCTGATATGAAGTATAGCCAGGCAGTACAAACAGGCATAGCTGTAAATACTGATTTGCTGGAAGAAGCAAAGAGATTAAATCCTCATTTCAGCCAGTATAGAGTAGTTTTAGCCCGTTTTTACCTGAGTGAGGTTTTGGCTGAAGCAATGAAGCCCGGAGAAAAGCAAAATGTGGTTTTAGCCCAGGAGAAGATAAAAAAATGCCTTGATGAAGCAAAAATGGCTTCGGAAATCAGTCCCAACAGCGTAGTGGCTTGGGAAACATTAGGAGTTATCTATCGGGATATCAGAGGCATGGTTACCGGCTCTCTGGAATGGGCGGAAAAATCCTTTAATAGAGCTATTGAGTTAGAGCCAAATAATCCTATTCTTTATACTGAATTAGGAAAGATCTATTTGGGTTCAGAGAAAAATAATGAAGCAAGAGAATCATTTAGAAAAGGGGAAGAGCTGAAAAGCAACTATATTGGTGCTTCGCTTCAAATAGTCCTAATGGAGGAAAGAGAAGAAAATATTGCTGGCGCGATTGCTAAATTAGAGGGTTTGGCAGGTTCTTTTCCTCTTAATACAGAAGTTCTTTTTCAGCTTGGACGGCTTTATTTTAATCAAGACAGGGTAAACGAGGCAATTTCTCAATTTGAGAGGGTGGTTGATTTGGTGCCAAATCATTCCAATGCCCATTACTCTCTTGGAGTGGCTTATAGCTCAAAAGGAGAAAAGGCAAAGGCGATTGCTGAGTTTGAAAAAGTTTTAGAATTGAATCCGGATAATGAGGATGTGAGAGACAAAATAAGGGAGTTGCGCGAATAATTGAGGGAATGATTGATCTCTGAGATCAATCATTTCATTGGTGATTATGAAATTGGTAATTATTGACAGTAATGCTTTAGTTCATCGGGCTTATCATGCCTTGCCTCCATTAACAACAAAAAAAGGTGTCTTGGTTAATGCGGTCTATGGCTTTTTATTAGTTTTTTTAAAAACCTTAAAGGACTTAAAACCAAACTATATTGCTGCCTGTTTTGATTTTCCGGCACCAAGCTTTCGGCAAAAAATGTTTACTGGCTACAAGGCAAAGAGACCAAAGGCGCCAGAAGAACTTTATGCCCAAATTCCTAAAATAAAGGAAATTTTAAAAAGTTTTAATATTCCCCTTTTTGAAAAACAAGAATTTGAGGCAGATGATTTGATTGCTACTATTGCTAAAATAGCCCAAACCCCCCACCACTTTTATCCTAAAAGTGGTGGGGGGCCAGAGATTGAGATTTATATTCTTACAGGTGATTTAGATGCTCTCCAACTGGTGAATAAAAATGTCAAGGTTTATGCCTTGGGCAAGGGTATAAAAGAAACAGTTATTTATGATGAGGAAAAAGTAAAAGAGCGGTTCGGGATTTTGCCAAAACAGGTAGTTGATTTTAAGGCCTTGGCCGGCGATCCTTCTGACAATATTCCGGGCGCCACTGGCATTGGTAAGAAGAGAGCGGCTGAACTGCTTCAAGAATACGGCAGTATTACCGAGCTTTATAAAGCCATAGAAAAAGGAGAGGCTTGGGATTTGAAGCCGAAGGTTAAAGAGATTTTGCTGGACTACAAAGACCAGGTGTTTTTATCTTATGACTTGGCAAAAGCGCGTATGGACGCTGATATAGATTTTAATTTAGAAAAGTGCCAATGGAAACCGCCTTCCCTTGAGCCGAAGAGGAAAGAAAAGATTGTTGAAATGTTGAAAGAATATAATTTTTACAGCTTGACAGAGCGGCTGCCATAATTATTAATCATTGATTATTATTATGCGTTATTCTATATATACCAAGATTATTTTTATTTCTCTTGTTCTGCTCGTAATAAGTTCGGGCCTGATATTTTTTTCCCTTAACCAGAATAGGGCTGATTTAATGAAGATGGCGGTTCAAGAACCCAGCCAAGTAGAGATAGATGAAACAATTGGAGAAATCTGGCGCCGGGATGTTTTGACTATTTTTAGCATATTGCTTCTCTTTGTTGCTGTCCTGCTTTTATTTTTAAGGAGGGTTATAAAGCCGTTAAAAGAAATAACTTTTGCCTGCCAGGAAATAAGAAAAGGGAATTTAAATGTAAGCATTCCAGCTGCTACTGGCACAGAAATCGGAGAGTTGGCAGAAACATTTAATGAGACCATAAAGAGTTTGAAAAATTTTAATGTTTATTTAAACGAGGCCCGTTTAAGAACAGAGGAGGAAAAGAACAAAACCTTGGATATTATTAATAATTTCAGCGACGGCTTATTGGTTTTTGATAAGAAGAATAATCTTTCTTTAATTAATCCCCGGGCAAAGGAGTTTCTCAATGTTGAGACCGAGGAAGTAGCCAATAAAGATATTTCTGAACTTCATAGGTTTGGAAATTTTGGGAAATTAGTTAATATTTTAGGAGAAGAAAGAAAGGAAGTTTTTAGAGAAGAATTAGTAGTGCATAAAAACTTGGTTTTAGAGGTGTCAGCCATTTTTATTTTAAGGAACAGAGAAAAAATAGGAACCCTGGTTAGCTTGCATGATATCACTCGGGAGAAAATGATTGAAAATATGAAGACCGAGTTTGTAAGTATTTCTGCCCATCAGCTGAGAACTCCTTTATCAGCCATCAAGTGGACTTTGAGGATGTTGCTGGACGGCGACTTGGGAGCCATCAGTGAAAAGCAGAAAGAGTTTTTAGAAAAAACATATAAGAGCAATGAAAGGATGATTACTTTGATTAACGACCTTTTAAATGTTACCAGAATTGAAGAAGGAAGGTATGTTTTTAAGGTTTTTCTTTTTGACATTGAAGAAATATGCCAGTCCATAGTTAATTCTTTTCAAGAGGAAGCCAAGCAAAAGGATATTAAGCTTGTTTTAAAAAAGCCGGGAGAAAAACTGCCTAGAATTAAATTAGATAATGAAAAAATAAGCTTGGCTATTCAAAATCTGGTGGAAAACGCCATTAGATACAGTCCTTCTAATGGAGAGGTGACAGTTTCTCTAAGACGTGCTAATATGAGTATAGAGCTTTGTGTCAGAGACACTGGGATAGGCATCCCCGGCGACCAGTTAGACAGGGTTTTTTCTAAGTTTTTTCGGGGGGCTAATGTAATGAGAATAGATACTGAAGGGACGGGCTTAGGCCTATATATTGCCAAGAATATTATTGAAGCTCACAAAGGTCGGATTTGGTTTGAATCCAAAGAAGGCGAGGGGTCTACTTTTTGCTTTAAACTACCAATATGAAAAAACTTTTAATTATTGAAGACGAAGAAATTCTTCTTAGTTTACTTCAAAAAAAATTAATAGCTGAAGGGTACGATGTTTCCATTGCCGAAAACGGAGAAGCAGGACTTGAGTTAATGAGAAAGGTAATGCCTGATCTTATTTTGCTTGATATTGTTATGCCCAAGAAAGACGGCTTTCAGGTTATGGAAGAAATGCGGGAAGATGAAAGTTTAAAGAATATTCCTGTGGTGATTATTTCTAATTCTGGCCAGGAAGTGGAATTAGAAAGAGCGAAGGAGTTAGGAGCCAGGGATTGGTTGATTAAGACCGAATTTGACCCCATGGAAGTAATTGAAAAAGTAAAGAAACAAATTGGCTAATATTATGAAAAAAATTTTAATTGTAGAAGATGACAAATTTTTAAGAGAACTGATTGTTAAAAAATTAACCAGTGAGGGTTATGAGGTGCCTGAAGCAATTGACGGAGAGGAAGGGGTGAAGAAGATTGAAGAAGAAAAACCGGATTTGATTTTACTTGACCTTATTCTGCCAGGAATAGACGGTTTTGAGGTTTTAGCTCAAATCAAGAAAAAGCCAGAACTGTCTCAAATACCGGTTATTATTTTATCTAATTTGGGTCAGAAAGAGGACATAGAGAAAGGGTTAAATTTAGGGGCAACTGATTATCTTATCAAAGCTCATTTCACTCCTAATGAAATCATTGAAAAACTGAAGAAAATACTGGAGTGAATCCAATATGTTCTTTAGGTTATTTAACTGGCTATTAAAGAGAACTCCTTATAGTTTAGCAGTAGTAGTTCCTACTATTTTTTGGGGTATTGTAGCAGCCGGCTTTGGGGGTTCTATTATAATTATAGTTGGTCAAGCCAATTTTGAGATAACTGGCACAACAGGGATATTTATCTTATCCTTAATTTTTTTTGTAAGTTTTGCATCTATTCTTATCTTTTTTTTATATGGATTATCTCGGCTTTTCGGAAAAAAATGGGAGAAAAAAGAATTAAAAATTCTCAACGACAATATTATCAACGGACATATTTCTTCCTATCTTTCAAAAGAAACTCTTCTTAATATTCATCATTCTCTCTCTAAAATAAATATTGTGATGCTTAATACTGCTTGGAGATCTACTTTAGGCGTGATTTTTTTTATTGCCCTGACCGAATGGTTCTTTAGCAAACAATTAATAAACATTCCTATTATCTTAACTGGTGGTTTTATCGCTCTTTTTATCACTTGTATCTGTGTTTCTCCTCTTTATGAGATATTAACAGCGCCAGCCAGGAAAGAATGTAAAATGGCCTTGGCAGATAGGGGTATTCCATTTGAAGAATCCCATTTTATCTCTTTAAAAATAAAGTCCAAGTTTTTTATTGTTCTAATAGGCCTTATTTTGGTAGTGCTTTTAACCTTTGTTTTTCCCTTAACTCCGGCCTTGATATTTTTCTCTTTGTTATCCCTGACAATTTTTAGTATTTTAAGTGAAATGATTTTTTCTTCAATTTATTCTGCTTTTTTAGAAATCAAAGAATCAGCCAAAAATTTAGAAGAAGGGCAAAAAACTACTTTTTTCTCTGGTAGTTTAGACAAAGAAGTCATTGATTTATCTAAAAGCTTGAATAAAACCGCAAATGAAATTTATTCTAACAGAAAACAGTTAGAAGAAACCTTAAAAGAAACCAAGAGAGCAAAAGCAATTAGTGAAGAGGAAAAAAACAAAACTTTATCCATTATTCATAATTTCGCTGATGGCTTGTTAGTTCTTAATGATAAAGACGAAATCTCTCTCATTAATCCTCGGGCTGAGATTTTTTTCAATATAAAAAACCAAGATTTAATTGGCAAAAGTATTTTAGAATTGGATTCTTTTCCTAAGTTTAAATTTTTAGTAGAAATTTTTAGAGACAGTTTTTCATTGCTTAATAAAAATAAGAAAATTTTAAGAAGAGAATTTAAAATTCAGGAAGATTTAATTTTAGAGATAAGTATTCTTCCCATAATGAAAGAAAAAAGAAAATCAGGAACTTTAGTTATTTTTCACGATATCACTCGGGAAAAAAGAATTGAAAATATGAAGACAGAGTTTGTCTCTTTAGCTGCTCATCAATTAAGGACGCCTCTTTCAGGAATTAAATGGGCTTTAAAGATGTTTTTAGAAGGAAATTTAGGTAAAATCACTGGAAAACAGAAAAAATTTATTAAGGGAAGCTATGACGCCAATGAAAAGATGATTTTTTTAATAAATGACCTTTTAAATGTAACTTCCATTGAAGAAGGAAAGTATCTTCTCAAAAAGAGCTTAGTGGATATCAAAGATATAGTTCAATTATCAGTCAACTCATATCAAAAAGAAATTAAAACAAAAAAAATCAAATTTGATTTAATAGAACCAAAAAGGAAACTGCCAAAAGTAATGGCGGACAGAGAAAAAATAATCTTGGTTGTTGAAAATCTTTTAGAAAACGCTGTTAGATATACAAAACCTGGCGGCAAGATAATGATCGCTTTAAAAAAGGCTAAAAAAGAGATAGAGTTTTCAATTGAAGATAATGGGACAGGAATTCCCCAGGACCAGCAGGAGAGAATGTTCACTAAATTTTTTAGAGCCAGTAATGTAGTCCGTATTGATACTGAAGGCAGAGGCTTAGGTCTTTACATTACCAAAAATATTATTGAGGCACATAAAGGCAGAATTTGGTTTAAATCCAAAGAAGACAGAGGAACAAAATTCTATTTTACTTTACCCTATTAAGAAAAAATATCTCATATGATTATATTTTTGTATGGTCCGGATACATATAGGTCTGGTCAAAAATTAAATGAAATAGTTGAAAGTCACAGAAAAATCCATAAAAGCGGATTGAATTTGAAATACTTAGATATTAAAGAAGAGAAATACGAGGATTTTGAAAGACATCTTCAGGTAAATTCAATGTTTCAAGAGAAAAAATTAATTATTTTGAAAAATGCTTTTTCCAGCCAGTATTTTAAAGAAAAATTTTCTAAAAACATCAAAAAGATTAAAGAATTAAAAGACATAATTTTATTTTATGAGGATCAGCAATTTCCTAAAAATAATAGTTTTTTTAATTTACTTAAAAAACAGGCGCGTTGCCAGGAATTTAGGCAATTAGAAGGCCTAAAATTAAAAAATTGGATTAAGAAAGAATTTGACAATCACAGGACAAAGATTGAACCAAAGGCATTGGAATTACTGATTGATTATGTCGGTGATGACTTATGGCGTATGTCAAATGAAATAAATAAATTAGTCAGTTATAAAAACAAAGAGATGATTACGTTTAAAGATGTCAATTTTTTGGTTAAACCGAAAATTGAAACAGATATTTTTAAAACCATTGATGCCATTGCCCTAAAAAATAAAAAGCTGGCTCTTTCTTTAATACATAAGCATTTAGAAAAAGGTGATTCTCCTTTATATCTTTTTTCAATGATAAGTTTCCAGTTCAGGAATCTGCTTGCAGTAAAGAGTTCTGTTTCAGAAAAACAATCTTTTTATCCGCCCAAAATTCCCGGGATTCATCCTTATGTTGTCAGAAAAAGTTTTTTTCAGGCAAAAAAGTTCAGGTTAGATGAATTAAAAAAAATCTACCAAAAACTATTTGAGGTAGATTTGAATATTAAAACAGGAAGGATAGAACCCATTACAGCTTTGGATATGCTTATTACAGAGATTTAGGGTTTACCATCTTGGTTATTCTTGATTTTTTTCTAGAAGCAGTATTTTTTTTGATTACTCCCTTTTTGGCTGATTTGTCCAATGCTTTATAAATTTGAGGCAGAAGTTCTTTCGCCTCTTTTATTTTCTTTTCTCCAAGCAAAGCTTTAACCTTTTTTATAAGGTCTTTTATTTTATTTTTATAGATTAGATTTCTTTTTCTTCGTCTGATATTTTGGCGCAATGCCTTTTTAGCTGATTTAGTAATAGGCATATTTCTACCAAGAGTATAACACTCTTTTGATTGTTAGACAATAGCAATTATGTTAAAATAGAAAAATAAACTATATATAAATATCAAGCATTAATTTTCAATTTTCAATTTTCATTGAATTTTCAATTCCAAAATTTTCAATTAAAAATTAAAGAATTAGAAATTTAATAGAAATTAGAAATTAGAAATTCTTTTGCGAAGCAAAAGCATTGTGCCTAATTATTTTTATACAGCCAAATCATTAAAAGGAGAAGTGCATTCCGGAAAAAGCGAAGCCAAAGATGAATACGAATTGGCTCGGATTTTGCGCGGCCAGGGTTATATTTTAATTAAAGCAGAAACAAGAAAAAAATCCGTCAGCTGGCGGAAGAAAAAAAAGATGGAGATTTCTCTTCCTTTTTTAGGGGTAAGCGCAAAAGAAAAATTGTTTTTTACCAGAAATTTGCGCATTATGATTAGTGCTGGTATGTCTCTTCCCGGGGCTTTGAATACTTTAGCTTCAGT
The DNA here is from genome assembly GCA_023130975.1 of Candidatus Parcubacteria bacterium. Classification (GTDB taxonomy): domain Bacteria; phylum Patescibacteriota; class Minisyncoccia; order Minisyncoccales; family JAGMDC01; genus JAGLYZ01. Next base: position 110,648 of record JAGMAD010000006.1, on the reverse strand, counting down.
TTCTGAAAACAAAAAATTCAAAGATGCCTTGTTGAAAATAAAAACAGAGATAATAAAAGGAAAGAGTTTTTCTGAATCTCTGGAAAGATTTCCCAATATCTTTCCTGAACTTTTTTCTAATATGGTCAGGGCAGGAGAAGAATCAGGGACATTAGAGGATGTTTTAAAATCCTTGACTCGGCAGATAGAAAGGGAAGTAGAGTTGAAATCAAAAATAATAGGAGCAATGATTTATCCGGCAGTAATTATCGTAGCCATGCTCGGTATTGGGGCTTTAATGCTTGTTATAGTGGTGCCAAGTTTAGCAGCTGTTTTCGCAGATTTAGAGATGGAACTGCCGGCTACTACCAGATTTGTGATTTTTCTCGGCACTTTTATGACTGAAAGATGGTATCTGTTTATTTTGATTTTGCTTGTTTCTGGTTTTCTTTTTCGGACAGCATTAAAAACCAAAAAAGGAAAAAAGAATCTTGACGCTTTTTTGCTGAAAATCCCGGTTATTTCCTCTTTGGTAAAGAAAACAAATACTGCTTTTACATCAAGAACTTTAAGCTCCCTGATTTCTGCTGGTATTCCCCTTGTTCGGGGCCTGGAGATTACTTCTCAGTCTTTAAATAATTTTTATTACAAAAAGGCATTATTGGAAGCAGTGAAAAAAGTAAGAAAAGGAGAAAAGCTGTCTGATGTTTTAATGTCTTATACGGATATTTATCCTTTGATTATTGTCCAGATGATAAAAGTCGGAGAAGAAACCGGTGAGACATCAGAGATTTTAGAAAAAATGGCTGATTTTTACGAAGAAGAGGTTTCCAATGCTACTAAGAATCTATCTTCTATTATAGAACCGGTCTTGATGCTTATTGTTGGAGGAGCGGTCGGTTTTTTCGCTGTTTCTATGATTCAGCCAATGTATTCAATGATGGGAGCAATGTAAAATAAAATTTCTAATTTCTAATCAAATCCCAAATCCCAATGACTAAATAATTAAAATTTTAGGCATTAGGCATTTTGGAATTAGACATTGATTAGACATTAGATCAATTAGATATTAGACATTTTATGAAGGGTTTTACTTTAATTGAAGTTTTGGTGGCAATAGCTATTATTGTTATTTTATGTTCAGCTGCAGTAAATTCTTATTTTTCTTTTCGTTCTCAAAGCGATCTTAATACTAATGCTCAAATGATTTTAAATGCTTTAACATTGGCTCAATCAAAAACTTTAGCTTCAGAAGGAGCTTCCAGTTACGGAGTTCATTTTGAACAGGAGAAATGCGTTTTATTTAAAGGAGACACTTATAATCCAGCTGCTTCTGATAATAAAATATATAATTTTTCTTCCCGGCTTGAAATTCCTATCCTTGATTCAGGATTAGACCTAAATGAAGGAGGCAGTGAAGCAGTTTTTGCTCGGCTTACAGGCAATACTTCCCATTTTGGCACTGTGAAAATTCAACTAAAAAATAATTCTGAAAAATACCGGATTATAAAAATAGAATCTTCTGGAGAAGCAACCATTAAAGGCGAGGATTTTTCACCCCTGAATACTCGGATAACTGATTCTCGGCATACGCATTTTGTCTACAGCCGGAACATAGATACTGTTAATGAAATAATAACTTTAACTTTTGACGACCCTCTGACCACCGAAGACATTAAAATCAGTGATTTTATAGAAGGTAGCCAGTTTAATTGGGAGGGGACAATAACAGTAGGCACTGATGATCAGTTGCTTCATATTCATACTCATCGGCTAAATAATCCTGATACGCTTTTCTCTATTCATCGGGATTTAAGGTATAATAATAAAGGACTGACTATTTCTATTAGCGGCGAGGCCGGCAGTTTAATTATTTATAATCCAGACAGCCAGGCATTTAAAGGAACATCAATTTTTACAAGCGAACCTGAACTACAATAATATGATTCTTCATCAAAAAGGTTTTAGTGCAGCAGAATTAATAATCGCCATCTTTGTTTTAACAATAGCGAGCGCAGGTTTTTATCAGATTGCTGTTTTGTCTTTGAATATTTCAAAAGAAAATAAGAATGAGATGAAAGCTGCTTATTTAGCAAAAGAAGGAATAGAAGCGATTCGCAATATCAGAGACCAGGTGGCTTGGATAGATGCAGCTGATGGAAAAACTGGAATTGGAGAGCTTGACCTTGACCTCAATGATACTCATTACCCGATTATTTCAGCAAATAGCTGGGAATTAACCTTTATTGATCCTGGCCTTATTGACAACCGTTTCAGCCGAAAAATTGTTTTTGAAAAACTCTCTCGAGACCCTGATACAGGAGACATTGAAGACGTTTACAATTCTGTAAATGATGACGAAAATTCTAGAAAAATTACTACAATAGTAAGTTGGCAGGAAAACGGAAAAGATAAAGAAGTGACCCTAATTTCTTATCTGACCAATTTTAATTATTAAATGAATAAAATGAAAACCGGTTTTACCCTCGTTGAAATTTTGGTTTATTTAGTAGTTTTTTCCATAATCAGCGGAGCTGTTTTAACTGGAGCATTAAGATTGGTTGAGTTTTACAATATTTCTCGGTTTGATAAGGAAATTTTAAACAATACTCATTTTGCTTTGAACAGTATGCTTTCAGAAATAAAATATGCTTCAACTGTTTATAGTCCAACCAGCTTCACTACAGACCAGATTAGTTTGGAAACCAATTTAAATCCTCCTTCTGGAGAAAATAAAACTTATGTTGATTTTTATTTGGATAACGGAAGATTGTATTTAAAAAGAGAAGGCCAAGACCCTCAATCTTTAACATCAGAAAAAATAGAGATTACTAATTTGAATTTTACTTATCTGTCCTCTTTAACAGATTGTTCTTCAGTAAAAATAGAGATTACAGCTCGTTGCCGTTCTCCAAAAGAAAAATATCAAAGAGAAATAAGTTTAGTTTCAAGCGGTGCCTTAAGAAAAAAATGAAGAATTTACCTAAAAACAACAGAAAAGGATTTGCCTTAATGACAACCGTTATTATTATAATGTCTTTTTCTTTGATTATTACTTTAGCTTTTTCCAATTTAGTTTTAAATGAAAGACAGATAACTAAGAATTTTGTCAAATCTTTAAAAAATTATTATATAGCAGAAGCAGGAATAGAGGATATACTTCTAAGAAATAATACAAATATAAAACTACCTGTTTTTAACCCCAGCAGTTTAAATATAGGAGAGGGGACAGCTACTCGATATGTTGGAGATATTATTGCCGGAACCAGGGAGATAATTTCAGAAGGAAACATTGATGGATATATCAGAAAAGTTAGCGTAGTGATAACCATTTCTACCATAGACGTCTCTTTTTATTACGGCGCTCAAGTTGGTGATGGAGGAATGGAAATGAGAAGCAACAGCAGAATTAAGGGTAATGTTTTTTCAAACGGAGACGTTGTTAATTTAAGCGGAGAATTTGGAGCAAATCTTAATATAACTGATGATATTATAGTGGCTAATAATGGAAAGAAAATTGAATGGTTGTGGGTTGGGGAAAATGCCACAGTTCATACCTGTAGCCATTCTGATATTGGAGGAACTTTAACCTGTGTTTCTGGCGCTCCCGATCCAGTAACCTGTAATGCTGGAGTAGCAAAGAAAACTCGACCTAACGAGATAGACCCTATTCCTTTACCAATTTCTGATACGCAAATTAATAATTGGAAAGATGAGGCGAGCTGTAATAATAATCCAAGCTGTATTTATGTTGGGGATTATACGATAAATGTGGGAGAAACTAAGTCCTTAGGGCCTCAACAAATCACAGGAAATTTAATCGTGAGCAACGGTGCCACTTTAATAATGACTGGTACACTTTACGTAACTCAAGATATCACAACCGAAAATAATGCTACTATAAAACTGGATTCTGGTTATGGTTCCACAAGTGGTGTGATTGTTGCTGATGGAAAAATTGATATTAATCCAGGCGTTGTCCTTCAAGGGTCTGGAGAAGAAGGAAGTTATATAATGCTTCTTTCTACCAATCCATCTTTAGATACTTCAAGTCCTGCTATTGACGTTGATAATAATGCTGAAGGAGCAGTTTTTTATACTTCTGATGGTTTAATTCGATTACGCAATAATATAAAAATTAGAGAAGCTGCTGGATACAAAATTTATCTTGATAATAATGCAGAAGTTGAATACGAAGTAGGTCTTCAAAACACCGCTTTTTCCAGCGGACCGTCTGGTGGTTGGAAAATAGCTAATTGGAAGGAAATAGAATAAGTATATGAAAATATTAGATTATCTAAATTTAAATCCAGAAGCATTTGGCATAGACATGTCTGATTTGTCTATAAGGATTGTGAAGCTTAAGAAAAAAGGCGATGGCTTGTCTTTAGCTTCTTTTAGCCAGACAGGCATAAAGCCGGGGATAATAAGAAAAGGAATAATCAGAAATGAACCGGGTTTAGTAAAGCTTATCAGAAAAACAATGAGCAGTGTGAAAGGAGAAAAAATAAAGACAAATTATGTGATTGTTTCTTTGCCAGAGGAAAAAGCGTTTTTACAAATAATTAAAATGCCGAAAATGGAAAAGGAAGAGATAGAAAGCGCTATTAGGTTTGAAGCAGAAAACTATATCCCGGTTCCTCTCCATAAGGTTTATCTTGATTTTCAGATTATTCCTCCCTTAAGCAGCAAGCAGAGTTATCTTGAAGTTTTGATTGCGGCTATGCCTAAAGAGATAGTGGATGGTTATGTTTCCTGTTTTAAAAAAGCCGGGCTTCAGATTAAGGCGTTAGAGGTTGATTCCATCTCTATTGCCCGGGCTTTAATAAAACAGGGAAAAAGCTCGGAACCCATTCTTTTAATTGATTTAGGAGCTACCAGAACCGGCTTTATAATTTTTAAAAATAATTCTTTAAGATTTACTTCTTCTATTCCTATTTCTGGCCAAAAATTTACCGAAGCAGTTTCCCGGGCATTAGAAATTGATATTAATAAAGCAGAGAAATTAAAAATAAAATACGGACTTAAGGGACCGGAGAGAATTCGTTTGAAGGCAAAGAAAAACGAAAAACGATTTAAAAAAGAAATTATTTGCGAAGAAAGAGTTTTTGAAGCATTAATTCCTATTCTTACTGATTTAATTGAGCAAACAAAGGCGTATCTTGATTATTATCAATCGCATGAATTTAGCAATCATCTTCCTAAAAACGGAAAAAGGGTGGAAAGAATTATTCTATGCGGTGACGGGGCTAATCTGAAAGGTCTCTCTAAATTTCTTTCTCTTGAATTAAAAACTTTAACTCAAGCAGGAAATCCTTGGATAAATATTTCCAAAGAAATAGAAATGTCGTTAGAAGAATCTTTGAAATACACTACTGCCATTGGCTTAGCCCTTCGTGGTATAAAAAAAGATGATTAATTTACTTCCGCCAAAAAATAAAAAAGAATTATTAAGAGAAGAACAGTATAAAATTGTTCTCATTTTGGGAATTTTTGTTTTGCTTTTTCTGGTTTCTTTGAGTTTGATTTTATTTTCTATAAAGATTTATGTTTCTAGCCAGCTTGAAGTAGAAAAAGAATTTATTGAGCGGTCCCGAAAAGCAATGGAGTTTTCAGAAATTGAAAGATTAGAAACAAAAATAAGGTGCCTTAATAAAGATATCTTGGAATTAGAGCTTTTTTACCAAAATCAAATTTCCCTAATTGAAATTTTAGAAGAACTTTCATTTGTTTTGCCTTCCGGGGTTTATTTAAAGACAATTTCCATCAATTCCAGCAAAGAAAAAGATAGTAAGTTTTTAGTTTCTCTTTCTGGTTTTTCTCCTACCAGGGAACTTTTATCTGAATTTAAGACCAATCTTGAAGAAAAAAAAGAACTCTTCAAAGGTAAAATTGACTTCCCTTCCGCTACCTGGACAAAACCCATTGATATAGATTTCTCTTTAAACCTTAAAATATGATGCCTCTAAATAAAAAAATTTATACATCTTTAGTATTTTTTGCTTTAGTCATTTTAATTTTTATATTTCTTATTATTTGTCCTCTTTTGACTGATATTAAAAAAGATTCCCAAGATTTTATACTTCAAAAAAATAATTTTGCTGAACTGCAGCTCAGGAAAGAGAATTTTAATCAATTAAGAGATTTTTATCAGAGCCGTCAAGAAGAACTAAAAAGAATTGATAATTTGTTTATTAATCGAGAAACCCCTATTGAGTTTATTGAGTTTTTAGAAGAAAAGGCAAAAGATTCTTTTTTGGCGATTGAAATATCCGCTACTTTTTCTAAAAAAGCAGAATCAGAAAAATGGAATTTTAGCAATTATCAATTATCTCTTAACGGTTCATTTCCTAATATTCTGAAATTCTTGGAAAAGATAGAAACCGCTCCTTATCTTATTGAAATTTCTAATTTAAATATAAGGAAATTATCTGAAAAAGAGAAAGAATTTAGGTCTCACGATAATGTAGAAGGAGATGTTTGGGCTGATTTGATGATAAAGGTCTACACGAAGTAGATATTGGATAATAGATAATATATGAAAAAAATAAAAACAGACAAATTAGAAAAATTTTTTAAAAAACTGTCAAGGGATTTAGCAAAACATGCTTTTCGTTCTTTTATGCTTTTGGTTGTCTTTGCCTTGATTTTTGGCGGGGTTTTGTTCTATAAATACAGCATTTTAATTGAGAAAAAAGAACCGCAGATTTCTAAAAAACCAATTCAATTTAAAAAAGAGATTTTAGAAAATGTTTCCAATAAATGGATAGAACGGGAAATAAAATTTAATGAAACCGATACAAAAAACTACCCGGATTTGTTTAAGGAAGAAGTTATCGTTTCAGATGAAGAAGGATTGACGGATTAAAAATTATATTTTATAATATAGTTATCTTGCCCTCGTAGTTCAACGGATAGAATAGGAACCTTCTAAGTTCTAGATCGAGGTCCGATTCCTCGCGAGGGCATATGGCGGACGTAGTGTAGTGGCTTAGCACAAAAACCTGTGGAGTTTTTAGGGGGAGTTCAAATCTCCTCGTCCGCCCCAACTAAAAATCCCAGCCATTTTCAGCCGGGATTTTCAATGTTTAGGGATTCGGCCTCTAAACATTTATTTTTTTTCTTCTAATTTCACTTTGGTTAATATTTCTTTTTTGTTTCTTAAAATTTTTAATCCAATCTCCTTTCCTATTTTGTGTTCCTGTAAAATAGATGACAAAGGATTATCGGCAGTGATTTTTTTGCCTGCGCATTCCAAAATGATATCAAATTCTTTTAAGCCAGCTTTTTCAGCTGCTGAACCTTTAACCACAGCTGATTCGCCCAGGGCCTCTCTAACAACCAAGGCGCCGTAATTAACCGGCAGCTTATTTTTTTCCGCTATTTCTTTATTTAGAAGAATGTATCTCAGACCCAAGAAAGGCATTCTGATTTTTCCATATTTCTCTACTTCTGCTAAATCCTTTTTAGCATAATTTATGGGGATAGCAAAACCAATGTTTTGAGCCATAGCGACCATAGCCGTATTAAGGCCAATAACTTTTCCCTCAATATCAACCAAGGGTCCGCCGGAATTGCCAGGGTTGATAGCGGCATCGGTCTGAATCAGGCCTCTTAAATTCTCTGCTTGCTGGGCAATGCTGTTAAAAGCAGTAATAGTTCTGCTTAGTCCAGAGACAATGCCAGTGCTTACTGTATCATGGAATTCTCCCAAGGCATTGCCAATAGCAATCACGCTTTGACCAAGTTCAATTTGGTTTGAATCGCCCAACTCTAAAAATGGCAAGTTTTTAGCTTGAATTTTTAATATAGCGATATCGTTGATTGGGTCGCGGGCTAACACCTTGGCAGAATATTTTTTCTCTGGTTCTAAAATAACTGTGTAGTCGGCCTGGGGATCTCCGACTACATGCTGGGAGGTAAGAACCAAACCGTCAGAAGAAATAATAAAACCAGAGCCGCCCCCGATTTTTGTTTTTTCTTTCCTGCCTTTTTCTATTTTAGGCACCACAAAACTCTGACCGCCAAAAGGAAGCATATAAAAGCCCTCTATTTTAGGAAGGTCTTTAGAAATAACAATAGTGATAACAGCTGGACAGGCCCTTTTTACGATTTCAATAATCGGTGATTTTTCCATAATACATAATTAGTGTAGCACAAAATATAATTGTCAACAAGAAAAAGATATGCTATCGTAAAAGTGAAAAGTGAAAAGTGAAAAGTTAAAAGTTGAAATATTGCCCTCGTAATTCAACGGACCCCGTAAAGAAATTACTTCGTAATTTCAACGGGGCAGGTAGAATAGTTCCCAACTATTTTGCCCTTGTAATTCAATGGATAGAATATCTCCCCCCTAAGGAGAAAATGGAAGTTCGACTCTTCCCAAGGGCATAATAAATATGAACAAACTTTATTATAATCTTTTTGGAAAGCATAACCGAAAAATCCCATTTGTTATTTTGGTTTATTTTTTTGCCACTTTTGTGATAATAAGGGTCTTGGTTTATGCTTGGACTTATGGATATATTCCAGAAATATCTTTGATGATAAAAGGGATAGAAATTCATCATTTTAATTTTGGCATTTTTATTTTAGCTATTGTCGGATTTCTATTACTAACCTATAAAAACCAAGAAAATCATTTGAGGATAGCTAAAATCTATGGTATTGGGCTGGCTTTGGCTTTTGATGAATTTGGTATGTGGCTTCATCTTGATAATAATTATTTGCTGCGCCAGAGCTACGACGCCATAATTATTATTGCTGTTCTGTTTTTAAATATGGTTTATCTTAATCATATCTGGAAAAAAATTATTGAACAACATATAATTCTGGGAAGAAAAATTTTATCAGCATTTCGCAAAGACGTTGAAACAAAAAGCAGAAAGATTTTAACCAGGACTAAATAAGGGCCCGTGGCGCAACTGGTTAGCGCGCCTCGATGGCATCGAGGAGGTTAGGGGTTCGACTCCCCTCGGGTCCACAAAAAAGTTGACAGGGCTTTTGAAGTTTGCTAAACTAAAAATAGTCCGTTCTTTTCAACGGACACTTTTTAAAAATTATTATGTTTGAAATCAAGTCATTTACTTCAGCTATGGCACAAATCGCTGAAGAAAAAGGAATTCCTCAAGAGAAAGTTATAGAGGTTATTGAGCAAGCCCTGGCTGCTGCCTACAAAAAGGATTATGGTAAAAAGGGTCAGATTGTTAAAGCTAAACTTTTCCCAAAAACAGGAGATACAAAGTTCTGGCAGGTGAAATTAGTTGTTTCCGATGAAATGATTTATTCTGAGGAGGAGCTCGAGAAATTAAAGGAAGAAGGGGAGCCCGCCTTCGCTGAAGCTACGGCGGATAAAGAAAAAATCCGCTTTAATCCAGAAAAGCATATTATGCTGGAAGAGGCGAAGAAAATAGAGCCAAAAATAAAAGCCGGAGATGAAATAGAAATGGTTTTAGAAGCCCAGGAGGATTATGGCCGAATTGCCGCTCAAACAGCCAAACAGGTGATTTTACAAAAAATTAAAGAAGCAGAGAGGGAATCAATTCTTCAGGAATACGAATCAAAAAAAGGAGAAATAATTTCTGGTTTAGTTCAGAGAATTGAACCAGGAGCAGTTTTTTTTGATATTGGCAAAACAGTAGGTATTCTGCCAAGAGAAGAGCAGATTTCAGGAGAGTTTTATCGGCCAAATCAGAGATTTCGGCTTTATATCTTAAATGTGGAAAATACGCCTAAGGGACCCCAAATAATCTTGTCTCGGGCTTATCCCAAGATGGTGTCAAAACTTTTTGAGTTGGAGGTACCAGAAATTTCTGCCGACCAGGTTTCTATAAAGTCCATTGCCAGAGAAGCAGGTTCCCGTTCCAAGATTGCTGTTCTTTCTGACAGCGAAGGAATGGATCCTATTGGCGCCATGGTTGGCCAGAGAGGAACAAGGGTGGCGGCAGTGATTAATGAGTTAGGCGGAGAGAAAATTGATATTATTGAATATTCTGATGAGCCGGAAAAATACATTGCCAATTCTTTGTCGCCGGCAAAAGTTTTAGAAGTAAAGATTATGCCTAAAAACAAGGCATTAGTTTTAGTGCCGGAAGACCAGCTTTCTTTAGCTATTGGCAAAGAAGGTCAGAATGTTCGTTTAGCAGCAAAATTAACTGGCTGGAAGATAGATGTGAGAAGCCCGGAAACAGAGAAAGAAGTTAAAATCGAAGACAAAAAAGGTCAAACTAAAAATAAAACTAAAAGTAAAAAAGAAAAAATTTAAATATTATGAATTTAATTCCAACTGTTATTGAAAAAACTAAATATGGAGAACGGGCTTTTGATATTTATTCCCGATTATTAAAAGAGCGGATTGTTTTCTTAACCGGACCAATTACTGATCCGGTAGCAAATTCTGTGATTGCTCAAATGCTTTTTTTGGCTTCCAAAGATCCCAAAAAAGACATCCAGCTTTATATTAATACTCCAGGCGGAATAGTCACTTCCGGCTTGGCGGTTTATGATACAATGCAGTATGTCCAATCGCCTATTTCCACTGTTTGTATTGGCATGGCCGCTTCAATGGGAGCAACTCTTTTAGCGGCTGGTGCCAAAGGAAAGAGATTTGCTTTGCCCAGCGCTGAGATTTTGCTTCACCAGGTGGCTGGCGGAGGCATCAGCGGAGCAGCAGTGGAAATTGAGATTACGGCAAAACAGATTGTCAAGATAAAAGAAAAGCTGAATAAAATTTTAGCTAAGCATACCGGCCAACCCTTAACCAGAATTACTAAAGATACTGACCGGGATTTTTATTTATCAGCCCAGGAAGCCAAGGAATACGGCATTATTGACCAAGTAATTACAAAAAAAGTTTAGAGTTGATTAAAATTAATTTTAAAAACTAATATGGAGTTTGGTATCTCATCAGGGATAATCAAATTATTCATTGCTAATTTATTATTATGTTGAATTACCAGCCATCCATTTTTAATTATGAATTCATTAATCCCTCTTTTAGTGGGCGTAGTTTGTCTTTTGCTGGGTTCGGTTTTGGGTTACTATGCTCGCCAGTCAATTGCCAAAAAACAAGTCGGCACCTTAGAAGAGAAAATTCAGAAAAAGCATGCTCAAGCAAAAAAAGAAGCAGAAGAATTAATCTCTGAAGCCAAAGAAAAATATTCTGCTATATTGGATTCAGCCAAAAGAGAAGAAGATAGAAGAAGAAAAAATCTTTTAAAAACCGAACAGGTTTTATTGAAAAGAGAAAATATTTTAGACAGGAAAATTTCTCATTTTGAAGAAAAGGAAAAGGAATTCTATGAAAAAGTAGAAAAGCTAAAACAGATAAAAGAGAATTTAGAAAACTACAAAAAAGAAGCAGTAGAAAAATTAGAAAAAATTTCTCAATTATCCCAAAAGGATGCCAAAAAAGAATTACTTAAAAGCGTAGAAAAGGAAAACGAGCTGGAGATTTTGGAAAAGATGAGAAATTTGGAAAAAGAAGGAATGGAAAAACTGGAAAAGAGAGCTAAAGAAATTTTGGCTTCAGTTATTCAAAGATGCTCTTTCTCCCAAGCCCAGGAAATTACCACTACTAATGTTTCTTTGCCTAATGATGAAATAAAAGGAAGAATTATTGGCAAGGAAGGTAGGAATATTAGAGCTTTGGAGAGTTTAACCGGCGTAGAAATAATAGTTGATGAAACCCCAGAGGTAGTAGTTATTTCCGGCTTTGACCCTATTCGCCGGCAGATTGCCAAAACCGCTTTGGAGAAATTAATTCAGGACGGCCGGATTCAGCCAGTCAGAATTGAAGAAATGGTTTCTAAGGCAGAAGAGGAAATTGTTTCCCAGATAAAAGAAGCCGGTGAGCAAGCGGTTTACGAAACAGGCATTGTTGGCCTTGACCCTAAAATTGTCCAGCTTTTAGGACGACTTCGGTTTCGGACAAGCTATGGCCAAAATGTTTTGCTTCATTCTATTGAGGTTTCTCATTTAGCTGGCGCCCTGGCGTCAGAAATTGGAGCAAATTCCCAGGTAGCTCGGAAAGCAGGTCTTTTGCATGATATTGGTAAAGCCCTTGACTGGAAAGTGGAGGGGTCCCATACTGAAATAGGGATAAAGGTTTTAGAAAGATTTGGGATAGAAAAAGAAGTTATTGATGCTATGAAATCCCATCACGGAGAATATCCGGTAGAGGGCATAGAAGCAGTTTTAGTCCAAACAGCAGATGCTATTTCCGGAGCCAGGCCAGGAGCCAGAAAGGATACGGTTGAGAATTATCTTAAACGGTTAGGTGAGTTGGAGGAGATTGCTGGTTCTTTTGCCGGGGTGGAAAAGGCTTGGGCGCTTCAGGCAGGCAGGGAAATCAGGGTTTTTGTAAAACCAGAAGAAATAGATGATTTAACAGCTAATAAGCTGGCCCGGCAGATTGCCAAAAGAATTGAAGAAGAATTAAAATATCCGGGAGAGATTAAGATAACAGTGATTAGAGAAAAGAGAATAGTAGAATATGCCAAATAATCAACGAATAAAGAATCTATGAATATTACTTGGTTTGGTCAATCTTGTTTTCAAATCATTACTGCCAAGGGAAAAGATAGTTCTGTAAAAATAGTTATTGACCCTTTTCAGAATGATATTGGTTTAAATGTGCCGAAACTGGAATCGGATATTTTATTGTTCACCAATAAAAACTGCGATGCCGGCAAAATTAAAACGAGAGATTATTTTTTCATTGATGAACCGGGTGAGTATGATATAAAAGATGTTTTTATCCAAGGAATATCAATAGAAGCAAATGAAAAAGAAAAAGGCAAAAACGAAGCAGCCAATATTTATATTATTGAAGCAGAGGGAATACGGGTCTGCCATTTAGGTTCTATCAAAGAGAAAGAATTAAAAAACGGACAATTGGAAAAAATAGGCAATGTAGATATTTTAATGGTGCCGGTAGGCGAAGATGCTCAAGTTTCGGCAAAGATTGTCAGCCAGATAGAGCCGAGAATTGTCATCCCTATGTTTTATCATATTCCAAAGCTAAAAGTAAAATTGAAAAAAGTAGATGACTTTTTAAAAGTGATGGGTGGAAAATCAGTTGAGTCACAAAATAAATTATCTATAAAAAGAAAGGACTTGCCAAAAGAAGGAAGGGAAATAATGATTTTAAAAACTTGACCCCGCACCTTTTCTGGATTTCCGTCAAACATAAAGTTTGACGATTACCAAACTTGTTTATCAAGTTTGGATATCCAGAAAAGGTGCGGGGTTGACAATTTTAAGGAAATAGAATATACTGTAAATACTAACGGTTTCTAAAATTTTTTTAGAAGTATTAAATTTTTCACATTGATTACTTCTTTTTTTTAAAACTTAAGTAAAACTCTCAACCCTAAAAATCTCAGATTAGGGTAGTTTTTGTTTTTATAGTATCTATGGAGGAGATAAAAATTAAAAATTTTGGAAAGTCAAAAGTCCATTTACCTTTATTTTATTTATTGGAAGTTCAACAAAGAAATTGGCAGCAATTCTGGGAAAAGGATTTGAAGGAACTTTTTTCTGAGGTCTCACCCATTCGCGACCATACCGGGAAAGAGCTGGGACTCTGGTTTTTGGATTATAAATTGTCAAAACCAAAATACAAAAACGATTTAGAGGCAAAGCGAAATAATGATTCTTTTGAGGCCTCTTTAAGGGTAAAAGTAAAACTGGTCAATCTTAAAACAAAAGAGACAAAAGAACAAGAAGTTTTTTTGTCTGATTTTCCTTTGATGACTGAAAGAGGAACTTTTATTGTTAACGGCGTTGAAAGAGTGGTAATTTCCCAGCTTATCCGTTCTCCGGGCGCCTTTTTCACCAGTCAAGACATAAACGGTAAGAGTCATTTTGGGGCAAAGATTATTCCCAACAGAGGAGCTTGGCTTGAATTTGGAACTGAGTCCTCTGGTTTTATCGGCGTTAAAATTGACCGGAAAAGAAAAGTAGCGGCTACCACTTTATTAAGGGCTTTCGGTTTAGAAAAAGACGAAGATATTAAAAAGGTTTTTAAAGATGTTGATAAAGGAGAGATTAAGTATATTGAAAAAACCTTGGCTAAGGACCTTAGCCATAGTCAAGCGGAAGCCGCAGTGGAAGTTTATCAGAGATTAAGACCTGGTGATTTAGTCAGTTCTGATTCGGCTAAAGAGCTGATTGAAAATATGTTTTTTAATTTTAATAGATATGATTTATCTAAAGTAGGGCGCTGGAAGACCCTGGAACGTCTGCCAGAATTGAAAAAGGCACAGAAGATTCATCCCAAAGAAGATATTACCGTAGAAGACAGGGTCTTGCATCTTGAAGATATAATAGAAGTAGTCAAAGAAATTATCCGTTTAAATAATGACCCAGAAGCAAAAGCAGACCAAATTGACCATTTAGGAAATCGGAGAGTGCGAACCATAAATGAGTTGCTTCAAAACCGTTTAAGAGTAGGGATGATGAGGATGGAAAGAATTATAAGAGACAGGATGTCTACTTTAGATATTTCTCTTTTGACTCCAACTCAACTTATTAATCCCAAACCCTTTATGGCCGTGACAAAGGAATTTTTTGCTTCCAGTCAATTTTCCCAATTTATGGATAATGAAAATCCTTTGGCTGAACTTGAACATAAGCGAACTTTGACTGCTACTGGTCCGGGCGGCTTAACCAGAGAAAGAGCTGGTTTTGAAGTAAGAGATGTTCAGCCCTCCCACTATGGAAGAATTTGTCCTATTCAGACGTCAGAAGGTGCCAATATCGGTTTAGTGAGCCATCTATCCAGCTATGCCAGGATTAATCCTTATGGTTTTATTGAAACCCCTTATTTTAAAATAAAAAAAGGCAAAGTTAGTTCAGAACTTCATTTTCTTACTGCTTATGAGGAGGAAAAATTTAACATTGCTCATGCCGGAGTGCCTATTGACGAAAAAGGCAATATTATCCCCCAAATAGTTGAGGCGAGAATTCAGGGACAGCCGGGCGAAATTAAGAAAGAAAGAATTGATTTTATTGATGTCTCTCCCCAGCAGTCCATTTCTGTGGCCACTTCTCTTATTCCATTTTTACAAAACGATGATGCTAACCGGGCATTAATGGGTTCTAATATGCAGAGGCAGTCAGTTCCCTTAGTGAAGCCGGAACTACCTCTGGTTGCTACTGGTTTGGAAGAGAAAGTAGCCAAGGATTCAGGACAGGCAGTAGTAGCAGAAGAAGAAGGAATAATAACAGAAGTAGACGCTTGCCATATAACTTTAAAACCAAAAAGCGGGAAACCAAAAACATATGATTTACGGACATTTATCCGAACTAATCAATATACTTGCTTACATCAAAAGCCAGTTATTGAAAAAGGACAAAGAGTAAAAAGGGGAGATATTTTGGCTGACGGCGGTTCTATTAATAGAGGATATTTGGCATTGGGTCAAAACGTTTTAGTAGCTTTTATGCCCTGGAGAGGAGGGAACTATGAGGATGCCATTATTATTTCAGAAAGATTGGTAAAAAATGATTACTTTACTTCTATCCATATTGAAAGTTTTATCTGCGACGTCAGGGAAACAAAGTTAGGTCCGGAAATTACTACTTCAGATATTCCCAATGTCGGTTTAGAAAAACTAAAGGATTTAGATGAAGAAGGAATAGTTCGGCTTGGAGCTGATGTTAGTCCCAATGATATTTTAGTCGGAAAAATTTCTCCCAAAGGAGAAGTAGATTTAACACCGGAAGAAAGATTATTGAGAGCAATTTTTGGAGAGAAAGCCAAAGAAGTCAAAGACAGCTCTTTACGGATGGAACATGGTAAAAAAGGAAGAGTGGTAGAAGTGAAAATTTTTGACAGAGAAAAAGGAGATAAATTAGAGCCGGGAATTATAAAGAGAATTCAGGTAGAAGTTGCCGAAATTCGCAAAATTGGAGCAGGGGATAAGCTTTCCGGAAGACATGGAAACAAGGGCGTAATTTCTAAAGTTATGCCAGAAGAAGAAATGCCTTTTCTTGAAGACGGTACTTCTATTGATGTTATTTTAAATCCCTTAGGGGTTGCTTCGCGAATGAATATTGGACAGATACTGGAAACCCATTTAGGATTAGTGGCTAAAAAATTGAATTATTTAGCGGTTACTCCTTCTTTAGCTGGAGCCAATGAAGAAGATATTAAAGGAGAGTTTAAAAAAGCCGGTCTTCCCGAAAATGGAAAACTTAAATTATTTGACGGAAGAAACGGCTTTCCTTTTCCAGAGAAAATTACGGTTGGCTATTCTTATTTAATGAAATTAATTCATATGGTGGAAGACAAAATCCACATGCGTTCTATCGGTCCTTATTCTTTGATTACCCAGCAGCCATTAGGCGGAAAAGCCCAATTTGGCGGACAGAGATTTGGGGAGATGGAAGTTTGGGCATTAGAGGGCTATGGTTCTGCTCATATTTTACAGGAAATGTTGACCATAAAATCAGACGATGTCACGGGCAGGGCTAATGCTTATGAGGCAATTTTAAAAGGAGAGAAAATTAGAAATCCCAATATTCCGGCTTCTTTTAACCTTTTGGTTTTAGAATTAAAATCTCTGGGGCTTAATATAGAGATAAAAGAAAAACCAGAGGAAGAGGAATAAAATTTCTAATTTTCTAATTTTTAATTTTATAAATAAGAACCTTTCGCTTTGTTCAAGAACCTTGATTACTTCGTAATTAAATCCTAATTTTTAATTTTTAAACTTTTTTGTTTTTTCTATTCTTGTTTAAAAATTTAGACATTAAAAATTATTTAAAAATTACAAAATTAAAAATTAATTACTATGCATGTTGCTGATTTAGAATCAATTATCATAAAAGTGGCTTCGCCAGAGGAGATTTTGAAATGGTCTCATGGTGAGATAACCAAACCAGAAACAATAAATTACCGGACTCAAAGAGCGGAAAAGGACGGTCTTTTTTGCGAGAGAATTTTTGGTCCTCAAAAGGACTATGAATGTTATTGTGGAAAGTATAAAAGAATTCGTTACAAAGGAGTGGTTTGCGATAAATGTGGAGTAGAAGTGACCAAGTCATCAGTAAGAAGAGAAAGAATGGGTCATATAGCATTAGCTTGTCCGGTTTCTCACATCTGGTTTTTAAGAGGAGTTCCTTCCAGGATAGGAACGGTTTTAAATATTCCTGTCCAGCAGTTGGAAAAAGTGATATATTTCGCTTCCTATATCATTACAGAAGTTGATGAGGAAGCAAAGAAAAAGGTCTTAGAGGAAATTGATAAAGAATACCAACAAAAGTTAAAAGTTAAAAGTGAAAAGTTAAAAGTTAAAAAAGAAGAGTTAAAGATAGCTAAGGATAGGGCAAGAGAGGAAGTTTTAGGTCTGAAGCCCCTGAAGATTATTTCTGAAATTGATTATCATAATCTTTCTCTAAAATATGGCCAAATTTTTAAAGCCGGTACCGGGGCAGAAACATTAAGAAAAATTTTTGAGGAGATTGATTTAAAGAAAATAGTGAAAGAACTGGAGAAAGAATACAAATCTTTGATGCTCTCTAATCCTCAAAAGATAAAGTCAAAAGAAGGCAGTATAGATAGTTCCGAAAAAGATAGAGAAAAAAAAGATGATCCCAGAGAAAAAAAAGAAAGCTCTTTGCTGTTGCGGAGAAAATTTTTGAGAAGATTAAGAATGCTCCAAAAAATGTTAGAAGCAGATATCCGTCCTGAATGGATGTTTTCAACAGTTCTTCCTGTTTTGCCTCCGGATTTAAGACCAATGGTTCAGTTAGACGGAGGGAGATATGCTTCTTCTGATTTAAATGACCTTTATCGAAGAGTAATTAATAGAAATAATCGCTTAAAATATCTTTTAGAAATTAATGCTCCGGAAGTTATTGTTAGGAACGAAAAAAGAATGCTTCAGGAAGCAGTAGATGCTTTGATAGATAATACAATGAGAAAAGGAACAATGACTCAGGCAACTACCGGTGGTCAGCGGCTTTTAAAATCCTTGGCCGATATGCTTAAAGGAAAGCAAGGCAGGTTTAGACAAAATCTTTTAGGAAAAAGAGTAGATTATTCCGGCAGGTCAGTGATTGTGGTTGGGCCGGACTTAAAACTCAACCAGTGTGGTTTGCCTAAAAAAATGGCTCTGGAACTTTTTAAACCGTTTGTTATTAAAGGCATTTTAGATAAAGAATTAGCTTACAATGTCAGGGGGGCAAGCCGGCTTATTGAAGATGAAACAGATGATGTCTGGGCTATTTTAGAAGAGGTTGTCAAAGATAAATTGGTTTTATTAAACCGAGCGCCTACTTTGCATCGCTTAGGAATTCAGGCCTTCCAACCTGTTCTTATTGAAGGCGAGGCAATTAGAATTCATCCTTTGGTTTGCGGCGCCTTTAATGCTGATTTTGACGGAGACCAGATGGCAGTTCATTTACCTCTTTCAGATGAGTCGCAAAAAGAAGCCAGAGAATTGATGCTTTCTACTGTTAATTTATTAAAACCAGCTACCGGAACCTCGGTATCTACACCCAATAAGGATATTGTTCTTGGCTGTTATTGGATTACTAAAATAAAGGAAGATGCTCTTGGCCAGGGCAAGATATTCGGTTCTAAAAATGAAGCAATTTTAGCTAAAGATACCGGCTTAGTGGATTTAAGGGCGAAAATAAAAGTAAGATTCAAAGAAGGAGAATTAAAAGAAACATCGGTAGGAAGAATTCTTTTCAACATAACTCTTCCGGATAATTATCCTTTTGTTAATGAGGGAGTGAATGCAAAAAAAATAGAAAAAATAGTTAATAATATTATTGAAAGCTACGATAATGAGACCGTTGGACGTTGTCTTGATAAAATTAAGGACTTGGGTTTTAATTATTCAACCTTGTCTGGTATTACTTGGGGGATGGATGATTTAATTGTTCCTAAAGAAAAGAAAACCCTGGTAAAAGAAGCGGAAAAAGATGTAGAAACAATATATAAACACTATAAAAAAGGATTGTTGTCTAAAGAAGAAAGAGTGGCTAAAACCATTGAGGTTTGGCAAAAAACTAAATCTCAGATAGAAAAACTGGTTCCCCAGGCCCTGCCTCCCTTGGGCTCGGTTTTCTCTATCGTTGATTCTGGAGCCAGGGGTTCTTGGGCTCAGCCGGTTCAGATGTCTGGTATGAAAGGTTTAGTCATTAACCCGGCTGGTCAAATTATTGAATTGCCGGTGAAGAGTTCTTTTAAAGAAGGTTTTAATGCTTTAGAGTATTTTATTTCTACTCATGGAGCCAGAAAAGGAACAACTGATACTGCTCTGCGAACTTCTACAGCTGGATATCTTACCAGACGGTTGATTGATGTAGCTCATGAAGTAATAATAACAGAGGAAGATTGTAAAGATAAAACAGGAATTACTGTTTTTAAAAAAGACGCTGATGAATCCAATCAAGATTTCCTTTTTAAAATTATTGGAAGGGTGGCCCTGGAAGATATCAAAGTCCCAGGTCTTAAATCAAAAGACAAAAGCAAAACTATCGTAAAGACAGAAGAGATTATTAATCAAGAAAAAGCGAAAGAAATTATTGATGCCGGAATTGAAAAATTAAGTGTCCGTTCTCCAGTGAGCTGTAGGTCAAAAAGAGGAATTTGCCGAAAATGTTATGGCTGGGATCTTGGTAAAAACAAATTAGTCAAGACAGGACAGGCCGTAGGAATTGTAGCTGCCCAGGCCATTGGAGAGCCGGGCACCCAGCTTACTATGAGGACTTTTCATACTGGCGGAGTAGCAAGCGCTGGCGACATCACCCAGGGCCTGCCTCGAGTAGAGGAAGTTTTTGAATCCCGGGTTCCTTCGGGAAAAGCATTAGTTTCTTCAGTAGATGGGAAAGTAACCGATATAACGCCAGAAGGGATAATTAGAGTAAAATCCCAAATCCCAAATCCCAAATCCCAAACAAATCCCAAATCCCAAAACCCAAAATTGAAAACGAAGAAAGAAGAATCTGAAGTTGTTGAATACAAGCTTCCGGGAAAAAGAGCTGTCTGGGTAAAAGTCGGAGAAAATATTGAAAAAGGAGAGCAGCTTTGCGAAGGAAGTTTAGACTTAAGAGAATTATTTAAATTAGTTGGACTTAAAGAGACCCAGCGCTATATTGTCAAAGAGATTCAGAACATTTACGCTTCCCAAGGAGCAGTTATTCATGATAAACACATTGAAATCATTGTCCGCCAGATGTTCTCCCGCTTAAAAATTAAAGATCCAGGAGAGAGTTTCTTATTTAAAGGAGAAATTTTAGAGCAGGCAGAAGTGGCTGAAGAAAATGCTCGTCTCAAAAAAGAGGGGAAAAAACCAATCAAGACCCAGCAGGTCTTACTTGGAATTTCAAAAGTGTCTTTGACCACAGACAGTTTCTTGTCTGCTGCTTCTTTTCAGGAAACATCACGAGTTTTAATCAAAGCATCTTTAGAGGGCAAAAAAGATAAATTAAAGGGACTGAAAGAAAATGTTATTATCGGCAAACTAATCCCGGCCGGCACAGGCTTTAAGAAATAGGAGCGATCTTTAAACTGTCACAAAATAGAACGATCGTACTGATTTGTGACAGATTTAATCTTTAATGAAGACGGCTGTAAAACCATAGTCGTTTTTTTGTAGAAATTTGGTTTTTGTGATAAAATAAACTACAGATGATATTATGGCTAAAAAAAAGAAACACAAAAAGAATAAAAAAACCGCGATAGAAAGGAAAAGGAGGCCTCTTTTTCGGCTTGATTTACTTGAAGAAACCAAGAGAAAAATCTATGGGGTTTTAATGTTCTTCGGAGCAGTAATTGTCTCTCTTTCTTTCTTTAATTTATTTGGCAAAGCAGGCAGAGTTTTTATGGAGCTTTCTGACTTATTGATTGGCAAGGCGCTTTTTCTGCTACCTTTACTTTTTGTTTTAGGAGGCATAGTTTTTTTTAAACAGAAATATGAGCCAGAAATGAAAACCAAAAAGAATAAATTAGCTATTTTTTTCGGGATCATTATTTTAATTATAAGCGTATCTGGGGTTTTTGGAATTTTGAGTTTAGACGAGGAAGTAAAACAAGGAGGATGGCTGGGTTATTTAACATCAGTTCCTTTGGTGAAAGCATTTGGCGTTTTAGGGACAACTATTATATTCATAGCAGTAATTATTATTGGCGGGTTGATTCTTTGGCAAATCAGTCCTCGTCTTATCAAAAAAGAGAAAGAAATTTTGGAAAAAGAAAAAGAACCCTCCTTCGCTAAAGCTCCGGAGGGCGAGGGAGAAAAATCAATAATTAATAGCATTCTAAAGAAAAAAGAATCTAAACCTGAGTTAGTCCAAGAAAAATTTGAAGTTTCTATGCCAGAGAGAGAAAGAAAGAATTCTTCTATTTTTAAATTAGAAACAAAATCTTTTGCTGCTTTTCCAGGAGAAATCTACCAGCCGCCGCCCTTAAATTTATTAGCCAAAGACGAGGGTTCTCCTACTTCTGGAGACACTAAAGTCAATTCCGCCATCATTAAGAGAACTCTTCAAAATTTTGATGTTGCGGTAGAAATGTCAGAAGTGAATATCGGGCCAACGGTTACTCAATATACTTTTAAACCAGCAGAAGGAGTAAAATTGTCAAAAATAACTGCTTTAAATAGTGATTTATCCTTAGCTTTAGCTGCCCATCCCATCAGAATTGAAGCTCCTATTCCTGGCCGGTCATTGGTAGGGATTGAACTGCCCAATAGAGGCAGGGCCAGAGTAGGATTAAGAAATTTATTAGAACAGCCAGAGTTTCAGGATTTTTCTTCTAAACTCATTTTTACTTTAGGAAGAGATGTGGCTGGTAATCCGGTTTTTGCTGATTTAGGCAAAATGCCCCATCTTTTAGTGGCTGGAAGCACTGGCAGTGGAAAAACTATTTGTCTTAACAATATTATTATCAGTTTGCTTTATCACAATTCTCCGGAAAGTTTAAGATTTATTTTAGTTGATCCCAAAAGGGTAGAATTTTCCGTCTATAACGGCCTACCTCATTTTCTGTCTCCAGTGATTTTAACTCCTCAAAAAACAGTTAATGTTTTGAAATGGCTGATTACAGAAATGGAAAGGAGATTTGACCTTTTATCTGAAATAAAGGCAAGAGATATAACTGGCTATAATGAGATTATAGCCAGAAATTCCAGGTCCCAAGCACAAGATTCCAAACCAGAAGAAAAGATTTTAGAACCTTTGCCTTATATTGTTTTGATTATTGATGAATTAGCTGATGTAATGGCTGCTCGTGGAAGAGATGTGGAAGCCGGAATTGTCCGTTTAGCCCAGATGTCCCGGGCAGTAGGCATTCATTTAATTGTAGCTACTCAAAGACCGTCAGTAGAAGTAATCACTGGTCTTATTAAAGCCAATATTACCAGTCGGATTGCTTTTCAGGTTGCTTCCCAGGTGGATTCACGGACCATTTTAGATATGGCTGGGGCAGAAAAACTTTTGGGTGCTGGAGATATGCTCTTTATTTCTGCCGAAATTGTTAAGCCAAGAAGAATTCAGAATGCTTATATTTCCGAAAAAGAAATTAGAAAGGTAAGTAATTGGTTAAAAAAAAGCGAAGCTCCATCAAGCGATGACTTAGAAGAAAAAGAGAAAGTTGAAAAAGAAATTTCTGAAGGTAGCTCAAAAATATCAGAGACCAATTTAGTGAGCCCTTTAGAAGAAGTCCTGGAAAAAGAAGAAAGTTTTTATACTGAAGATCCTCTTTATGAGGAAGCAAAGAGAATAGTTATTGAGTCAAAAAAGGCCTCTGCTTCTTTGCTCCAGCGGAGATTGCGGCTTGGTTATGCCCGGGCTGCCCGGTTGGTAGATACCTTAGAGGAAAGAGGGGTGGTTGGACCAGCAGAAGGAGCAAAGCCCAGGGAAGTATACATTAGAGAAAACGATCAAATCTCAAATCCCAATGACCAATGACCAATGACCAATGACCGATATCATAAGTTAAAAGTAGAAAGTTAGAAGTTAAAAGTCACAATTAAAAGTTAAAAGTTAGAATTCAAGAAAAAATTTAATAAATTAAACTTTTAACTTAAAATTTTAACTTTTCATTTTTCACTTTTAACTTTTCACTAAAAGTTAGAATTTGCTCGTTAGGATTTTTTGACGAACAATAAAAAGAATAGTATTATAAAATAAACATGATTAAACCAAAAGAAACAAAAAAAGAGAAAGAGGGGGATTTAGAAGAAGCAGTTGATGAGATTAAACAACGGTTTGGCGAAGGTGCGATTATGAAATTAAAAGACATAGAAGCCGTGGATGTTGATGTTATTCCTACTGGTTCAATTTCTTTAGATATGGCTTTGGGTGTAGGTGGTGTTCCCCGAGGAAGAGTAATCGAGATTTATGGCGGTGAGGCAACGGGAAAAACCTCATTGGCACTGCATATTTTGGCTGAAGCCCAAAAAAGAGGAGGAGTGGGTGCTTTTATTGATGCCGAACATGCTATGGATCCTGACTATGCTAAAAAAATTGGAGTAAATGTTGACAACCTTTTAATCTCTCAACCGGATTCCGGAGAGCAGGCGCTCCAAATTGTAGAAACATTAGTTAGATCAGGCAATATTGATGTTATTGTAATTGATTCAGTTGCTGCTTTAACTCCTAAAGCAGAAATTGCTGGCGAAGTGGGAGAATTTCAAATTGGTCTTCAAGCCCGTCTGATGTCGCAAGCTCTCCGAAAGTTGTCAGGAATTATTTCTAAAACAAAAACAGTTGTTATTTTTTTGAATCAAACAAGAATGAAAATCGGCATCAGCTGGGGCAACCCAGAAACAACGCCGGGCGGCTTGGCTTTGAAATTTTATTCTTCTGTAAGAATAAACCTAAAAAGAATTGCCCAGATAAAACAAAAAGATGAAATTGTCGGTTCTCGAATTAGAGCAAAAATAGTTAAAAATAAAGTAGCTGCTCCCTTTAAAACAGTGGAGTTTGATATTTATTATGCTGAAGGAATTTCTAAATTTTCTGATTTATTAAATGCTGGCCTAAAGCAGGAGATTATTAAAAAATCAGGAAACACTTATAGTTTTGAAGAGACAAAGCTTGGAATAGGATTAGAGGCGGCTCGAACTTTTTTAAAAGAAAACCCAGAACTAGTTAAAAAAATAGAAAAAGCAATCATTAAAAACCAATAAAAAGGTCGGAGTAATTATGTTAATTAAAATATTATTCTATGTCTCTTAATAAAAAAATCTCTACAAAAACAGGAACCATAGTTATTGTTTTGGCCTTTGTTGTGGCGGTCAGTCTAATTTTAGCTTACTAATTCCGAAGGAATCAAGGTTCTGCGAGCGAAGTGAGCAGGTTCTTAATTCCGAAGGAATCAAGGTTCTGCGAGCGAAGTGAGCAGGTTCTTAATTCCGAAGGAATCAAGGTTCTGCGAGCGAAGTGAGCAGGTTCTTAATAAGTTTCAACTTTCCTAATCAAAAAATTGCGGCAGAGCCGCAATTTTTTTTAATTGACTAATATCTAATATCTAACATCTAGTATCCAACATCTAATATCTACTTTTCAACAGCAGAGAGTAATCCTAAATGACGGGCTCTTTTAACTGCCCGGCTTAGTTTTCGTTGGTGAGAAGCACATAATCCGGTCTTTTTTCTAGGTCTTATCTTGCCTAAGCCAGAAATAAATCTCCGGAGTACTTCTGTCTCCTTAAAATCAATTTCTTTTATATTTTTTCTACAAAAGTAACAGTCCACGTTCGCTAACGCTCAAGTTAAAAATTAAAAGTGAAAAGTTAAAAATTGAAAAAGCAATTTTTCAATAACTTTTAACTTAAAACTTTAACTTTTAACTTTGAACTTTTAACTTAAAAAGGTATCTCCTTTACATCTATCTCATCAGGTTCCGGGGGCTCAACTATTTTTTTCTTCTCTTGCGCTTGAGGGTCTTGAGGATTTTGATTAGAAGAATCTTTGTTTTCTTCTTTATTTATCGGACCAGTATCTTCTTCTATAATTGGGATTTCCTCTTGGGCTTCTGAAGGTTTTTGCTCTTCTTCTGGAGAAGGAGCAGGAGCTGATGGTTTAAATCCTTGTTTAGAAAAACCTTTGGGACCTAACTGCATTCTTTCAGCAATTATTTCCGTCCGATAACGTTTGTTGCCGGCAGGATCCTGCCAATTTCTTGTTTCCAGTCGTCCTTCAATAAGGACTAAACTTCCCTTGTTCAAAAACTGGGAGGCAATTTCTGCTAATCTGCGCCAAGCTACTATACTATGGTATTCTGTTTTTTGCTGCTGCTGTCCGCTATCTCTGTCATTCCAAATACGGTTAGTAGCCATGCGAAAATTACAAACAGATTGGCCTGAAGGTGTGGTTCTTAATTCAGGGTCAGAAGTTAAATTACCGATAAGAAAAACTTTATTAAGATTCATATTATTCTAATATTTCTTCAAGTTTTTTCTCAATTTCCTTTAGCTCAACTTTTTTTACTTTTTCTTCTTTTTGAACCAAAGGAGGTTGGAGGCCAGTTTTAGGAGAAGTTTTTATTGATGGTTTAGTCCTTGCTAATGCCTTGCTAAGAAAAATAAAACGGAGAATATTCTTTTCTGATTCAATTTCTTTTTTGATTTCCTTGATTTTTTCCGGTTCTAATTGAAAATCCAGGTTTTTAAGATAAGCCACTGACTTCTTTTTAATTTGAGAACCCAATTTTTTTTTAATAGCAGCAGTTTCTTTCCCCAAAATTCCTCCTTTTTCTATAATGAAGGATTTTATTTTTTCAGATAATGTCTCTAATTCCTTTTCATCAATTCCCGGCTCTATTAGATATGTTAATTCATATAATTTCATAGTAAAACAATCATATCATTTTACAATAAGTGGGTCAAGGACTAAAGTCCGGCTTTAGTCCCTTTTAATTTCTAAACTTCAATAATTACTGGTAGAACCATAGGCCGGCGTTGTGTTTTAGTGAACAAAAATTCACCTATTTTTTTTCGCACTTCTTCTTTAAGGTTTGCCCAATTGATTGTTTTTTCAGAAGCAATAGCTTTATTGATGATAGTAATTACTCTTTTTCTTGTTTCAGCCAGCAATGGTTTTGATTCTCTTAAGTAGACAAAACCTCTTGATATAATATCTGGAGAGGACTTAACTTTTCCGGTTTTTTTGTCAACGATTGCCACAATCACAAACATTCCGTCTTGGGATAATACTCGTCTGTCTCTTAAAACAATTTCACCGACATCACCGATACCTAATCCATCAACCATGATATAATTTGAAGGTATGTTATCTTTTTTAATAAAAATCTTTTCCTGGCTTAAATTAATTATCTGGCCATTTTCCGCTACTACTATATTTTTTTCTGGAATTCCTAATGACCGAGCAATTTCAGCATGATTGACCAGCATAGAGTATTGACCATGGATAGGCATAAAAAACTTCGGCTTCATAATTTGGAACATTTCTTTTAATTCGCTTTGCTGGGCATGGCCGCCGGCATGAATATCCATCATTTTGTAATGGAAAACCTTTGTCCCTTGCCTCAAGATGTCGTCTTTAAGAATTTGGACAGTTCGTTCATTGCCAGGAATAATTGAGGAAGAAAAAATTACAGTGTCCCCCTTTTTAAATTTTAGAAAGCGATGTTCACCATTAGTTATTTTCATTAAAGCAGATGATTCTTCGCCTTGAGCGCCGGTACAAAGAAAAGTTATTTGGGAGTCAGCTAAATTTTTGATTTCTTTGGCTGGAACTATAGTGCCTTTTTTTGTTTTGATATAGCCGAGTATCTTACAAATTTCTACGTTGGTTTTCATTGAGTATCCTTCTACAATTACTTTTCTGTTGTATTTTTCTGATAAACTGATTATTTGCTGGATTCGGTTAATTAAAGAAGCAAAAGTAGCAGCAATAATTCTACCTTTTGCTTTTATAAAAATTTCCTCCAGATTTTTTTGAATTTCTCTTTCTGAAAGAGAATGGCCTTCTTCTTCAGCCCCAGTGGAGTCAGACATTAGTAATAAAATTTTTCTTTGAGAAAGTTCTCTAAGTTTTTTAAAATCAGTAGGCAGGTCATTTACTGGAGAATTATCAAATTTAAAATCAGAGGTATGTAAGATATTTCCTACTGGTGTTTGAATGAATAATCCTAAATTATCCGGGATATTATGGTTCATTCTAAAAAATTCAATTCTGAAAGGGCCAAGCGTTATTTTGCTTCCATCTTTCACTTCTTCTATATCTAACTTCGGCTGTCTGGGAAAATCTTCCTGTCTTCTTAAAATTATGCCTTGGGTCAAAGCAGAGGCAAATAAAGGAGGATTGCCGATTTTTCCAATAATATATGGGACAGCGCCGATATGGTCATAATGCCCGTGGGTGAAAACCACCCCTAAAATGTTTTTTTCCTTGCCCCTGAGATAACCAATATTAGGAATAATATAATCAATGCCATGCATATCTTCTTCTGGCATTCTGAAACCTATGTCAATAATCAAAATCTGGCCTTTGTATTCTAAGACCGCCATATTCCGACCAACCTCGCCGAGACCACCAAGAGGTATTATCCGTAAGTTGTTTGTTATTTGTTGTTGAGGATTATACATGCTTAAAATTTTTAATTTTTAATTTTCTAATTTTCAAATAATTTTTAATGTCTTAATTTTTACAAATTAGGATTTAATTACGAAGTAATCAAGGTTCTTGAACAAAGTGAAAGGTTCTTATTTATAAAATTAAAAATTATAAAATTAGAAATTTGGTTTATTGGTGCGGGCGAGAGGATTTGCACCCCCACAGCCTTTCGGCTACAGCGTCCTGAACGCTGCGCGTCTTCTGTTCCGCCACGCCCGCTTAACCTTCCAAAAAATCTAAATTTTTTGGTATTTTTTTGAGAGGTTTTTCAAATCGCAATTTTGTAATTTTTTTATAGTTTTTGTTTTTTATCCAGCCGGTTTTAGTGTAAAAATATCCTGCTCCTTTCATTTTTTCAATTGGTTTATAATCACTTTTACATCTTTTAGAGATCCAGTTAGCCATTTTTAGGGTTTTTTTTGACGGGTTAATCGTAATATGGCCATAATTTGAAGGAATAATAACAATCTCATTTTTTTTCGCTTTAATAATGCAAACATCTTCAACGATATTTTTCCCTTTTTGCATCAGAAAAATAGCTTGTCCTTCTAAAACTTTATACAATTCTTGAAATTTTCCAATATGATAATGCCCTTTGGTTTTTACAAATTCTTTTCCCAGCATCCGAGAAGGAATTATAGTAATATCATATCTTAATTCGCCTTTTTTCTTCAAGCCGCGGTGCATATAATAAAGCTCAAAATTCGGAGCATTTTTCGCCCATTTTTGGTCATAGAGAACAGATTTCATATCATCTAAATATCTTATTTCCATGTCCTTTTTGTCTTAAATTACGAAGTAATCAAGGTTCTCGAGGAGCGAAGCGACGAGAGGTTCTTATATACCAATCTTCAATTTCATTAAATCTTTTTGAAGGGTCAGCAATTATTCCTTTGCTTATTCCTTTTATCTCATCAGAAACGAAGTAAATATAATTAGGGCTGTATAAGAAAACACAGGGAGCATCTTGGATTAAAAGGTCTTGAAATTTTTGTAGTTTTTCTTTTCTTAAATTGCTATCTTCTGTTTGTCTGGCTTCTTCTAATAATTTATCTGTTTTTTTGTTTTCATATATAGCTAAATTCAATCCTGGATCTATTTTTTGCAAGGAATGCCAAAACGGATATGGGTCAGGAACAATTCCCAATACCTCGCCGAATAATAAGGACTCATATTCTCTTGGTTTTATAAAATTAAACTGAAGCTCTGAAACGGAATAAGTTTGGACCTCAATTTTTGCTCCTATTTTTTGCCATTGTTCTTTTAATAATTCAGCCACTTTTTTAAGAACAGGGTCTTCAACTGTTACTAAGGAAAATTTTAATTGTATTGTCTCGTAAGGGTCGCCAAAGCAAAGTTCGTTAAGTTTTTCACGGGTGGTTTTTCCTACTGTCCCAGTTCCTTTTTCATATCCCCAGGGCTCTAAAATATCTTCCTTGTATTTTTCCTGGAATTTAATCACTGCTTCTTTTGTTTTTGAGCCGAAATAGCCGGTTGTTTCTCCTTCTGGGTAAATTTCTGGTCCGCCACCTGGCGGATTGGCTAAGCATTTTTGAAGCTCTTCCACTTCTTTGTTTTTTGAGCCGGTTGTTAGCCGGCTTTTAAATGTAAAAGCCAGTTCTTTTTTAACAGTTTTTTCCCTTAGACCTCTTTCTGTTTCTTTAAATCCCTGTTCCTCTAAAATTTCTTTTGCTTTTTCTAAATCATATTCGTAAATTTCAGAAGGCAATTGATAGCTAAAGATTTCCGGCAAAATAGGGGAATTTACTGTTTCTCCTTTGCCTAAAAGCACTTTTTCAATAATTTCTTTTTTGTTAGTTCCGTAATTCAATGCCTGTCTGATATTTTTATCATCTAAAATTTTTGATTTATCAGGATTGAAGAATACAGCAAAATATCTTGGCAGAGTAAATCTATGTTCAGCCCCCCACCACTTTTGGCAAGCCAAAAGTGGTGGGGGGTAATCAAAAGAGTTCAAGGAAAACCCTTTTATTTTTCCTGATTGGGCGGCTTTAAAGACTTCTTCTTCTTTTTCAAAAAAATAAAAAATAATTTTAGAGATATAGGGTTCTTTATTAAAATAATGAGGATCTCTTTCTAAAATTAAGGATTCTACAATACCGGTTTTTTTATCTTGATTTATTTTTTCTATCTTATACAGACCGCAAGTTATTGGCTGAAGATTGTAATAGGTCTTGGTAAAGTTTTCAGGAGAAATATCCTGCCAGATATGAGAAGGCAGAATTTTCAAAGTCAAACGCTCTAAAAAACCGCTGTATGGTTTTTCTAATTTGAATTTAACTGCCTCATCTGATATTTTTTCTACTTCTACTCCCAGCCAATTTGTCCGAAGATCACTTTCGTAATCAGAGTTCTGGATTACTTTAATAGTAAAAACTATGTCATCAACAGAAAATTTTTGGCCGTCTGACCAAAGAATGTCTTCTTTTAAATAAAAGCTGTATGTTCTGCCTTCGTCTTCTGTTTTGTAGCTTTTAGCCAGGTCTGGAACAATCTCACCTTTATTATTGTATTTCATCAATCCAGAAAATAATAATTCTGTTAAATCCCTGTCTGTATCATTGGAAGTGGCATAAATAGGATTGATGTGTCTGGGTTGGCCAACAACTCCCTCAATATAGGTTCCTCCTTTTTTAGGGACGATTTCAGTGTGTTTAAAATAAAAGTTGGTAGAAAGAAAAAGAGCAGAAAAGAGAAATAAAACAAAAAAACCGAGAAACCATTTTTTTTCTTTTTTATCAAGAACTTTAAATATTTGCTTCCATTGGCCAAACGAAGGCCATTTTTGCTTAGAAAATTTAAAGCTAGACCTCAAATTTTCTAATGAGAAGTTTTTAGGACTCATTATTAAAAATTAGAAAACCAGGGTCAGAAGAGATAACCCAATAAAAAGTATTCCTAAGATAATAGTAACCCAATATATTTTTTGCTGAATACCTCGTCTGGTAGCGTAAAATCCTGAGCCACCGCTGCTGCCTCCGCCTCCAAAAGCAGAACCTAAAGCAGTTCCTCTTTGCTGAAAGAGAATGAGGACAATCAGTAATACTGCAATGATGATTTGTATAAAAGGAAAAAATTCTTTCATATTTATTCTTCTACAATTATTTTCTTTTTAGGAATAAGTTTTGGAATGATTAGACTTAACAACCACACAATCAAGGTTGCCCAGAAAAGAGCAGCAATACCAGAGATAATTATTTCTGGAAAGAGAATATCTATGAGCCAAATTATGCCCATATTAATTACTAAACTAAATAAGCCAAGAGTTATTATCCGCAAGGGCAGGGTAATAAGATTTAAAACTGGCTTAATAAAATAATTTATCAGACCTAAAACTAAACCAGCCCATATCAGGGTCTGCCAGGAATCTGTGATTTCTACTCCAGGAACAAATTGAGCAGCTAACCAGATTCCTATTATTCCAGCAATAATTTTCAGAATTAGCTCTCTAAACACTATAATCATAATATCAGATATTATAATAAAAGTAAACCCCGTAAGCTATTCAAGATAATTTTCTTCAAGCCACCAGAAGAGGATTTTTTGGACATCGTCTTTGAGATCATCGGACTTTAAAAGAACAATTATAATATTGTGTGAAGTGTTGTCTGGTAAAGGTAATTCAAATAAAAACATACCAGTGTATTTTGACTCTAAAATAAAGCCGGTCTTGCCGCCTAAAAAATCCTGGCTTTCTGGAAAAATATTTTTATTATGCAGATCTTGAAAACAAACCGAACTAAAGGTCTCAATAATTTCCCCTTTGCTTATTTTTAAAAGAAGAGGCCTGGTATTAAAAATATAATTGCCTAAATAGAAAAGGTCTTTAACAGTAGAAACATTTTTTTCACTTAAACCACTTGGATCCTCATAAAAAGTGTTTTCCATGCCAATCATTTTTGTCTTTTCATTCATTAATCTGATAGTTTTTTCTCTTCCTGAAAAATAAGTTAAGATTTCAGCGGCATCATTAGACGACTGAATTAAAAGAGGATGGAGCAGTTCAACCAAATTATATTTTTGTCCAGCTTCTAATCCTGGAGTAGAGCCGTAGGCATTTAACATTTCTTTATTAACCCAAATTGATTTTCTTAAATCATTATTTTCAATAACAACTACAGCAGCCATTAATTTAGTTAAAGAAGCAATTGGTAGTATTTCTTCAGGATTTTTTTCAGCCAAAACATAATCATTATCAAGGTCAGCTATCAGCCAGGATTGAGCAGATAATTCTGGTATTGATTTTGTTTTTTTCCAAGAGTCATATTTGTAGCCATTATTTTCTTTATCAATTATTAAAACAGGCATTTCTATTTCTGTAGCGTTATAAATGAATTCCGCGTCTTCATCAGAGAATCTAACGCAGCCGCCGGTATAATCGAATTCAGTTGGTTGGCCATTAGAATAAAAGGGTTCACCGTGGAGATAATACTTAGCGTAGAAATTAATACTCCAGGGCATATAAACTTTGGCGATATTTGAAAAGGCCTTTTTATAGCCAGAAATTACTTGATAGAGACCAGAGGGAACACCACCCCAAAATTCAGGATCTCCTTTTGCTAAAATAGAAATTTCTTTTTCTAAAATACCTTGTTTATAAATTCTGGCTTTCATTTCTTGGAGATGGATTTCTAAAAAATCTGTTTTTTGAGAAATGAATTCCTGCTTTTTTTCTGTTTCAAAATCCCTTAACTGTCTTAATTCTTCTTCTCGCTCTTTAATAGTATCAGCAACAGAAGCAGTTTGATTGTTTTTCTTCTCTACAAAAATTTCATTGCCAGGCATTGTTAAAATTAAAAAAACAAAAAACCCGATTGACAGGGTTAAAAAAATTATAAATAAGCAATTTTTCTTTGTTTTTTTGTTAATCATCAATCTATCCGGCTATTTCTATTGAATCTATGTAATATTTATCCAACTCTAAAATTTTAGTTATAATTATTATTTCAATTATTTCATAGTTTTCGTTTTCTTCTTGGATTTTTACTGTAGATTTATAATTTGTTTCATCTTTTTTTTCAGTTTTTAATATCTCAAAACTTTTAAAATTATTTATTAATAAAAATTTTTCTTGATTTTTTTGTTCCATTGCATTTTCTGTAAGGTAAAGCATGGCTTGGTTTTCATTCTTTTCAATTCTGTATGCCATAAATTTTTCTAATAAATCTTCTGCTAAATTTTGTTCCATAGTTTGTTTTAAAGAGAAAATTTCTTTTTCTGCTATTTTATGATATTGCCAGCTTAAAATGGCAATGCCTAAAAAAGCTACTAAAAAAGCAATAGTCAAAATAAACCAAGACGAATCTTTAATGCGTTCATATTTTTTCTTTTTTTCAAAATTTAAATCTTGTGTTTCCATTTCTTGAGGGTGCGAGTCCCGCACGCTTAGATTATCATAAATTTATCTTCTTGACAAATATTTTGTTTTGTTTAAGATAGAGAAGTAATAATTAAAAGCCCCAATGACCAAATCCCAATGCCCAACCAAGCCCTAAACTCTAATGCCCAAATGTTTGGGATTTAGGAAATTGAGATTTGGTTGGTCATTGGTCATTAGGATTTGGGATTTATTATAATTATGACCATTAAGCCGTTAGCAGACCATATTCTTATTGAACCAATGAAAAAGGAAGAAAAGACCAAAAGCGGGATTTTACTTCCAGAAACAGCAGAGAAAGAAAGTCCTGAACAGGGCAGGGTTATTGCGGTTGGGCCCGGCAAGAAAAATAATTCTGGGAACGTAATACCAATGGATGTAAAACCAGGGGACAAAGTGTTATTTACAAAATATGGTCCCAATGAAATAAAAATTGAAGATAAAGAATATTTAATTGCCAAAGAGGAGGAGATTTTGGCAATTTTAGAATAAATATGAGCAAACAAATTTTTTACAGCGAGGAAGCTCGCAAAAAACTAAAAACCGGGGTAGACAGATTAGCCAATGCCGTTAAGGTTACATTAGGTCCCAAAGGACGCAATGTTGTTTTAGACAAGGGTTTTGGCTCTCCTACTATTACCAATGACGGAGTGACTATTGCCAAAGAAATTGAGGTTGAAGATAAAACAGAAAATTTGGGAGCAGAGATTATTAAAGAGGTGGCGGAAAAAACCAATGATTTAGCCGGAGACGGAACTACTACAGCTGTTATATTAGCTCAAGCCATTGCCTCAGAGGGTTTGAAAAATGTTACTGCCGGCGCCAGCCCCTTGGCTATTAGAAAGGGAATTGAAAAAGGGACAAAAGCAATAGTAGAAAAATTAAAAGAGATGTCAAAACCAGTGAGCGGTCGTCAGGAAATAGCTCAAGTAGCCACTATCTCAGCCGAGAATTCTGAAATCGGAAACTTGATTGCCGAGGTGATGGAAGAAGTCGGCAAAAACGGAGTGATTACAGTAGAAGAATCAAAAACATTTGGTTTAGAAAAAGAAATTGTTAAAGGTCTTCAATTTGACAAAGGATATGTTTCTCCATATATGGTTACTGATACAGAAAAAATGGAAGCCATTTACGGAGACCCGTATATTTTAATTACTGACCAGAAAATCTCTGCTTTGCAGGATATTCTTCCTATTTTAGAGAAGTTAGCCCAGTCCGGTAAAAAGGACTTGGTGATTATTGCTGATGAAATTGAAGGCGAGGCATTGGCTACTTTAGTAGTTAATAAACTAAGAGGTGTTTTCAACACTTTGGCTGTCAAAACCCCTGGTTTTGGCGACAGGAAAAAAGAAATGTTGGAAGACATTGCCGTAGTTACTGGCGGCAGAGTAATTTCTGAAGAAATTGGATTAAAGTTAGATAAAGCAGATGTCGGAATGTTGGGTCAGGCAAGAAAGGTCTCAGCCACCAAAGAAAATACTACTATTATTGAAGGCAGAGGAAAACCAGAGGAAATCGAGGCAAGAATCAGGCAAATCAGAGCAGAACTTAAAACCACTGATTCTGACTTTGACAAAGAAAAGTTAGAAGAACGGTTGGCAAAACTCTCTGGCGGAGTGGCTGTTATTAAAGTGGGAGCGGCAACTGAAGTTGAGCAGAAAGGTAAACAGCATAAAACCGAAGATGCTTTGTCTGCTACTCGGGCAGCAGTGGAAGAGGGAATTGTGCCTGGCGGCGGAGTGGCTCTGCTTCGGGCAGCTAAATCATTGGAAAACATAGAAGTTCAAGGAGATGAAAAAACCGGAGTTAATATTTTAAGGCGGGCTTTAGAAGAGCCGATCAGAATGATTGCTCAAAATGCTGGTATGGATGGTTCAGTAGTAGCAGAAGAAGTAAGAAAAAAAGAAGGCAGTTTTGGTTTTAATGCCCTCGAGATGAAATATGAAGATTTAATGGCATCTGGAATTGTTGATCCCACTAAGGTAGTCCGTTCGGCTCTCCAGAATTCTACTTCAGCTGCTTCAACCTTTTTAACTACGGAATGCGTAGTGGCTGAGAAACCGGAAGAGAAAAAAGAAGGAAGTGTTTGTCCAACAATGCCTGCTGGAATGCCAGGAATGGGCGGAATGGAAGGATACTAAATAATCACTTATCACTTATCATTTATCACTGATTAATAACAAAAACTCGGCGCTTGCGCCGAGTTTTTGGATTGACCCCGTAGTGAAATTTCAACAAAGTTTTCTTTTAGAAAACTATTTTTGCAGAGCAAGTTGAAATTCTACTACGGGGTTGACTAATTTTCTAAACCTTGCTAATCTCAAAATACCAAAGAGGAAAGGGCATCAGCCCAATGACGCTCTTTGCCAATTTTTTTGGAAAATATGGATAAAAAAATTAGGAGGCGAGAGAAATAATGGGAAAGAAAAAGATAGAATTAGAGGAAACGTCAGAGGAATTTAAGAAAAATGGTTGCAAGTTTGCAAGATGCGATTGTGGTCGCTTAATAGTAATAGCGAACGGTGAAAATATCAAGCAAGAGATATATGCTCAGATTAAAGGATTGAAAAGCAATGGGTATGATCCTTTAACAATTGCTAATGAACTTTCAATTTGCTGCCACGAACCAAACTACAGATTCTTGTCGCTTGATTTTGACGAAGATGAGGAATGGATTTTCCAGGAAATACGAGAAGAATTTTTAAGCCAATCTCTGTAACAATTTTTACAATGCTCTGTAAAGTTATCTTTTTAAGATAACCTGCAGGGCGATTTTTTTTGACAAAAGGGTTAAATTTTAATATAATTAAAATGTAAAGGTCGGGATTAGTATCCAACATCTAACATCTAAAATCTAAAATCTAAAATCTAATACAATGACTACTCTTCAAATACTTATTTTAATAGTCGCGGTCGGAATTGTTCTTTGGCTGATTTTAACTTACAACCGTTTGATTACCTTAAAAAATCGAGCCAAAGAGGCCTGGTCAGATATTGACGTTCAGTTAAAGCGAAGATATAATCTGATTCCTAATTTGGTAGAAACAGTCAAGGGCTATGCTACTCATGAGCGAGAGCTTTTTGAAAAAGTTACTGAAGCCAGAACCAGAGCAATGGGAGCTGCTGGCATTAAAGAAAAAGGACAGGCAGAAAATATGCTGTCTGATACTTTAAAATCCCTTTTTGCTGTGGCTGAGAACTATCCTCAATTGCGCGCTTCAGAAAATTTTCTGGAATTACAAAGAGAGCTCCGTGATACTGAAGACAAAATCCAGGCATCCAGAAGGTTTTATAATACTAATGTCAGGGATCTCAATATCAAGATTGAAGTATTTCCAGTAAATCTCATTGCTAAACCCCTTGGTTTTAAAAAGATGGATTTTTTTGAAGTAGAAGAACCAGCTGCCCGCGAACCAGTGAAAGTGAATTTTTAATTCCTATATGACGCTTTACACACATGCTGAAAGTAATACTCGCAAAACATGGCTTTTGATAACGAGCTTTTTGATATTCATCATTGCTCTGGGCTGGCTTTTTAGTTTTTTACTTAACAGCAGTATTATTTTAATAATCGCTATAACCTTAAGTATTGTAATGAGTTTTAGTAGTTATTGGTATTCAGATAAAATTGTCTTAAGAATGAGTCGGGCTAAACCCATTGAGAAAAAAGATGAGCCAGAACTTTATCGCCTGGTAGAAAACCTATGTATCACTGCTGGCCTTCCTTTGCCTAAAATTTTTATTATCAACGAATCCCAACCCAATGCTTTTGCTACTGGCAGAGATGCCAATCACGCTGTGGTGGCAGTAACCAGAGGCCTTTTAGAAAAATTAGAAAGGACAGAATTAGAAGGAGTCATTGCCCACGAGCTTTCCCATATTGGCAATAAGGATATGCTTTTACAGACAGTTATTGTGGTTTTGGTGGGAGTGGTGGCAATGCTTTCCAATATTTTTTTGCGGATTAGTTTCTGGAGCGGAATGGGCAGGCGCGATGCCCGGGATTCAAGCGGATTAATTCTATTAGCTTTGGGAATTGTTGCCGCTATTTTAGCTCCTATTGCTGCTTCTTTAATCCGGCTGTCAATTTCCAGGAAAAGAGAATTTTTAGCTGATGCCTCCGGCGCTTTATTAACCCGTTATCCAGAAGGTTTGGCTCGGGCCCTGGAAAAAATTTCTGCTGATCCAAATCCAATGAGAGTAGCTAATAATTCCACTGCTCATCTTTTTATATCTTCGCCTTTTAGGGGCAAACAATCTAAAAGCTGGTTCACTAAACTATTTATGACGCATCCGCCCGTTGAACAACGTATCAAATCCCTTCGAGGAATGAAAGTATAAGAACCTGTTCGCTAACGCTCGCAGAACCTTGATTCGCTAATGTATTAATACATAATCTTGAATTAAAAGGTCGAAAAAATTGGAGGAGGCCCGTCCTCCCTCAAAATAAAGTTAAGCAATAATATGGAAAAATTAAATTCTAAAGTAGTTTGGATATTTTTCTTTCAGTTTTTCTTCAGCGGTTTATTTTTCTTTCTTTTTTTGATGTGGATGTCTTGGGGGATAGCAGGACCAAAAATAATCGAAAGAGCAGATTTTTTCTCTTGGATGATTTTACTTCCTATAATTCTTTTTATTCTTTATCTCATTTTTTGTTATATCTGGGCAAAGCTGACTTATCGTTTCTGGCTCTATGAAATTACTGATGATACATTTAAAGTGGAACGCGGAGTAATTTGGAAAAAGTATACTTCTATTCCCTATGAAAGAATTCAGAATATTGACATTCATCGGGGAGTGATTGCCCGAATTTTGGGCTTAAGCGAGCTTCGGCTTCAGACAGCTGGATTCGGCGGATCTCAAGGAAAATGGGGGGCTTGGGCAGAAGGAAGACTGCCTGGCATTGAAAAAGAAAAAGCCGAAGAGTTAAGAGAAAGGTTAATTGCCAGGGTCAAAGGCACAAAACAAGGATTGTAAATTTATTAGTTATCAATCAGTTATCAATGATAACTGATTAAGGAGGGATGGCTGAGTGGTTTAAGGCGCGTGTTTGGAGAACACGTGAGCATTGCTCTCCAGGGTTCGAATCCCTGTCCCTCCGCTACGTAAGAACGTTAATTTTACGAAGTAAAATTTTACGTCCCGCATTAATATGGATTTTCAAAATATAGATTTTCAAAACATTGTTCAAGGAATAATGCCTTGGTTTTTTTCTCACGGAATAAAAATTGTTGTTATTTTAATTGGCGCGGTTTTGCTTATTCGATTTAGTAAGATTTTTATTGAAAAATTTGTTAGAAAATTAATCAAGCCAGAACAAGTAGCAAAAGACCCAGATGCAGAAAGAAAAAGAGAAGACACTTTAATTAAGATTTTTAATAGCACTTTGACTATGATTATTTGGGCTATAGCTGTTTTAATGATTCTTCCTGAATTGGGTATAGATATCAGCGGTATCTTTCTTGGAGCTGGAATTATTGGGGTGGCTGTTGGTTTTGGCGCCCAGTATATGATTAGAGATTTTTTAGCCGGGCTCTTTATTATGCTGGAAAATCAGTATCGAGTAGGAGATGTCATACAAATCGCTGGAATTGGCGGTAAAGTTGAAGATATTACTTTGAGAAAAACAGTACTTAGAGACATAGACGGAGCGGTTCACCATATTCCTAATGGAGAAATTAAGGTGGCTTCTAATAAATCACAGGAATTTTCTAGGGTTCATCTTAAAATCGGAGTTGCCTACAAAGAAAATATAGACCACGTTTCACAGGTTCTAAATCAAATAGGCAGGGAATTAGCTGAGGACCCAAAATGGAAAAGTTCTATTTTAAAAACACCAGAAGTTATCGGTATAGATGAGTTTGCTGATTCAGCTATTATTATAAAGGTTTTAGGCGAGACAATGCCTTTAAAGCAATGGGAAATCGGCAGGGAATTGAGAAGAAGAATTAAAATTACTTTTGACAAAGAAGGCATTGAAATTCCTTTTCCCCAGGTCTCGGTCTGGCAGAGAAGTGAACAGCAGAAACAATAAAAGATCTTACTTAATTTTCTCTTAACGAGTCAATACTTGATAATAAATCTCTAAATATTTTTCTGCTATTTTCTCCCAAGAAAAACTTTTTACCCACTCTAAGCAATTCTCTGACATTTTTTCTCTTAATTTTTCATTCCCCAAAAGAACTAAGATTTTTTGAGCGATTACTTGAGAGTCTCGAGGGGGAACTAAAAAACCAACAAATCCATCTTTCACTACATTAGGAATTCCCCCAACATTAGAAGCCACTACAGGCGTTCCGCAAGCCATTGCTTCAAGAAGCACTAATCCAAAAGCTTCATACACCGAAGACAGGACCAAAACATCTGCTTCTTGGTAATATTTTTTTATTTCTTTGAAAGGAATCCTTGAATGAAGTTCAATTCCGTTTTCTTTTATTAGTTTGGCATATTTTTCTTCTTCAGGGACTTTTAACATAGAACTAGTGACAACAACGGATCTTATTTTTTCTTTTGTTTGGTGTTTTTTTATAATTTGAATAGCTTTTACAAAATACTCTATTCCTTTTTGGTTTCTTAATCGTCCAACAAAGAGAATAGTCTTTTCTTTTTTTTCAGTAAATCTTGGTTTAAATATTGAAAGATCTATTCCATTGGGGATATAAAAAGATTTTCCAAGCTTTACAGTGTTGCTTATATCTATAAGATAATCCGCATTTTTTAGAGTCCATTTCCATAGCCAATTGGCCATTTTTTTTCCTCCATAAAACCAATGCTCTTTAGTATAATTTTCTGTTTCATGAAGCGTTATTATAGATGTTTTTTTTAAAATCTTTGAAAGTAAAACAACAGGAATCCATGAATCTGCTCCATGGGCATTTATAATTTGGCATTTCCAGAGATCTTGATTAAAAAGAAATTTTAAAAAAGTAAAAATGGCAATAATCGGAAGTTTTAGGGCGGGTCCATTTTTAAGTTTTAAGGATTCTCCTATATATTTAAAAAACGCCCCTGTTTTTATCCCGGAGCAGATTTTCCATTTAATATCTATTTTTTTTTCAAGATGAGGAAAAATTCCAGCTATTACTATATTTATAGCCGAAAGGTCATTCTTTTCCTTATTAGAAAGTATGACCACTTTAATTTTTTGAGGCATTTTTAGGTTTAAGATCGTAATAAATTTTTTCGTAATTATTTATCATTGTTTCCAAACTGAATTCTTTTTCAATATGCATTCGGCAATCCTCTGGTTTTATTTTATCTATATTTTTTAAGGCCTTTTTCAATCCATTTATTCCCTCTTTTGCTTTAACCA
Organism: Candidatus Parcubacteria bacterium; assembly: GCA_023130975.1. Classification (GTDB taxonomy): domain Bacteria; phylum Patescibacteriota; class Minisyncoccia; order Minisyncoccales; family JAGMDC01; genus JAGLYZ01. Next base: position 70,357 of record JAGMAD010000006.1, on the reverse strand, counting down.
CAAAGCCAGTTTTTTTATCAACCACAAGTTCTGAAACTGATCCTCTATCAAATCCAATAACCGGAGTGCCGCAGCTCATACTTTCTGCCATTGTTAAACCAAAAGGTTCATACCAGTTAATGGTCATCAAGAATGCCTTTGCTTTTTGCATTAATTTTGCCACCTCTCTTTTGGAAAGGAGTTGTTCAGAAGAAACTGGTCCTATCCATTTTATCTTTGAAGAGAGATGGGGCTTTACATCTTTTTCAAAAAATTCTCTATCTTCAACATTACCTGAGAGTAGAAGATTTGAGTTTGTTTCCTCGGCTAATTTTATTGCCCATTTTATTCCCTTTGGATCCATAAAATTTCCTTGCTTGTCTTTTGCTTTTGATAATCTTCCAATCCATAAAAAATAATCTTCCTTTTTTGCTGAAAATTTATACAAATTTGTATCCACTCCGTTATGGATTACTTTCCAAATTTTTGTTTTTTTAGCTAATTTTTTATGGGCTTCTGAGATAGAAACAAAATAGCAATTTTTAATATTATTAAATTCTGAAAGAATATCATCTAATTGCGGAGTTATTTGAGCATGAATAGTAGTTAAAACTGGCACTTTTAATTTATCTACCACTAAAAGATTTATAAACTCAGGATAGGTATGATTATGCACAATATCAAAATTATTCCCTATTTTTTCAAGTATTTTTGCTTGCTTTGTTAAAAAACTTGTTTCGGCATAAAAAGGATTTTCATAAGCCGGCATATCAACAAAACATTTTGGAATTACCGGAATAATTTTTACTCCCGGGATATAACTGTCGCCTGTTCCTAATACAGCGATATCATGCCCCTGTTCTTTTAATCCGCAAACCAAATCATAAATCATTCGCGGCCTGGCCGCAGTAATCTGGGAATTAATTTTTCTCTTTAAAAGTGAAACGATAAGAATTTTCATAAGTATAGGTCTATTTCAATTTTTTATTTTCCTTCTGTGACGAATTTTATGACCCAATCGGCCCTTTTTTCTTTATAATATTTTATTTTATATAATTTACCTTTTAGGAAATTATGATCTCCGGATTTCATTTTATTTAAAATTTCTTTTGTTTTTTTAAGAAGCTCCTTTTGTCTTTCTACTATTTTTGTTTTCTCTTTAACCTTAAGAGAAGAAAGAGGAGAAATAAATTTAAATTGATAGCCCTTCCCAAATATTTTCCGAAAGATAAATTTTGCTCTTTCTAAGTGAAACCCTGAAGTAATAATAACCGCGTCTTTTTCTTTTCTTGGAATAAAATAGAGCTTTTTTGCGTAATAGACATTAGCGATGGTATCTTTGGATTTATTTTCAAGATATATGTCCTTTTTTGGAATGCCAATACTTATAAGATAATCACGCATTGCTCTTGCTTCCGTTTTTTTAGGAAGCTGATTTTTAGGATACAAAAAACTATATCTACCGCAAACTAAAACTTTTGCTTGTTTTCGTTTTCTAAAAATTTGTAAAACTTTTTCTAATCTTTCTTTTATATGCTTAGGCAACTTGCCATCTTTAGTTATTCCGCCTCCTAAAACCACTATAGTCATATTGAGTTATTTTATCATAATTTTCTAAAATAAAAAGAGAGGATAAATATTTGTCCTCTCAAGGCATAATTCTTTTTTCTTTTTTTATTTCCTCCTGTAATTTGAGGAGCTGGTCTTGACTTAGTTTTTCTGGATAAGCAATTCCGTACATTTCTTTTAGGAAATCTCTGATTCGCGGCTGGCACAGGATGTATTTCCAACGTTTCGGATTTTCTATCTGGGCTATCTGAGGGAGCCAATACAATGGAATTTCTCGGAGACCTCGCATCCATCGATCTATATTTTCGGCTCTGACATCTTCTATTTCACATTTTATTATCTCGTCTGCGATTTCATAGCTTGAGATTTTCTCTAGTTCTATCAATTTACAGAGTTCTTTTACTTGTGGCATATGAACCCTGTTTGTAATATGAATAAGATAATCTAAGCCCATCTTATCCACGACATTAGCCACAAATGCAAGATTTTCTATCGTATTTGTTGCATTCGGTTCCAGAACAATACGTTTTTTCGGCACTCCTAACCTGATTAGCTCTTCTTCCATTACCTCCGCTTCCGAGAATAAGCTCTGTCCTGTTTTTCCTCCAGTGGGGATTATCATCATCTCTTCAGAGGACTGGCAAAAAAATTTTGCCGTTGCTTCAATAACTAATTTTCCTACAGGAGTTAATTCGTTACTGTTTTGTGGTCCGCATCCAAAAACTACTATTGCTTTCAATTAAATCACCTCTTTTTCTTTTTTTCCTTTTCTGTATTTTCAGTATTACTAACTCGTATTTACTTGTTCAAATGCTATATTGTAATTATAGCACCTCTTCACAATTTGTCAATAGCATAATAGAATTCTCGATTAGAAACTAAGGATTTTGACAAACTCCGCATAATACCTGTACTGGGCAAAAAGAGCAAATATAGAAGAATTTTCTCTTTTATTTTTTATTGTTTTTACTAATTTTTCTATAAAGACGGTGAAACTTCAAGGCAATTTTTTTCCAGGTGAACTTTTCTTCAATTGTTTTTCTGGCGTTTTCTCCCATTTTTTTTCTTAACTCATCATTTTCTAAAAGCTTATTGCAGGCCTTGGCGATCTTTTTTGGATTCCGAGCTTCCACAAAAATACCATTATATCCATTTTTAACTAAAAGAGGGATTCCTCCTTTTCTGGTTGCTATTACCGGAGTTCTGGAAGCCATTGCTTCTAATATGGTTAAACCCAAGGGTTCGTCCCAAACAGAAGGAGCGACAAAGATGTCGGCTCGGTAATAAAATTTCAACATTTTTTCTTCGGTTTGGTGGCCTAAGAGATGGACGTTTTTTAGACCCTTGGTGGCAATTAAATTCAAGAGGTATTGTTTCTCCGGTCCTTCTCCTGCGATGAAAATTTCTCCAGCGATATCTTTTGCTGCCTTAACTAAATATTTTGTTCCTTTGTGGGAAATTAAGCGACCTGCAAAAAGAATCATTTTTTTATTTTCTATTTTATATTTTTTATCTAAGGAAGATGTATCTACTTGAGAAGGAAAAAGAGAGACATCTACCCCTCCCGGGATAACAAAAATATTTTTCTTTTCAAAAATTTTTCCAAATAATTTTGAGAATTTTATTCTGGTATCCCCGCTCACTACTGTAATTGCTTTGGCATTCCTTACCGCGTCTTCACAGAGAGGGATGTACCTCTTGTCACCGTAGAGATTATAAAGACAGCTTCCGTGAGAAGTAATAATGTACTTGATTCCGTAAATCGCACTAATATATCTTCCTATCCAGGAAATTAAAGAGAGATGATGGATATGAATAATGTCAGGTTCGAAATTTGTTACCGCCTCTAAGCAAGCATCTAAATAGGATTTATAGATTTCAGTAATTTCTCTTTCCGATAATTCAGAATATCTTTTTGCTCCTTTTAATTCAGGATGTCCAATAAAGATGGGGGATTGAGGAGGACTTACCGTATATTGTTTTATGTCATCGGCTAAAAACCTTCTTTCTTCTGGACATAAAATTCCTATTTTATGATTTAATTTTACCAGCTCCTGAATCGTATTCCGAAGATAGGTTCCGCTTCCTGATCCCCACAAAGGGAAATCATATAAAAATAAAATTTTCATAATATCTTGTATTTATATTAAAGATTTGTTAATCTAAATTGTAGTAGATTATACTAAAAAAGCTTGATCTTACCAATCTTGTTCTATTATAGCAAATTTTAACAATAAAGTATATGTTTAATTCGCCTATTGACGAAATTAAAAATCGCTTGGATATTGTTGAAGTCATCGGCGGTTATATCAAACTGCAAAAGACCGGGATTAATTACCGGGCTATTTGTCCTTTTCATTCAGAAAAAAGACCTTCTTTTTTCGTTTCGCCTTCAAGGCAAATGTGGCACTGTTTTGGCTCGTGCTCAGAAGGCGGCGATGTCTTCAAGTTCATAATGAAAATAGAAGGGGTGGAATTTCCCGAAGCCCTGAAAATTTTAGCCCAGAGAGCAGGAGTGGAATTAAAAAAAATAAGTCCGAAAATAAGGACAGAAAGACAGCGGCTTTATGAAATATCTGATTTGGCGGCAAATTTTTTCAGCAAACAATTAGAATCAAAAACCGGCCAACAAGCAAAAAAATATCTCTTAGAAAGAGGAATCTCAGAGGACTCAATAAAGAAATGGCGTATTGGTTATGCTCCTGATGTCTGGGAGGGACTTTCTGATTTTTTGGTCTCTCAAGGTTATAAAAGAGAAGAGATAATTAAAGCAGGACTTGCTATAAAAAAAGAAGAAGGAGGAGGAGGGGAATATGATAGATTTAGAAAAAGAATAATGTTTCCCATTTTTGATTTGAATTCCCAAGTGGTTGGCTTCACTGGCCGAATATTTGGAGATAGCAAAGAAGTGGCTAAATATGTCAACACTCCTAACACTCCTTTATATGACAAAAGCCGAATTCTTTATGGATTGAATAAAGCAAAAATGGCTATCAGGCAGGAAGATGAATGTATTTTAGTAGAAGGCCAGACAGATGTTATCCTGTCCCATCAGTCCTGTGTAGAAAATGTGGTGGCTACTTCCGGAACAGCTTTAACTCCTTTTCAGTTAGCTATTTTAAAAAGATATTCTGAGAACTTAGTTACTGCTTTTGATATGGATATTGCTGGTGATTCAGCCACTAAAAAAGGCATTGATTTGGCTCAAGTCCAGGGATTTAATATAAAAGTAGCAATAATGCCAGAAGGAAAAGACCCGGCTGATATTGCTTCTGAAAATCCAGAGCAGTGGAAAGAAATAATAGATAAAACAAAATCAATAATGGATTTCTATTTTGAGACAACTTTTTCAAAATTTGATTCTAAAACAGCTGAAGGAAAAAAAGTAATTTCTAAAATCCTTTTGCCGAAAATCAAGAAAATACCTAACAAAATTGAGCAGGCGCACTGGATTCAGCAATTATCTCAAAAAATAGAAATAAAAGAAGTAGACATAGAAGTTGAGCTAAAAAAAGCTAATATAGAAAAACTGGATTATTTTTCAGAAGAAGCAAAAGAAGCAGAAAAATCAGAGCTGGCTCCCAAATCAAAAAAAGAACTTTTGGAAGAAAGAATTCTCTCTTTGGTCTTAAAGTCGCCTGAAAACCTGTCCTTTGTTTCAGAAGATTATTTTCCCCTTTTTTCCAGCCAGACCAAAGAAATTTTAATTAACCTTAAAAAAGAGCAGGATTTTTTTAAGAAAGAAGATACTTCTCCAGAGCTGAAAAACTTTTTAAATGAGCTTTGTTTTAAAAGAGAAATAGAGGAAAGCGAAGTTGAGCCGAAAGAAGAAATTGAGACCTGTTTAAAAGAAATTCAGTTATTGGCATCAAAAAATAAATTAGATGAGCTTTCCCAAGCCATCAAAAAAGCCGAGGAAACAAAAGATTTAGAAAAAATCAGTTCCTTAACCGTGGAGTTTAACAAACTCTGCCAAAGGTTAAACGAAAATTAAAATGCCAAAGATAAAAAAAAGAAAATCCAGCACCTTTTATGCACAAAAAGTGCGGGATAAAAAAGAGATAAGTAAAAAAACCAAAAAGAAAACCAAGTTAAATAAGAAACCGAAACTGGTCAGAGCGAAAAAGAAAAAGCTTAGATTAATTAAAGTAAAGAAAGTCAAGAAGGTAAAGAAAGTAAAAAGAATCGTCAGGAAAGGAAAAATTATCACCCCGGAAAAAATTGAAGATTTAATTAAAAAAGGAACTCCTCGCGGTTTTATTACCTTTTCCGAGATTTTACATTCTTTTCCCAGAATAGAAGAAGACATAAATGGTTTAGAAGAGCTTTACCAGAAATTAGAAGATAAGGGAATTGAGGTTAAAGAAGTAAGAGAATTTCTGGAGCCGCTTCCTCCTGATTTTGAGAAAAAAAAGAAAAGAGCGCTGGAGGCGCCCATTGATTCGGTTCAAATGTATTTGAAAGAAATAGGCAGGGTAGCATTCTTAACTGCGGCTGAAGAAAAAGAATTAGCTAAGCAGATTGAGCAAGGAGATGAAGAAGCAAGAAAGAAACTGGCTCAAGCTAATTTACGGTTAGTGGTTTCTATTGCCAAAAGATATATTGGTAGAAGTGCCAATTTGAGCTTGCTTGACTTAATTCAGGAAGGAAATTTAGGTTTATTTAGAGCAGTAGAAAAGTTTGATTGGCGAAGGGGCTATAAATTTTCCACTTATGCTACTTGGTGGATAAGGCAGGCAATTACCCGGGCATTAGCTGACCAGGCAAGAACAATTAGGATCCCGGTTCATATGATAGAGACACTTTCCAAATTCACTCAGATCAGACGGCGGCTTTTACAGGATTTAGGCAGGGAACCATTGCCGGAAGAAGTGGCAGCAGAAATGGGAGTTGATGTTTCCAAGATTCATTACATAATGAGAATTTCCCAAGAAGCAGTTTCTTTAGAAACACCGGTAGGCGAGGACGAAGAGGATAGTATTTTAGCTGAATTTGTTGAGGATAAAAAAACTATTGCTCCATCCGTGGAAGCTGCTCGGACTCTGCTTCGGGAACGGTTAAAAGAAATTTTGATTGATTTAACTCCCAGAGAGCAGGAAATTTTATCTTTGAGATTCGGTTTAAGAGACGGCATTACCCATACGCTTGAAGAAGTAGGTAATGTTTTTGATGTTACCCGGGAGAGAATCCGCCAGATTGAAGCCCGGGCGCTTGAGAAAATTCGGGAGCATGAAAAATTGAAAAAACTGAAAGGATACTAAGTTATAAAAATTTTCAATCAATTTTCAATTGTCATTCTGAACGAAGCGAAGAATCTCTTGCGAATGCGAGAAGATTTTCACGGAAAGCTTGAAAAGTTTTATATTTTAATTTATAGTAAAAACACAAAATACATTCTGCGGTAGTTCAATTGATAGAGTAGGCAGTATATAACTTGACATTGTAGGTTCGGTATGCGACAATTAAATAATGAGTTATGCAGGTAAATTAGAATTAAAATTGAAAGCTCGAGAACTGAGAAAAAAAGGATTATCAGTAAAAGAAATTCAAAGAAAATTAAAAGTTTCGCTATCTTCTGTAAGTTTATGGGTTCGTGATGTTGAGTTAACTAAAAAACAGCTTGAAAAATTATATTTGAATAAAAAAACAGGACAGTTAAAAGGAAGTATTATCGCCGCGATGAATAAAATAAGGAAGCGAAAAGAAATTACAGAGAAATTAATAAAAGAAGGAAAAAAGGAGATGGGAAACTTGTCAAAACGAGATAGATTTATAACTGGAATAGCAATGTATTTTGCAGAAGGAAGTAAAACAGACGGCGACGTTGAGTTTTCTAATTCTGATCCTCGAGCAATAAAGTTTATGGCGGATTGGTTTCGAGAGTTTTGTAAAATCCCCGAAGAGAAATTTCGCTGTAGTTTATATATTCACGATAATTTGGATGAAGGAAAAGCGAAAAAATTTTGGTCTAAGATAACAAAAATTCCTCTTACTCAATTTAGAAAAAGTTATATCGTTAAAAATAATCCTTATCGATTAAGAAAAGTCAAACATATTTATGGAGTTTTAAGGGTCGGTGCTGATGATGTTAATTTACACAGAAAAGTAATGGGTTGGATTGAAGGAATATTTAAATAGTTTTATTAAAATATTTTTTTCACTATTTTGCTCTGCGGTGGCGCAATGGTAGCGCGAGGGCCTGTAAATTTTTGCAGCTTTTAGTAGAGATACTAAATGAAAAACGAGGTGAATTGCGGGAAGCCTAATGGTCGATTTATCGAATCAATGGTAATCCGCAGCCAAGCCGAGTACATGACGCTTTATATGCTCGGAAGGTTCAGAGACTTATAGCGCCTCGCCCCCTCTTTTTAATTAAAAAAAGGGGGATGAGATAGTCCATCCCTAATAGAAATGTTAGGATTAGATGTAAGCCTTAGGTTGTAGGTTCGAATCCTACCCGCAGAGCAGAGTAGCGAAAGCAGGGTCAAAACCCCTGTTTTTTTGTTGTTTTTTGAGTAGAAAAGTGGTAGTTTAGAATTAAGAAAGTCACAAAATCTATGAAAGAAAAAATTAAAATTGTTTTATTTTTAGTATTTATACTTTTTTGACTTTATTTTACTTTTATTGTTATAATAACAATAAAAGATTTAGTTTCAAGATTATGGCTAAGAAAAAGGTCAGCTTTATCGCTACAAAATATAAAAATCAAGAGACCCAAGTCCATTTCTATACCAAGAAAGGCGAAAGGGTCGCTTTTAATACTGTAAAAAAAGTTCCAACTCAAAAAAGGGTTGAGTTTTATGTTGAAACGACGAAGTTCGGCCAGGAGATATTATCTTCAAGCCAAGAAGCACGGGCACACCGCATATAGCCATCGTTGTCTACAGAAGTGGGGATACAATAGGTATAATTGACTCAAATGGCAATGTGGAGCCAAATCGTTACGCCACACCTGGATATGGCGAGATAATCTCTCACTGGACCACAACTATTTCTAAGTTGAGAAACGCTGGCTACAAAACCTACACCGGGGTAGACTACTACTATTACTATGGTCCTTACCCGGGACATCTCTGCTGAAAGTAAGATAACAAAGAGAGTTCTTGCAAAAAATTAACAAAATTGGGTAGTTCACTTTTTTCTACCCTCTTTTTATTTTAGAAATTTAAAAGTTGAGAGAACTCCTTCAAAAACAGTTATTGGTAAATACTTTTCTATTATCTCAGGTTCAATAACATCGGAATCATAAACATACCAAATATAGAAAATCAATTTCGCTTTTGCATTGACTATAAAATAATCTCTCTTCGAAATTACAAGTATATCTTTTTCAAAAAAACCAGTTGAAAATTCATAAATAGGAATTCCTTCATTAAAATAAAATAATTTTCGATTACAAAAAAATTTACTACAAAAAGATTTCTGTCCAGAACTTTCAGTTATTAAAAATTCGAGTTTTGGTAAATCTCCGGGAATTACGGTCGTACCAATCTTAAATAACTCCTCATAGGGTTGTTTTTCTTTAACGTAAGGGATATGGATATCTTCCATTGCCTCCAATCCATATATTGTAGTCCCTGTCAAGGGTTTCTCAATTAGACCTAAGGACTTCCCTTCCATTATTTTACTTGGATACTTCATTTCAAATCCATATTTTTCATTCCGATAGGTTTTCCAATCCTCTGGCACTTCTTCAAAAAAAGATGAGTATTGATTATCAAGTAGATAAGTTAAATCTGTTTTTTGACTTATTTCTTTTTGCAATATAATATTCTCTTTTTCTAATTTCTTTTTTTCCGTGAATAAAAATGTTCCTCCAAGAATAAGAGAAATTAAAATAACTCCAAAAATTAATTTTAGGTATTTTTCTTTTTTTATATTTTCCATATTATCTCATACTATCAAAGAAGAATGGTCTGGTCAAATTTTATCAGAATTGCAGTATAATTTATGGGCTGGCTAAAATTGGGAGGTAAAAATACTCTTTTGTGGTCATAAAATAGGTTCGAACGTCGTCCGTTCCTCGGAACATGCAAAAAAAATCGCCAAAAAGGCGATTTTTTGGTAGAATAAGGACATGACTACTTTTAGATTTCTTACTTTTAATCTTTGGTATGGCAAGAATTGGAAAAAAGAAATTGATTTGATTAAAGGTCAAAATCCAGATATTTTTGTTCTTCAAGAAGTAACCAAAAATTTTCCTAAGTTCGGGCTAAATAATATTGATGTTTTTCACGAATTTGAAAACGCTTTTCCTGATTTTAGAGGAATTATTGCTCCCATAACTTACAAAAAAGAAAGAGATAGGGAGATTTTTTTTGGCAATGCTATTTTTTCTAAATTTTCTGTCCTTTCTTCCAATATCCATTATTATTTAAAACCTTTGGATTGGACAGACGATTACGAAAGACAGTCAAGAAACTTGGTAGAGGTGAAAGTTGAAATAAATGGACAGAAGCTTTATGTTTTTACTACACATTTTACTTATTCGCCTGCTTTCGCGGACATGCCAATAAAAATTGAGGAAGCCGAAAAAGTAATTGAAATAATAAAAGACAAGCAACCAATGATTATAGCGGGTGACTTTAATTCTCACTTTAAATCAGAAGTCATTAAAAAAATAGACAAGGAAGTTTCATATATAGATAAAGAACATAATCCAACTTGGACGAAACATCCATTTTCTTATAAAGGATTTGAGGAAACAGAATTGAAATGGAAGCTTGATTATATTTTTATTTCGGAGAGGCTAAAATGCAAAAGTTTTAAAACCATAGATACCGATATATCCGACCATTTGCCCATTGTTGCAGAGCTTGAATTAAATTAAACAGGAAAAAATAGGGTCAGTTCTATTTTTCATTACTTTTTTATACTGTAAGCTGATATCATTTCAGAAACAGGAATTTTTATCCTAAAAACCTCTAATTCTTCCCTTATTTTCTTCCAATCAACTGTTCTAAATGCGTTCTGTAGGGGGAGCAGAGCAGCGAAGCCGTCTCGCCAAAGAGGCGGTTTTTTGGTAAAATAGAATAAAGGTTGATAATTAATAAAATAATTAAAATTATGGAAGAACCAATAAAAAAAGTTTATCGTTCAAGAGATAATAGAATGATTGCAGGAGTTTGTGGCGGTTTAGCTAAACATTTAGGAATCGATCCTTTGTTGGTAAGAATATTTTTTGTATTACTAATTTTTGCCAATGGTATTGGGATTATTTTATATTTAGTCTTATTAATACTTATTCCTCTAGAATCTAAATAAAACAAATTTTAACATCGTCCGTCCCTCGGAGCCAGCATTTTCCGATACGAACTGATTTTTGTTAAAAGAGTGGCCCGGGTTTTAACCCGAGCCACAACCGAACAAGATCTAATAAATTAAGAGGCGGGTTAGATCGGATTAGAACTTGCCGAAACCAGGACCAGCTGGGCTCAAATACTCAATCCCATGTTCACCTGTACAGGTATCATTGTATATGCTTTGGACTATAGCAAATGATCCCCAGATAACCTCTCCTAATTCTGTGCCATCGGCTAAATGCCAAACATTACCTACTTTTTCAGCGTCACTGGGCGCGGCGACAATCTTAACAAAATAATTCCAGGAACAGGACTGCTCGCCTTCCTGGTACATGCCACTCGTGTGGTTTGTCAACCAAGCGCCAGAGCCAATGTAACTGTCGTATCCATAATAACGATCTAAAAGCCCGTCAGCATTACAGTCTTTGTTAGACAACCAGGCATTATTCCACTTCATCATTAATCTATCATTTCCATAATTGTCTTGGCACCACTCGTAATAGGCGCCCCCAGGACGATACATTGGATGATAATCACAATACATGCCATTAAACATATGCGCCTGGTAGTTATAGCCCCACTGGCTATAACCTGTGTTGATCAGCTCGCCATCAGAGGTATATAGTGAACCGTCCTGGATCGTCATACACTTAGTGCTCTTAGCTAGCTTTTCAACCAAGACCTTAGCCAACATTCTTTGCGTTGTTATACCGTCAAGAAACACCTTGAAGTTAATTAACAGGATAGCAATAACTAAAGCAAGAATAATGAATAAATATTTGTTCTTCATAAAACAATAAAAAGTTAGATGTTATCGACCTTTCTCTGCTTTTTATTATAACAAATACTTCATGGATGGGAAAGTAATCCAGAAGAGCACTGGTTTTTAGAAGAAAAGGAGAGATTAGAAAAGTTAGGTCTTAAGGTTATTGTGCCAGATATGCCCAACACGAAACATTCTAAAAAAGAACAGTGGGTAAGTATTATTGAAGATTTTGACCCCGATGATAATTCGGTTCTTGCTGGTCATAGTTTAGGTGGCACAGCTATTTTAAAATATTTAGAGAAGATAGATGAGAAGATAAAGAGATGTGTTTTAATTGCAACACCAATCAGGAAATTCGGTTCTAAGCCAACGAATAATTTTTTTGAACAAGATTTTGATTGGCAGAAAATCAAGCAGAATTGCGAAGAATTCTTTATTCTAAATCAAACAAAAAACCCTTGGGTACCATTGAAACACGGAGAGGATTTAGCCAACTATGTTAATGGTAAGTTGATTGAGATTGAAGGAGATGACCATTTTGATACCATTAATTTTTCCAAGCTTGAGAGGTATATTTTAAGCTAAACTACCCACTAAACAGGTTCTGACAGCGTCCCGCTGGCAGAGCAAATTTATGCCACCTTGTAATGGAGGTGGTGTTTTGATAGAATAAAAAAAAGGTCTTAAAATAAATCATAATTAAAAATATGGAAGAACAAGAAATTAAAGAAAAAAAAGACAAAAGAGGAATAAGTGCTCTTTTTATTCCAGCTGGTCTTTTCATTGGTATGGGAATAGGTTTCTTAACAGATAAACTTGTTCCTGGTATGTATATTGGTCTTGGGGTTGGATTTGTACTATTTATCATCTTTTTTCTTTCTGTTAAAAAATAGAGAATCTACCTTTTCTTCCGTTGCCTTTTCAGTTAGGCGGTTTTTTGGTAGAATAGAATTATGAATACAAAAATTTTAATTATTATGGAAAGTTGAATAATAAATTATCCACAGTTTCTTTCTTTTCTAGAATTTAGTATAATAAAAATATGAAGCCAAAAGTTATTATAATTTTTATCATCATTGTTTTATTGGTTACTGGAGGTGCTTTTTATTTTTTCCAGAAATACCCCGAAATTACCATTGAGCCCTTGGAAAAAGAAGAGGCAAAAACTTTTGGTGAAAAAATTTATGAAATGGTCCGGAATCCGGCAGAAAAAATTCCCCAGACCAATCCTTTTAAGGCCAAAATCAATCCTTTTGAAGGATTAAAAATAAATCCTTTTGAATAATTTATGCTTAGAATTAAAGACAATATCAATTTACTCCCTCTATTTATTATTCTTGGTGCTGGACTTTTAGCGGGTTTTCTGGTTTTTGCTGATGAAATAAATTATCCGGTGGAGGAATTAGGAAATTGCCAGAATGAAGATGAATGTCAGGCTTATTGCGATAGTTGGGAAAACATTGAAGAATGTGTATCTTTTGCTGAAGCTCACAACTTAATGACTCCAGAAGAATTAGAAGTAGCTAAAAAAGTAGTAAAGGCCTTAGCTGAAGGGGTGGAAAGCCCTGGTGGATGTAAAGGTAAAGAAGAATGTGATGCTTATTGTAAAAATCCGACTGTGATAGAAGAATGTATAGATTATGCTGAAAAAATCGGAATTATTCCTCCAGAAGAAGCGAGGGAAGCAAGACTGGTAAGAAAGGCTATGCTGGCTGGAATTCCTTTCCCGGGAAACTGTAGAACCAAGGAAAAGTGTGATGCTTATTGTTCACAGCGGAAACATATGCGAGAGTGCTTCTCGTATGCTTGTAAGATAGGGATACTATCTTCAGAAGAGTGCAGCCGGGGAATGAAAGCAGTGTCTTTAATGGCAAAAGGGGAGAGCCCCGGCGGCTGTCAGGCTAAAGAGGAATGCGAGGCTTACTGTGCTCAAAAGATTCATTTTCAAGAATGTGCTGATTTTGCCTCTAAAGCTGGATTAATGACGCCAGAGGAGAAAGAAATGTTTTTAAAAACCGGTGGCCAAGGACCAGGTGGTTGTCAGAGTAAAGAAGAATGTGAGGCTTTTTGCAACAACCCGGCTAATCAAGAAGTTTGTTTTAATTTTGCCAAGGAGCACGATTTAATTCCTGAGGAAGAAATTCAGAAAACGAAAGAAGGCATACAGCAATTACAGGAGGGATTAAAGCAAGCGCCGCCAGAAGTTTTAGAATGTATAAAGTCAACCGTAGGAGAAGAAGTTTTGGAGAAAATTCAAACTGGTACCTTTATGCCTAGTCCTGAAGTTGGTGAGAAAATAAAGAATTGTTTTGAAAAATATACGCCAAAGCCTTCAGAAGGTGAGATGGGACTACCTCCAGAGGACATGTCCCCAGAAGGAAAGCCTCCAGAAATGCTAATACCCCCAGAATTAGAAGGGAAATGCACTAGTCCTGAGGAATGCAAACAATATTGTACTCAAAATCCCCAGGAACCAGCTTGCAAACAATTACTAGAAAAGAAACCGCCTGAAGGCGAAGAGAAACCGCCTGAAGGCGTACCCCCAGAATTAGAAGGGAAATGCACTAGTCCTGAGGAATGCAAACAATATTGTACTCAAAATCCCCAGGAACCAGCTTGCAAACAATTACTAGAAAAGAAACCGCCTGAAGGCGAGTAAATGCCTGAAGATGAAATACCTAAATAGAGCAAGATTTTTAGTATTTCTTGCTTTGGGTTTAATAATTCTGGATAGATTGACCAAATGGTTAGCTTTGGATTCAGAGCTATTGTTTAAAAATCCAAAATTGTATTTTATTCCTCTAAATTTTTTATCAAGCAGGCGCGAGCAGCGTCCAGTTGGCGGAGCAATTCTAATTTTTAGGAAAGCGAAGGAAATAAAAATATCCCGCAATTACGGCAGGATATCTTGATTTCGTTCAGTTTTTCCTTCACCATTGCCATATACCCAAAGTCCTCTAAAGTTCGTTTAAGGTTTGAACTCGGGAGCAGAGTAGTGAGGCGTTCAGGAGACCGAAAGGCCTAAAAAATCGCCAAAGAGGCGGTTTTTTAGGCGGAAAATTTGACAGAGTTTGTGAAATTTGATAGAAAAAGAACAGAACTTTTTCAATGATATATTGATAGATTATCTAAATGAAATATTGAGGAAAGGTTTTAACGACGGATTGAAAAAAGAAAGGAGGTGAAAAGAAAAAAAATGAAAAAAGTCCTTATGATAGTGGTTATCGTAATGACATTGATGATTGCAGTTGTTTGTTCGTCGCTTGTTGCCGCTAAACCGATCCCGGGTTGCGTTCTAGATTCATTGGATCCTTTAGCAGACAGTGATAAAGATGGCGAGTATGATTTTGATGAAGATCTCATGGATAGTAATCCTTGTGATCCATGCAGTCCCAATACTAATTCTGATGCCTGTCTTATCCAACAAGAAGGCTATTGCATAAAATATTTATCTGCCAAGCCTGATAAGCTTCCCGTATACGGAAAGAGCACTTCTAAAATTTCTTTTGAAATAATGTGTTCCGGTGATTATGACTATGAGCGGACACCTAAAATTGGAATCCTTAGACTTCCCAAAGAACTTACAGTGGGTGAACCTATGGAAGGTGAATATATCGTTCCTAAAAGAGAAGATCAGGGCGCAAACGAAAAGGTTACCATAACCATCAGACACTCTTCAGGCAAATCTAAAAGCATAACAATCTACTTTGAAAATAAGGCAATGGACGTATTGAAAGGCGAAACAGTGTGGGGAAAATGCAGTGAATTCGGAGGCAAGGACGATATATGGATAGACAAAAAACTCAGAAAAAAATTCTATAATGAACGCCTTCCTATAGGAATAAAAATGTCATACGAAGAGTTCTTTACAGAATACTTTAAGAAGAATCCGCAACTAAAGAAAGATTTCGATAATTGGATGAATGAGCCCAAACAAAAAAGACAATGGAATAAAGTAGCGTTATCTTTATATCGGGAAGATCTTTATGGTCGAGTAGTCGATGAAGAAATACCTTATTACTGTGCGATGAGATGGCCTCCATACCATTCGACAGGACCTTGGAGTAAAGCGTGGTTGAGAAATCAAAGAATAAAAGTGACAAACATAGAAAATGGAAAATCAGTTATAGTAGAACCCGTAGATTATGGGCCTAATGTGAGTACAAAAAGGGATATAGATTTATCTCCAAAAGCTAGGATGGCGATTGGAGCAAAAACGGATAGTATGGTAGAAATTTCTCTTGATAATCCAAACGCTAAATTAGGACCAGTGCAAGCATCATTCATTAAACCCAGGGTTAAAGAGCTTATAAAGTCCTTTTTACCCCTTATCATCGTGTTTTCTGCAATCGCATTAGGCAAGTTAGTAGAAGTGTATCTAAAGACAAGAAAAACAACTCACAAGAAGAGAAGAAGGTAATTCACCACCGAGGCAAATAAGAAACATTAAAAAGAACCCTAAAAGCTGAAAGGTATTTTATACTGAGTAAGCGTTTTTTTATTTGGATTGGAATTAAGTTAAAAAACAAAATAAGGGGTCCAAAATAAGGGGTCAACTCTATGTTTAAGAAATAGTGAGTGGCGGGGTGGGGTAGAGCAATCAAATAGAAATGTCATTATGTCATTGACAGGCGGGAGTAAATATGATACTTTAAGGATGTTCGATTCGAGAAGCCGTTAATGCGGCTTGGCAGGGAGACGAAACCACGAGAATTGTTTGTAGTTTTGCTAGTTCGCGGAGCTGTCGTGATCTCCTTATATTATCGAGGAGATTTTTTTATTAGGTTAAATTTGCCAACATGGAAATTCGAAATATAGCTATTATTGCCCATGTAGACCATGGGAAAACCGCGCTTACTGATGCTATTTTACGGCAAACAGGAGCTGCAGATAAAGAAGTAAGTATGGACTCAAACACGCTTGAAAAAGAGCGTGGAATTACGATTTACTCAAAGAATGCTGCCGTATTATATAAAGATACCAAAATTAACATTGTAGATACGCCAGGGCATGCAGATTTTGGTTCTGAGGTAGAGAGAGTATTGCGCTCTATTGATTCAGTGCTGTTGGTGGTGGATGCGCAAGAAGGCCCAATGCCGCAAACTCGTTTTGTATTAAAAAAGTCCTTGGAGCTTGGATTGCGACCTATACTAGTAATTAACAAAATTGACAAGCCAGCAGCAAATCCGGATCGTGTGCACAACGAGGTATTTGAATTGTTTACAGAGCTTGGAGCAACGAACGAGCAGCTCGATTTTCCAGTAGTATACGCCATTGCAAGAGATGGGATTGTAAAACGCAATCTTGCTGACGAAACAAAAGATATTACTCCGGTATTAGACATAATTATAGAGCATGTGCCAGTAGCCTCAAAAGATAATGACAATGTGTTTCGCGCTCAGCCTTTTAATTTGGCATATGACAATTTTTTAGGGCGGCTTGCAATTGTTCGTGTGCATAGCGGCAATGTTAATGTTGGAGATACTGTGTATGTAAAAAAGCATTCTAGGCAAACTACAAGCCATAAGGTAACAAAACTATTTACATTTGAGGGAATTGTTAGAAAAGACGCACAAACCGTTGAAGCTGGCGATATTGCCATAATTGCTGGACTTCCAGATGCATATATTGGAGATACGTTGGCAAAATCTGCAGATGAACCGTTGCTCGAAAGTATTTCTATAGACGAACCTACTATTGAACTTACATTTTTAGTAAACGACTCTCCGTTCGCTGGACGCGAGGGAAAGTTTGTAACAAGTCGACAACTTCGAGAGCGCTTAGAAAAAGAGCTTGAGGTAAATGTAGGATTAAAAATAGATTTTGACGCGCAATCGGCTGAACGATTTGTTGTATACGGAAGAGGAGAATTGCATGTAGCTATTTTTATTGAAAACATGCGTAGAGAAGGGTATGAGCTTCAGGTTTCTCGGCCCCAGGTGATTATAAAATATCCGCCAGCTGGCGGAGACGGCGAAAAGCATGAGCCCTTTGAGGAAATTATAGCAGATGTACCAGAAGAGTTTCAGGGAACAGTTATTGAAAAGTTAAGTTCTCGTGGAGCGCAATTAATACATATGGAGCTACAAGAAGGCCGTTCTTTTATGCAGTTTGAAGGTCCAAGCCGCGGTTTATTTGGATATCGAAACCAATTTGTTATAGATACAAAAGGAAACGGAATTTTAGCAACACGGGTTATTGGATACCGTCAATACGCGGGAGAAATTGCACATAAAAAAGTGGGGTCGATGATTTCTGGAGCAACTGGCAAAACATTGGCTTATGCGCTTGATAACTTACAGACCAGAGGTACCTTGTATATTAAAGCAAACACCGAAGTGTATGAGGGTATGGTAATTGGCAATACGGCAAAAGGAGAGCAAATGACGGTAAATCCAATTAAAGGAAAGCATCTTACCAATATGCGAGCTGCTGCTGCTGACGACGCGATTAATCTTACGCCTCCTCAAATTATAACCATTGAAACCGGGTTAGAGATAATGGATAAAGACGAATATCTAGAAATAACGCCTAAAAACGTAAGGTTGCGAAAGAAATATCTTACAGAAATAGATCGCACAAGAGCAAAACGAGAGAATAAATAATTCAAAGTTATACAGAAAATCGCCTTTTGGACGATTTTTTTGTGTGGGAAATTTGACAGAGTTATTTGAATTTGCTAAAAAAAAGCAGTATTTTTTCAATAAAATATGGATTAAATGAAACTCGGATAATCTAATTTGTTTGCCAAAGGTTTGGTAGATAAATTAGGCTATCCGAGACACCAGAATAGCGAGAATCTTGGGTAGATCCGTTAAATGAAAAGGAGGAAAACAAAAAATGGATAACAAGAAAAAGATAGTTGGAATAGTGGTTACAGTTGCTTTATTAATAGCAGTGATGGCAAGCGTAACAGTAATGCCTGCAGGGGCAAGATCGCTTTTTTGGCGGTTTTTTGGTATAATCAAACTATGAAAGCAATAGCTCACGCCTGGCTGGCGTTAATGGCCTTGGAGAGATTAAAGAGACCTAAAAGAACCAAATTTTTTAGGCGAAGTTTTCTTGGGAAAAATTTCAAAGGTTATTTTCTCGGCGACGATTTTGACGATCATTTTAAAAAACAAGCTGAGAATTTTGTGAAATTTTTTGACAAGCACAAAGACGCTTTTGTTAAAGGCGCCTGGTTTCCCGACAGCGTTATAGCCGACAACCTCACCGGCGGGCATACATTGAAACTTAAAAAACCGTTAACCAAGAAAGAAAAACAAGAAGCTAAAGAATTCAAAAACAGAACACCGGCTCACTTGCGTTCATTGGAAAAGCTGGGAATCAATAAATCCAGATTAAAAGAAAAGACCTGCCGAAAATCTAAATATGTCCTGCCAGACAGATGCGAGGCCTTGGCCCACGCTATCAGGGATATGGTCCTAATTCAAAAGGACGAGCCAAAGGGTTCTGACATTATATTCAGCGATGATCAAATAACGCTTTATTTTTTAATGTTGAGCCATTATTTGGCTGACGCCCACGTGCCTCCGCACTGCGACGCCAGAGATTTTTACGGGCCCTCTACCATTCACCCGGATATGGAGAAATACTGGGACAAAGAAATAAAATTTTTTTTTGAATTTGATAAAAAGAGAAAAGTTTTTAACTATGATATCGGGGGCGCTCCAGAACTCGTTAAAGACAAAAAGAAAGAAAAACAGTTTAGAAAATCTTTCCTCTGCGGCGTGATAGACGAATTAAGTAAAAGAAAATGGGTGTTAAAGAAAACAAAAGGCAAACTTGCTGATGAAGAGATTTTGGGCGAGAAAAACAAAAAGATATATGATTATATCAAAGCGGTTTGCTTTGTTTCTTATCTCGTGTCCACTGATTTTATTCCGGAAGATATTAAAGAAGGGGAGTATAAGAAATTAAAGATATTAAAAAATCCGCAATACAAAAAGAAGTTAGATAAAATAAGCGTTTATGTCCTGGCTGACGCTATTGATTCCATTGCTTTGGTTTGGCTGTTGACATGGGACAGATATAACAAACTGAAGGAAGAAATAAAGACTAAGATGAAGGTGATTAAAAAAGAAGGCGGGATTATTAAGTAGATTAAAGATATATCAGTTTAATGAATTGAGATATTTTGATAAAGATAATTTATAAAGGTCGACCTAAAATAATTTTAATTAGAGGAAATAATTATTATGTCTAAGAGGCTAATAATTCATATTGCTCCAAAGAAAAAAGGAGGGGCAAAAGACTGGAAGATAGCCAAAGAAGGAAACAAACAATCGATTGCTGTGTTTGAAAATAAAGAAAAAGCAATTAAAAAAGCCCGGGGAATTGCAAAAAAGCAAAAACCAAGCCAGATAAAAATACACGGAAGAACCGGCAAAATTCAGACAGAACATACTTACGGAGCAGATCCGAGAAAATATAAGGGTTAGAACTGAGCGTTGCTAGTAAAAAGGATAATTGACAGAAACGGAGCTAAAAATCAAAGCACGGCAAAAAATTTGCTGAAAGCAAGTTTTTACTTTTCGGAAATGTATTTTCACAATTTCATTTTAGTGAATAAATAGACAAAAATTCATAATCTTTTTTATGGTTTAAAAAATGTTATCATTACTAATATTCAATTAAACGCTTTTTTTTTAGGTCTTTTGGAATAAAAATTTATTCCAATTAGTTAAAAGAAAAAGTAAAAGATTATGAGTAATCAAAATCAATTTAAGTTTTTAAACAAAGGGATTTCTACGCCAATAGGAATTTTAATTATCGTTTTAGTCGCTGGCATTGCCGGCGGAATTGTGGTATGGCAGTATGGCTGGCTGTCGGAAAGGGAAGGTGAAATGTCAAAAGAAAAATTGCCGGAAGAAGTGATACCGGAAGAAGAAT
Organism: Candidatus Parcubacteria bacterium; assembly: GCA_023130975.1. GTDB lineage: Bacteria > Patescibacteriota > Minisyncoccia > Minisyncoccales > JAGMDC01 > JAGLYZ01. The sequence goes on along the minus strand of JAGMAD010000006.1, from coordinate 49,846 downwards.
CCTGTTCGCAAGATAGCGATTGCGTATTTTTGGATTTTCAATGTTGTCCTACCCCGGATCCCTGTAAAAGAGAACCATCAAAGGTTGTAAATAAAGCAAATAAGGAAAAAATAGAACAGGAAATGAAAGCAAAATGTCCGCCACTCTGTCCACGATACGCGCCGCCTCGTTGTTTTGATTGCTTAAATTTAGAGAAATTTACACCTGTTTGTGTTGATAACAGATGTACGGTAAAAAAGGAAATCAATTGTGAAGAGTATTGTAAAGCAGTAGCCAAAGATAAATCAGAACCTTGCCCTTGGATTTCCAATGAAAGATTGCTTACAGAAAAAAATACTGAAATGTGCGGATGTTTAGAATAAGAATAAGTAACCATCACCACGGACAAAACAGAGTAAGCAGGAGATGATTTTTTGGCTGCAAATTAGATTTCAAAACCACCCCAATTAAATTTGAGGTGGTTTTTAATTAAAACAAAAAAAGTCCGTCACTGCGCAGTTTTTAATAAATTTTTTTACTTTTCTAAAAAGAATCTTTAAGTTATAATAGATATGAAAGCAGTAATCAATGCGCAAGACAAAGTGTTAGACGAACTCTACCCGGCCGAGATTAAATTAATCGAATACATCCGTAAAATGAAATTCGGAACTTTTAATTTAGTTGTCCGAGATAGTTTTCTCAAAAAGCGGATATGCCTCAGCGGAGCGTAAAATTTAATGAAGAATTTGACAATGAAGTAAAGGTCGAGGTAAAATTAAAGTATAAATATGGAGCAAGATAATAAAATGAACAAAATACCAATTATAGTCGGAATTGCGGCGGGGCTCGGCGGATTTTTAGGAGTTTTAATAGGAACCACGACAGAATTACATTGGACAATTACAGGATTGTTGGTGGCTGTTATTACTTTTATTTGTTATAGTTTATTGAAGTATATTGTAAAATAGAGTAGAAATATAACAAACGAAAAATGTCTAAAATGCGGGAGTGAAAATCTTTATAGAGGATTGCTTAAAGATTTTGATGTTAGTGTTGGCGGAGCAAGGACCTGAGAATTGTTTGTCTCAGGTTTTTAATTTGGTATAATTTGATAAAGGTCGGGTCTAAACTATTTAAAAAAGAAGATAATAAAAATGAAAGATGACACAAAAATATTAATAGTTGCATTTTTTCTTCCATTGCTGTTGGTGATATTTTTTAAGAATGTAGTTCACAAACCAGTTGACGTAGTGCCTTTGTATTTAATTCCAATACTTCTTTGGGTTGGATACGGAATACGTGAGGCTGGCGCTAAAGCATGGATTGGCATAACACTACTTATCACGCTTGCAATGGCTGTATTATACGCTTTCTTTTAGAGTTTTTTCTAAATTTTCATCAAACAGGTTCTAATAACGTCCAGTTGGGGGAGTAAATTTACCGTCTCGTCTCCGCCAGTTGGCGGAAAGGTGGTTTTTTGGTTGACTAATTATTTTTTAAATGTTAATATTATTCATAGATAGTTGCCTTAATCAAAATTTAGTCGAGTTTATTCAGGGAACTAAAATTAATTAATCTTCACCCTGTTAAATGCCCTTTGGGGCAATTTCGCCTTTGGCGGAATTATTTAATAGGGTAAATTACAATCATGGAAGGAACAATTAAAAACCTTACGGGTAAAGGATTTGGATTTATTACCGTTGATGGTGAAGAGAAAGATTTATTCTTTCACAGCAACGAACTTAAGGGTGTAACCTTTGAAGAGTTAAAAGTAGGTGATAGAGTGTCTTTCGATAAGACCGATTCTGCAAAGGGTCCTAACGCAACAAACGTAACCCGCCTTTAAGAAATTCAGTAAATCAAATAAATGAAATTAAGCCCATTCTTGGGCTTTTTTTCATAATCAGTTTTTAATTCTGCTGAGATTCAACTAATTTTTAACTTCATAATAGTATTTTTTATCTTTTGGGGATGAGGCAGTTGAGTAAAAGAGAACTTAACTTTGGCTCCAGCGCTTTGAATCTCTAAATTTCCAAAACTCAACAACTCTGCTAAAAGACCGAAAACCTTTATTGATATGTCCTGAACCTTATCTAATTCTAATTCGTTAATTCTGTGTTTAAACAGACCTTCTTGCTTATTTTCGATTACTCTTTTGTTAGTTACTAAAACAGTATTTAGAGCATAAATCATAATGTTATAAAAAGCTAAATTCCATAAAATTAACAGAAGTAGTGTTGCCAGGAACCAATAAAGAGAGGAAATCTTATCGTACCAGCTAAAGGAATTTATGATAAAATAAACCACAAAAGGTAATAAAATCAGCAGCAGATTAATAAACAGCGGAACGAATAAATTAAGCCAATGCTTTCTGGTTAACAAAATTGTGGTTTCTCCCGGGAGTTGTCCTTCAAAACTATTTTTTGAGGAAGTAAAGATAGACATAAAATAATTTATTGCAAAATAGTTGCCCAATTAATTTGGGTATAAATAATTATTGCCAGAGAAAATAAGAAAACAGAGCCCACAAAGAAAATTAAGGCGATGGTTTTAGGTTTGGTTCCTACTCCGAATCTGATTAAATGATAGACAATAGCAAAAGTATACCACAAATAAAAAGCTAAGATTATACCAAGTAAAACCAGAGTAATATTAAATTTGCCATCTACGAAGAACATAATTAGTTGATTATTTTTTCTAAAGCTATTTCCTCTTATTTTGAGCGTTAGCGAAAAACAAGGTTCTGACGAAGTCAGGTTCTTAATTAAATATATCATATTTAAAAAATATTTCAAAAGTTTAGTAAAAAAATCCCCTCTGCTCCGCCAGCTGACGGATTGGCGAAAAAGCGATTCTTTGGTAGAATAAAAATACAAAGGTCAAATATTATAAATAAAAGAGATTAGAAAAATATGGACAATAAAACTCTAAAAAACTTAAGAGAAGATTTAATAGGAGAACTACAAGCTATTAATCAATATCAGGAACATATAGATGAAACTGATAATAAAGAAGTTAAAAAGATATTGGGTCATATTAGAGATGACGAAAAAGAACATGTTGCCGAATTAATAAAAATTATCAGGAGGTCAGACCAAATCCAGGAAGAGAAGTTTCAAAAAGAAGAACTTTAGATTGCTAAGCAGGTTCTAACAGTATTTAGTTGGGGGAGCTGAATTTGACATTAGTTTTTGAGGTTTTATAATTAAAGTGATGGACAAAGATTATAAAGAATTAATTGAATATTTGGATGAGAAGTTTCAGAACACAACCACCAAAGAGGATTTAAATAATTTAAGTTCAAAATTAGTAACCCTTGAAGAGTTTGATTTATTGAGAAAGGAAACAAAACAAGAGCTTATTGCTCTTAGAGGATCTATTCAAAACTTAACAAACTCAGTGGATAAACTTGTTAAAGCGGTTAGTGACTTAAAAACAGAATATGTAGCTGTATCAAATCAACTTAATCGTCATGAAAAATGGATCCAATCTTTAGCAGATAAACTTGGAGTAAAATTAGAATATTAATCTATTTCGGCGGCGGGAATACTCCACCGCCGAAAGAACTTGCCCGCCCGCTTCGCCGAAGCTTCAGCGAGGCGAGAAGGGATACCCTGCCCTTTAGGGCAGGGTAGTTCATAATTGAGTTATCACTTCTTTGCCCGAGGCGTCTTGCGCCTCGGGCTTGACTTTTTTGTTTAAGAAACTAAGATTAGAAATATACAGCACATAATATAAAAAGAGGTGAAGAAAATGGTAAAAAAAGAGAGATTTGGTACTTTCCCGACTCATATTGAGGGGGTTCAATTAAGAAGAGAGCCAGATGTTGAGCTGGATATCTTGCGTAGAACTATCGAGGAGTTTTATGGACTGGCTAGAAAATACTATACAATCAAATGTGAAATAGACAGATTGGATGGGGTTCGGCTTCTCGACAGAGAACAAATACTTAAAATAGCCCAAGAAACCAAGGGATTGCGAGGTCTTGTCTCAGAAAAGGACAATTTTGTTCTTACTACATTTCCTAGTGAGAAAGTGAGTTATGACAGAGATTTGCTAAGACAATCTTTGCAGATTAGTTATTCAGCCATAGTCAGAGAAACACTGATTGTTTCTGTCTCCGTTCCAGTTGGCTTTGTCACCAAAAAGGGAATTACTATTTCCGAAGAGATTCTGGAAAAAACCATAAAAAAAGCTCTGATGGGCCTTGGTATTTCTGAGGAAGAATTACCAAAGGTGATGAGCCAGAAGATAAATACAGATGTCAACGAAAAAAAACTTAAAAGTATGGTTGACCAGGATAAAGTGAAGCTTGAGCCGGGCGCTCGTAAAGAAGAGATTACTTGGAGTGTAAAGGTAGAGCCATAATTCCTAAGGGAGGCAAGGAAAAATCATGAGATTTCTTTCTGCCCCCCACTTTTTTATTTAAATTTCCCTTAAACAGGTTCTAATAGCGTCCAGTTGGGGGAGCCGATAAAAAATTGCCAAGAAGGCAATTTTTTTGTAAGATAAAGCAATATGAAAATTGTAATTTGTGCCAGTATATGCTTTATAGAGATGAGATTAAAGTAATGCAGCCAATAGTTATAAATAAAGATTTAGATAAAATTCATTAATTTATTTTTATGACCAAACTAATTTTAGCCACAACTTCTCCATACCGCAAAGAAGCATTTGGATATTTAGGAATTGATTTTGAAGTGGAAGGAAGTAATGTGGATGAATCTAAAGCGGAGAGAAATAATCCTGAAGAATTGGTAAAAAATCTTTCCAGATTAAAGGCGGAAGCAGTGGCTAAAAACCATTCCGACGCTATTGTAATTGGGATGGATTCTGTTGGATATTTTAATAATCAGATTCTTGAAAAGCCAAAATCAAAAGAAGAAAAATTTCAGCGGCTACAATCCCTGTCAGGAAATAACCATCAATTTTATACAGGAATTTATATGATTAATACATCTTTGAATAAAATAATTTCAAGAGTTGTTAAAACAGAGGTATTTATGAGAAAACTTTCAGATAAAGAAATTGAGAAATATCTTGATGAAGACCCTCATTTTAATACTTATGCTTTGGGTTATGACCCCTTAAAGCATTCCAGTTCGGCATTTATTCAAAGAATAGAGGGAAGTTATAATAATCTTTTAAGAGGTATTCCTTTGGAAATAATAGTTGAAATGCTTCCTGATGTCGGTTATGAACTATCCTACCCTGAAGGGTAGGGTATCCCTTCTCGCCTCGCTGAAGCTTCGGCGAAGCGGGCGGGCAAGTTCTTTCGGCAGCTTTCATCCTAGCTGCCGAAATAAAAATCAAGTTTAAATCTTTAATTATGAAAATAACAATTTGCTCATCAGCATTTTTTACCAAAGAATGCTACGAAATTAAGAAAAGATTGGAACAGGAAAACCATCTTGTTTTTATTTGGTCGCAAGGAGTTGAGGTAAATGGCAATGTTGTATCTATGAAGGATTATCACACAATGAGGAAAAATAATTTTACAGAAGATTTATTGAAGATCAAGAAATCATTAATCGATGAGCATATAGAAAGAATAAAAAATAGTGATGCGGTTTTAGTTTTGAATTTTGATAAAAATAGCATCAAAAACTATATTGGAGGTAACACTTTTTTAGAAATGGGATTTGCTTATGTTTTAGGTAAAAAGATATTTTTACTAAATCCCATTCCTGACATAAATTACAAGGAAGAAATAGAAGCTATGAGACCAGTTATTCTTGATAGTGATTTAAGTAAAATTAGATAAAAGACAGGTTCTAACCCCAGTAGTATCCCGTTAAGGCGGGAACTACGGGGTGCAGCAGCGTCCAGTTGGCGGAGCCAACTTCTCGAGGTTGTTCCCTTAAGTTTTTTAATGTGTTAAAATATAATAGAAAGGTCGGACTCTAAAAACTCTTTAAATTATGGGAAAAAGTAAAATAAAAACAAGGATAATATATAGAAGTTCAATAACTGGTAAATTTATTTTAAGAAAACAGGCTGAAAAAAAACCAAGAACTACCGAAAAGGAACGAGTGAAGATACGCAAGTAATAAATCTTTCTATATTATATAATCTAAAAATCATCCTATCTTGGGAGCTAATTTCGGTCGCCTCGTCAAAGAGGCGGTTTTTTAGTAGAAATAAATTGGGAAGGTTGAAATCAAACCTCAGTCGCTTTAATCATCGTCTATTAAATCTGTTCTGAACTTTGCATAGATTGGATAATGATCCGAGACCTCCAAGACCAATTTTTCCTCATTGAGAGCATATTCTTTATCAAAATAAAAAACTGCCGCGCTGTTACTCATATATTCATAACTAAGTGTAGCATTCATCATAACTATTCTATCATAAGTCCAGTCAGTTTTAGTCATAGTATCCATATTATTAGTAATTGCCCAATGGTATTTAGAGAATTTAAAAGGATTAATATTGTCATTTTCATCAAAATAACTTCCATCTGCATTAAAATCTCCCATAACTATAATATCTTTTTCGTTGGGGTCCTTTACTAAAATTGAATCAACGACATCCGCAAGATGGCCAATTTCGGAGTCGGCATCATCTGGCTTAACGTGAATTCCCGCAAGAGTAAAGTCAAAATTTCCACTTTTAAAAGAAGCTATATATGGCTCTCTTTGAAAAACATCGTTTATATCATTATACACATAAGCAGAGCCCTCAATAAATTCTATTTTATCAGTATTGTAGAAATAAACATAAGCTTCTTTACTTTTTCCTCTGCCAAGCCTTTCACTTCTTTGGAAAGCATATTTTTTATAACCAACCGCTTCGTTTATTTTTTGAAGGTAATAAGAAGCGGTTTCTTCTTTTACATCTCTAATTTCTTGAACAAGCATGATGTCAAATTCTTGAGCGATTCTTTTCAGCACATCCATTACTTCATTTTTCTCTCTTTTCGTTTTTCCAAATATCTGAATATTGAAGGCGGCAACTTTAATCGGTTTTACTTCTGAACACTTATTATTTTTACATTTACAGCCAAATACTTCGTGTATCTCCTGACAGTTAATTCCACAAACCTTGTTTTCTAAGACTTCCGGCGTCTGACCCGCGCGATAACATTTGCAATCACAAAGAGAAAGCTTGCACTCATTACTTTGTTCACATTTTTTGTTATCCTCTAATTCTTGTTGAAAGAACAAAGATAAAAAACCGATAGAAGCTATTACCAAAACAATTATTGAACTTTTTTTCAAGTTAGTTATTTTTTTATTTTTTGACATATTATTCATTGACCTTGAAAGTCCTATCCTTATAACAGAACAGATTTAGCTTCCGGGAAGTAATTCTACTTTTGGTAGATATGAGTAAATTTCATCTTTGTGTATTATACCTGAATTTCACTCAAAGACAAAATCTACACTATATTTGAAACAAGCGGAATTTCATCGGTTCCGTTTTTTTAATTTTGGCTTGAAATTAAGATAAAAAAGCGTTATACTCGGCTCGTCTTTCTACACGCAACAGAACTTATGCTTCCTTGTGTTATTCATAGCTGAAATGCTTGCTTTATTTTGAATAGTATGATATATTACAAAAATAGAGCAATTATAGCAGAAACTCTTGACAAGATGTGACGGGTTTGCTATACTGCCTACATAAGGTCGTACAAAATATTCATTAACTCAACAAAAAAATATGACTCAAGTAGATTTAACCGAAAAAAGAGAAAGATTTAAAAGATTAGCAAGCTATAGGACAAACGAAATATTAAAAAGATTAAGAGTCCTAGGAAACTGTGCCAACAGGGGTGTTTATAATTACAATAGGGAGGATATAGATAAAATTTTTAATGTCATTAATCAAAAGGTCAAAGAAACAAAATCTAAATTCCATTTTCCAAAAGAAAAAGAGTTTAAATTATAAGTATTATGAAAGATATATTAATACAAGAGCAATTAAATCCTAATATTAAAACCGCCTTGTACAGTAATTTTAGTAATGCATATGAAGCTATCCAAGAAATCATTGATAATTCTATAAGTCATAGAATCCCTGGGAAGAAAATGCAAGTTAAAATTTTCTTTATACAAAAACCGAAAAAGATAGAAATTCAGGATATCGGTGGAGAGGGAATGAATATAAAAGATTTGAAGTTTTTCTTTAATTGGGGTGGCATAAGGTCAAGAAATGATTATGATGTTGGTTTATACGGCCAAGGTGGAAAATCAGCCATTGGATATTTGGGTCGATCTTTTATTCTGACCACTTCTCCCGTAGGGGGAAATGAGGCTTATAGGATTGAAGATTATAATTTAACGGACACTAGTCGATTGAAGAAGTATCGAGTTATGCCCCTACCCGCCGCATCAGAGAGAGGATATACGAAAATAGAGATAGAAAATTTAAGGTTTAATATCACTGATAATTTTAAAAGAAAACTTAAAGAAATTTTGATTAGTGCTTACCGGCCATTAATAGAAAATAAAGAAGTTGAATTAATAATTGATGAACAAAAAATAAATGTGACGCCATTTCCGCTAGATGAAGATTTCACAATAGAGCGAGTCGATTTCGGTATTTCAAAAAGCAAGCATACAAAGGGTTGGATTGGACGATTACTACCTCGATCGGGATTAAAAGGCGGTATAAGATGTTATTATAAGGGAAGATTAATTTGCGATAGAGAATTTTTTAGGCATCCTGATCCATCTTATAAGGCAACTTTAAACTTTCTTTTCGGCGAGATGTTTTTGGATTTTGTTCCTGTGAATACAAACAAAACGGATTTCAAAAGAGATACCGAAGAATGGATGACCGTAGAAGATAAAATGTTTTCTATCTTGAAATCACATGTTGACGAATTACTAGGCAGGAAGGTGGAAGAACCTACCGGAGAAGATATTGAAAGAGTGAAAAAAGCAAGAGATTTGTTTCAGGTAGTTTTAAAATTGATTCACAAAGAAAATCAAGATAATATTTCTGTCTCGCAAGAATATGATTATGGACAAAAATCTCCTGAGTCTCGAGAGACAACCCTTGCGAAACATCGTGATGAAATACAAAAGAGAAAAAAGTACCAACCAAGGACATCACCTCCTCCGGACAAAATAGGTATTCGGAAGAGATTAAAGAAATTTATGGATTGGGAGATTAGATCCATGGAAGAAACTATAAGGAGCAAGATTGAAGAAACCAAGGGGGAGAAAGAGGAGGAAAAGGGGAAAATTTTGGTGATCAATAATATGTTTCCCGGATACAAAGAATCCAAGGGGAACCCTTTTTATTTATTAGAAACAGCGGCCTTACAGACTGTTCCCATAGAAGATGCTACTTTAACTCCACAAAAATATTTGGAAGAATTTGATCATTTTTTTGGAAAAATTTGTGAACACGTTAATGAAGCAAAAGAAATGATGGGTAAAAAGAAAAAAGGGAAATAAAGTTGATTCTACGACTTCATTTTTTTTGATGTTAATCGTAAAAATTGTAAATATTCTTAGGAAAACCAAAAGACTTACCGGAATTGAAGTCTATTGAAGTTGAACTTCCATAGTAAAGTAAAAGTATTATTACAACAAGCCAAATAAAAAGTTGAATCCCAGTAGTAGAAATTATATCTCACTACGGGGGCAAGGAATTAATTGAGAAATAAAATTATGTACGAAGAAGAAATCAAAAAAATAGAAAGAGCCTTGAAAGAAAATAAAGATACTTCATTAGAGGATAATATATTGTTTATATATAATTATGTTCAGGCAGAAAAGAAGGTTTTTGAAATGGGTAAGGAAATAAAGTCATTACCTGAATTAAGAGAAAAGGCATATAAACTCGGTTATAAAATTGGTAATTTTGAAGAATGGTTGGAGAAACGCTAAAAAGGTTTCTGTAAAAGTTGATAGGCATTGCTTAGCTAAGTAATGCTTGAGATGTGGCTTATAGCATGAGAGCGGAGAGAATAAGAAAAAGATAAGGTGTTTAACAATCAGTTGAAGTTTCTTTGGTGGCGAATTAAAGATGAAATTGGAGAGGTTTTGGGAGTAGATATTAGCCATAAATGAAAGACCCCCTGTCGTGCAAAGCATGACAGGGGGTCAAATTTTCATCTATTATTGTGTATGACACGCATTAGAGCAGTAGTAGCACCCATTCGATTGTGAGTAGCACTTCTTTGCTTCTCTGACTGCACCGTGACATGTTGTGAACTCACCAAGGTATTTCCTGTTTTCAGAATCAGGCATATATGAGCACCCAAACTTGTGCACTTCATGGTCGCCGTTTGATTGAGCGTTCATATTAACATAATATTTAACCATAATAGTTTTATCAATATTAATTATTTCTCCAAAAACTGAAAATGTGCTATCCTGTAAATATAGGGTTAATCTGTTCAGGATATCGACCTGATACATTCTCATACGGGGTTCGACTAAGCCCCGCATTATTTTTGGATATTCGTCTTTTATTTTATAACATCGCCCTTTTGTTGTCAAGAAATCCAGCAGGGTATTGACAGTAAATCTATCAATGCGTTATACTAAAGGTAGTGTGGATAACTTAAATCAATAAAATTATGCTTACACAAAAACAATTAGGTCAAAAAATTAAAAAGTTGCGTGATGAACGAGAACTAAGTCAAGAAGAATTAGCAAAATTTATTGGTATTTCACGTGCGGCATTGTCAGAGATTGAAAGGGGTAATCGTAGCCTTAATGCTTTGGAATTGGCCAAGATGGCGAAGGTGTTCAAATTAAGCACTGACGAGTTACTTCAGAATAAAAGAGTAGAAATTAAAGATCTCGCTAAGAGTAAATATATAGTAAACGCAAATAAGGGTATAAAATTTGAATCTGAGAAGTTGCGTGAACTTATTTTATATATTTTGTCAAAGTGCGGTGGTAAGCCGAATTTTGGTGAGACAGTTTTATATAAGCTTTTATATTTTATTGACTTCGATGCTTATGAGGCTTTAGGAAAGCCGGTAACGGGAATGAATTATATTCATCAGAAATTCGGATCTATACCACAATTAAAACAATATCAGCCAGTTATTCAAGATATGAGGGATGATCAAGAAATAAAAGTTTTTAATCAAGATTATTACGGAATGACTCAAAAAAGATATATAGCTCTAAAGGATTATAAAATGGATAATTTTTCAGTAAAAGAGAAAGAGTTAGTTGATAAAGTACTTACTCGTTTGTCAGATATGGGTGCTAGGCAAATTGAAGAATATGTTCATGGAGATGCACCGTGGAGCTCGACTAAAGATAATGAAATTATTCCTTATGGTTTAGTGGTTTTTCGTAAATTGCCTTATGCTCAATGTGATTACGAACAAGTATGGCAAGATGCGGCGGCCGGAGACACGCTTAAAAGTTTAGGCGAGATGCCGGATAAAGAACATAATTATTATAAGAACCTATGAAGCAAGGCGAGATTTGGCTAGTCAAATTTTTGAATTCAGTCGGCCACGAATATAAAAAAGAGCGGCCGGCTTTAATTATTGAGACCGACTCTCAAATTAAACAGAGTTCTGTTTTTACGATAATTCCGCTTACCTCAAATTCAAATAATAAAATTCGAGATGATATTTTAGTGGCCAGAGATGGCCAGAATAGATTGTTTTGTGATTCAATATTAAAGGTTTATCATATTCAGTCTTTTGATGAATCTCGTTTTATTAAACGAATTGGGGCTGTAAAGAAAAATATAACAGAGCAAGTTAAAGATTATTTAAGAATTCATTTCGACTTATAATAAATATAAATCTTGATGAAATCCGCAATATTTATAACGAAGAGTCACTACGAAAAAACACCACGAGAACATTTCTCGTAATGTTTTCTCGTAGTATTATTTTTTGAAAATTAAAATTATGGAAAATGTTTTGAAGCCGATTAAAATTAAGGTTTTCTATAACGAAAATTTGAAAAAAATTACTGGAAAAGATTTTGAAGAAATAATGGTTTCTGAAGGATTAGGTTTTGCTCAATCCTTGTATTTCCTTTTTTCTTCTTATCCGGAAATCACAAAAAAATTCTCACCGGGCAAATTAGGATTTTTATTAAATGGAAAGAAACCCACAGAGTATGATGTTTTGAAAGATGGAGATGAACTAAAATTAGTAGGAATAGAGTAAATAAGGAAAAATAGAAAAAATTGATATATGTGTTGATATCTGACATCAACACCGACATACATCAACACGGACAATGAAAAGTAAGTTGTTTTTAAATAAATTCTTTAATAAATCTTTTAGGGCAGTATTTTTGCTCTTGGTTTTTCTGTTTTTAGTGGATTTTTTGGTTGGGGATACCAGGGTTTTTTTATTGATTAATAAAAATCTTTCTCATTCTGCTTTGGATTTTGCTTTTCTTCATATTTTCGTTCCTTTGTTTCTTTTGATTGGGATTATACCTTTGGTAATACTTCTGTTTAAAAATTATAGATTATTAGGAGGACTTGCTTTATTCACAGGATTTCTTTGTTATTTAATAGGGGAGATGATTAAATTTTCGCCGAGGCCAGCCCAAGTTTTAACTGAGGTGAATTTAGCAGGAAACTGGGCAGTAGGAAGTTTTTCTTTTCCTTCTACTACTACTATGTTGGCTTTCGGGCTTTCTTTGCCAATTTTTATAATCAAACCTAAACTTGGTTTGCCGCTTTTGGTTCTTGCTTTTTTAGTGGGCTTTTTTGTAATTTATTCCGGTTATCATTTTCCTCAAGATGCCATAGCCGGAGCAGCCCTTTCTTTAATAATCACTTCTTTGCTGTTTTACACCAAAGAAAAATTAAATTTTTGATAAGGGAAAATATGGACATTTTGACAAATGCGGTAATGCAGCATATTATTATAGTAGAGCAAGCACATAGATTATGATTTCAAAACATATTATTTCTTACATTATTTACGGCTTAATATTGCTGGCTATTTTTATAGTACCCAGCATTTTTCGGCTGCTGACTGACTGGTACTGGTTTGAGGAAATTGGCTTTAGTAATATTTTTACCACCATTCTCGGAGCCAAGATTTTTTTGGGATTGGGAATAGGCATTTTGAGCTTTTTTATTATCTACGGCAATCTTTGGTTAGTTAAGCGGCTTGTTGTGTCAAGGCCATTCGTTATCCGTTCGCATCAAGGCATGCAGGGCGGAGTCGGCCAGATTAGAGAATTAAATTTAGAAAAATATATTGATAAATTCATTTTGCCGGTTTCGCTGTTATTCGGACTTTTGACCGGTCTGGTCGGGGCAGGCAAATGGGAAATAGTGCTTAAGCATTTTAACGCAGTGCCTTTTAATGCGTTTGATCCGATATTTGGCCGCGATATTGCTTTTTATTTCTTTGAGTTGCCGTTTATTCAATTTTTGCTCGGGCTGGGGTTTTGGATTATTGGCGTGTCCCTAATCGGCGCGGCTGTTATTTACTTTTTGCGGGGCGCTATTACCCTTAGAGAGTCAGTACCAGGCATTGCGGGAGCGCTGGAATTTTTATTTATAGAAAAAACCGCCAAGGTTCATTTATCAATCCTGGTTGCTCTTTTGTTTATTTTAACAAGTTTTAAAATTTATGCTGTCAAAATACCCTCTTTGCTTTATAGCTCTACCGGACCGTTTATCGGCGCCAGCTTTACTGACATCCATGCTGTTTTGCCGTTTTTGAAAATACTCGTTTTTGTTGCCGCAATCGCTGCTGTACTAGCTGTGCTCAATATTTTTAAACAGGGCAACCGCTTTATTGTTTTAGCTGTTAGTATTTATGTCGTAACTTTAATTTTGGGCGGCTGGGTGTATCCAGTAATTCTACAGAGATTTGTGGTTTTACCAAACGAGCTGGTTAAAGAAACTCCTTACATTAAACACAATATTGAGGCCACGCAAAAAGCTTTTATCCTGGATACGGTAACAGAGCGCGATTTAACCGGCGAGGCCTTGCTTACCATAGATGATATTAACAACAATCGTTCCACTATTAAAAATGTGAGGCTTTGGGACCGCGAGCCCTTGCTTGATACTTTTGGCCAGCTTCAGGAAATCCGCACCTACTATGATTTTGTTTCCATTGACAATGACCGCTATCAGTTAAACGGCGATTTTCGCCAAGTTTTACTCTCTCCCAGGGAGCTTAATTCCACAAGCCTGCCTCAACGTACTTTTATCAACGAGCGCCTAACTTTTACTCACGGCTTTGGACTTACTTTAAGCCCGGTTAATGAGGTAACCCCGGCGGGTTTGCCCGTGCTGTTTTTGAAAGATTTGCCACCTTCCTCTGACATAGAATCGCTTGCAGTGAGCCGACCGGAAATATATTATGGAGAGCTGACCAACGACTGGGTGGTGGTCAACACCAAAGCAAAAGAGTTTAATTACCCCTCGGGCGAGGAAAATGTCTTTACAGAATATGAAGGAGAAGGCGGCGTAAAAATTGAATCAATTTTCCGCAAAGCGCTGTTTGCCCTAAAATTTAGGTCTCTGAAAATTCTTTTATCCAACGATATCACTGAAGATTCAAGAATAATGTATTACCGTAATATAGAGGAAAGAGTTAGACGGGTTCTGCCTTTCCTGAGCCTGGACCACGATCCTTATATAGTCGTTACCAAAGAAGGCAAATTGAAATGGATTTATGACGCCTATGTCACTTCGGATCGTTATCCTTATGCCGAACTGGTCAAAGACGTATTTAGTTCTTTTCCCGGGAAAAACATCAATTATATCAGAAATTCAGTTAAAGTGGTGATTGACGCTTATGACGGCAGAATGACGTTTTATATCGCGGACAAAGACGATCCGGTTATTAAAACCTATGCCAAGATTTTTAAAGATTCGTTTTTGCCGCTTGATGAGCTCAGTAATGATTTGAGAACTCACATCAGATATCCAGAGGATTTATTCGCCTATCAGACCGGACTTTACACGATTTATCATATGGATAAGGCGCAGATTTTTTATAACAAAGAAGATCAGTGGCAGATTCCGATTATTGCAGAAGGAACGCAGGCTGATCCAATGATGAGACATATGATTATGAAACTGCCTGGCGAAGAGCAGGAAGAGTTCATCTTAATGATTCCTTTTACCCCGCGCGGTAAAGACAATCTCTCGGCCTGGATGGTAGCGCGCAATGACAAAGAATTTTACGGTCAGTTGGTGGTTTACCGTTTTCCCAAACAAAAACTGGTCTTTGGTCCAAGGCAGATTACCAACCGCATTAACCAAGACGCGGATATTTCACGCCAAATTTCCCTTTGGGACCAGAGGGGTTCTGAAGTTATCAAAGGCAATCTGCTTGTTATTCCGATTGAAGAATCGCTTATTTACGTTCAGCCGATTTACCTGCGGGCTGAAGGCGGCAAGATACCAGAATTAAAAAGAGTAATTGTTGCTCACGAAAACCGCATTGCTATGGAAGAGAGTTTGGATCTTGCCTTAGCCGACGTGTTTGGCGGCGCAATTTCTGCTGACCAGGAAGCAGTTAAATTAGCCCCAGTAAAACCTTCTGTGGGTCTGGATTTGATCCAGCAGGCCAAAGATTATTTTAACCGCGCTATGCAGGCTCAACGGAGCGGCAATTGGGCTTTGTACGGTGAACAAATGAAAAAACTCGGTGAGATATTAGAG
Organism: Candidatus Parcubacteria bacterium; assembly: GCA_023130975.1. Taxonomy (GTDB): domain Bacteria; phylum Patescibacteriota; class Minisyncoccia; order Minisyncoccales; family JAGMDC01; genus JAGLYZ01. Next base: position 34,279 of record JAGMAD010000006.1, on the reverse strand, counting down.
AGCGCAAAGTAGAATGAAAAAATTATTAAAGAGATATTTTGGTCACGAGCAATTCAGGCCTTTTCAGGAAGAAATTATAAACAATGTCTTGGAGCGGAAAGATTCGTTTATAATTCTACCAACAGGAGGAGGGAAATCTCTTTGTTATCAATTCCCGGCTCTAAAATTTAAGGGATTGACATTGGTAATTTCTCCCCTTATTTCCTTGATGAAAGACCAGGTTGATGCTTTGAAGTCCAATGGTATTGCGGCAGAATACATTAATTCATCGCTTTCTTCCAAAGAAATTTTTCAAATTCAAAAGCAGTTATTAGAAAAAAAAATTAAAATTCTTTATGCGGCTCCAGAACGATTAGCATTGAAAAGTTTCCGCAGTTTTTTACAAACCTTGAAAATGGATCTTATTGCTGTTGATGAAGCGCATTGTATTTCTGAATGGGGCCATGATTTTCGTCCGGATTATCGCAATCTTAAATTTATTAAAAAACAGTTTTCAGGAGTTCCTATTATCGCTCTCACGGCAACGGCTACGCCAGAAGTGCAGAAAGATATTATAAAACAGCTTTCCTTAGACAAGCCGAAAATAGCTGTTTCCAGTTTTGACAGAAAAAATCTAAGTTTTTTTGTTTTCAGGAAAAAAGGCAATAGCACTTTTTCTAAACTTATTCAACTCCTTGAAAAACACAGAAACGAATCAGTAATTGTTTATTGCTTTTCCAGAAAAGACACAGAGAATATTGCGGCCAATCTAAATATAGAAGGGTTTAATGCCCTGCCATATCATGCCGGCCTTGATAAAGAAACTCGAAAACGCAACCAGGAAATGTTTATTCAAGACAATGCCTCTATTATGGTGGCGACCATTGCCTTTGGTATGGGCATTGATAAGCCGAATGTCCGTTTGGTTGTTCACTATACATTTCCAAAGACACTTGAAGAATACTATCAACAGATTGGCCGGGCCGGAAGAGATGGGCTTCCCAGTAAATGCGTTTTGTTTTATTCTTATGGAGACAAAATGAAGCATGAATATTTTCTTGAGCAGATTAGTAATCTTGATGAGCGGAATCATATTCAGGGAAAAATAAATCAGATTGTAGAATATTGCGAGTCCAGAGATTGCCGCCGAAGATTTTTGCTTGGATATTTTGGAGAGAAGTTTCCCAAAGAAAATTGCGGCGCTTGTGATATTTGCTTAAAGAGCGCCTATTAAAAAAAATGGAAGATCAAAAGAAAAAAGTTTATCGTTCAAGAAAAGATCGTATTATCGCAGGGGTTGCCGGTGGTATTGCCGAATACTTTGACATAGATGTTGTTTTAGTCAGAGCGATTTTTATATTGTTGACTCTAATTCACGGAGTTGGTATTTTACTTTATATAATTTTAATGATTATTATTCCAAAAGAAGGTCAAGAAAAAGTTAAGATTATCGAAAAAGAGAAGGGAGTAAAAACAGAGGAGAGGGTTAAGGAATTCGCTCACGAACTTAATGAAAGGGCAGAATCTTTAGCCGAGGAATTTAGAGAAGAATTTAAGGACAAAAAATGGTACCACAAAAAAAGAAATATTGTCGGGATTACGATTATCATTCTTGGTTTTGTCTTTCTTTTGGAAAACATCATTCCCTTCCGTTTGCTGAGAGGAGATATATTGTGGCCAATAGCTTTAGTTCTTATAGGATTTTATATAATTTTTAAACGAAAGAAATATGATAGAAAGTAAACAAAATTCTTTATTCGCAAGAAGGAGAGCCATAGGAATATTTATCTACAAAGAGACCATTTTCATCCCGTAAATAAAATGTATCCCAGTCATTACTAACAACGATATTTCTATTTAAATAAATATGCCAGTTATTTTCTAAGAAATCTTTATCTTTGGAAAAATTTCTATAACAGCCAGAATAATTCAGATTATCAACAAGATAAGACACGCATTGTCGGTCCTGCGATACCTTATAATTTTTAGAAAAATCAGGAATTTCACATCTGTTTAGTTCCAGGATAAATTCTTTACAGCAGGGACTAAGATAGGCAATGTCTTCTTTTTCCGGCTTAGGACATTTTTTTGATATAGAAATAGGAAACTCACGATATTTTCTAAAATACCCCAAGCATTTATTAACTAGAAAACTTTTCTCTCCTCTAAAAGGACTTTGACTGCCAGATAAATATATTTTATCACCATTTTTTATAACAATATCTTTAAATGGTTTTTGATAATAAGGATTAAATTTTTCTATTCCTTGAGGAATAAGAAATTTCCCTTTTTTTGTTTTAATTTGCCAGCCAGTGATATTAATCTTTTCATCTTTTTTAAGATAAGTTCTTAGAGTTATTAAAGAGGGACGGGAAGCGGTTTCTGTTTTTACATTTGAGATTTCTATTTTGTGGGAATAAGGAGAATTGTTTATAATAAAAGTTCTTCTGGCCGGAGTTATTTTGACTATATCTTTAATTTTTGCCCGAACTAAAAAAGTATATTCTTGCTGGCCGGGAGGAAATTTCACTGTTCTTTTTTGGGAATAAGTTTTTTTCCAGTCGTCATCAATTTCCTCAATCTTTGTTTCAAAATATATTCTTTCTTCACTTTCTTCTGGATAAATTTTTGCTTCAAATTCAAAAGTAATCTTATCTGTTCCTTCTATTATTTCTCCTTCGCTTGGACCAGCAATGATATAGGTATTAATAAAGATAGACGGCTCTTGAGGTTTCTCTTTTTCTTCCAAAGCCGGCTTTTGAGAAACGGTTTTCTGGGACTGAAAAATATTTGCCAGTCCAAAATCAGCCAATTTATCTTTTGGGCCTTGTCCGCAAGCCATAATGGCGATTAAAACAATAATAATAGCAATAATAGTCAGGATTGATTTCATATAAGATATTATATCATATTTTGCTATAAAATCAAGTTTTGAACTTGCGAGTTGCTCCAAGTTTTCATTATGCTAAAATAAAATAATCCCCCACACCAAACCAGTATTGCGCTTTGCGTAGATAAATGAGATTTATACTGGTTTGATGTGGGGGTAAAGGTCGGAGAATAAATTAAATATTATGGAAAAAAAAGATAAAATAAAATCTAAAGGACAAATTTCAAGAGAATTTTTAATTTTAGGCGGAATAATTATTGGGATTATAGTTTTGTCTGTTGTGATGTTGAAAATTTTATGGAAACCTAATCCAGTAATAGAAGAAGAGAAAATAGAACCTATTTATGAAGTTGTGGTGGGTGATGTAAGATTTAAAATAGGAAAAGTAGAACACAGAGGAAATATTCTTGAGGCCTCAGAAGTTGTTGACTATCAACATCAAAGAAAAGATATCACTACGACTGAAAAATTTATTGAAGTAACAATAACTGCAGAAAATATAGGCAAAGACAATATACCAGGAAAAAGTTGGGATATTCAGGAAATAGTAGATAGTGAGGGAAGAAAATTTTATTCTTTTGATGGTGCAGAATATTGGATTTCAGATGATAGTAGATGTGGTGCTTTACTGAAACCAGGATTTACTCCGACTCTGTGTACAAAAATATATGAAGTGGCAAAAATTTCTACTGGTTTAAAGTTAAAGATTTATTCAAAAGATTATAAAGAAGGAGATTACTTTATTGATTTAGGAATGTAGTTTAATTTTCTATGCCTTTATCTGTAGGAATTGTTGGTTTGCCTAATGTAGGCAAATCAACCTTGTTCCAAGCTATTACAAAAAAACAAGTTGACCGTTCTAATTATCCTTTTTGCACCATTAATCCTAATGTTGGTGTTGTGGCTGTCTCTGATGAAAGGGTGGATAAATTAGCTGAATTGACAAACTCTAAGAAAAAGATTTATACAACAGTAGAATTTGTTGATATTGCTGGTTTAGTAAAAGGGTCTAATAAAGGAGAAGGATTGGGCAATAAATTTCTAGCCAACATCAGGGAGACAAATGCCATAGTTTATATTTTGCGCTCTTTTCAAAATGAAAAGGTTGTTAATACCCAAGATAAAATTGATGTTTTAAAAGAAAAAGAAATTTTGGATACAGAAATGGCTTTGAAAGACTTGGAAACATTAGAAAAAAGAATCCAGGATTTAGAAAAGGATGTCAGGGCAGAAAGCAAAGAAGCAAAAAAAGAAATAGAGATTCTGCAAAAAGCGCAAAAAATTCTACTGGAAAACAAGCTCTTAAGCGAACAAAACTGGGACAGCGAAGAAAAGAAAAAATTAAATTATTACCAGTTATTAACCATAAAACCAAGATTGTATTTATTAAACGGCTCTGAAAAAGAAGTTTCTGAAGAAATGAAAGAAGTTTTTCAGAAAAACAACTGGCCATTTTTGGTTATTAATATATTGACAGAGTTTGATGCCGCGGATTTATCTTCTGAAGAGAGAAAAGAATTTGATTTGCCTAAAGAATTAAAAATAGACGTTCTAATCCAAGAATGTTATAAACTGCTTGATTTGATAACTTTTTTTACTACTGGCTTAGATGAAACTCGCGCTTGGACTTTAAAGAGAGGGAAAAAAGCGCCGCAGGCAGGCGGGGTAATCCACAGTGATTTCGAAAAATATTTTATAAAGGCAGAAGTAATTAATTGGCAGGAACTTGTTGAAGCTGATGGCTTTGGTGGTGCCAGAGAGAAAGGTTTAATACGGACAGAGGGAAAAGAATATGTTGTCCAAGACGGCGATGTAATAGAAATCAAAAGTGGTGTTTAGACTTTTTATTTTTTTATGCTATTATGAAATATATGAACGATAATAATTTTCAAAAAATTGAAAAACACAAAGGATTGTTACCTGTACTCTTGTTGGTTTTAGTGCTTCTTTTAACTGCTTTGTTTTTTTCTACTGTTGTTGATATTCAAAATAAGATTAAACAAGGAAAGTATATTGGCCAGGAGATTGAAACAAAGAATACTATCACTGTTTTTGATAAAGGCGAGGTCTATGCTAAGCCAGATTTAGCTTTGTCTGTTTTTTCTGTTGTCACAGAAGCCAAGACCGTCAATGAGGCAATGGCAGAAAATACAGAAAAAATGAATGCCATTATTAATTTTATGAAAAGCGAGGGAGTTGAAGAAAAGGATTTAAAAACAATTAGTTTTAATATCTATCCCCGTTATGAGTGGCATAGAGCAGAAATTCCCCCTTATCCTGAAGGCAGGAGAGTACTGGTAGGTTATGAGGTTAGGCAGTCGCTTCAGGTTAAAATCAGAGATATGGCAAAAATTGGAGATATTATTCAAGGAGCAACTGAGACAGGCGCTAATCAGGTTGGTGATTTACAGTTTACCATTGACAATCAAGACGAACTGAAAAAACAAGCCAGAGAACAGGCAATTGAAAAAGCCAAAACCAAAGCAAAAGAATTAGCTTCTCAATTAGATGTTAATTTAGTAAGGATTACTAGCTTCCAAGAAACCAGTGTTTTCCCGCGATATTACGGCTTAGAAAAGATGGTTGGGATTGGAGCCGGAGAAGAGGCGCCAGCGCCTCAAATAGAAACCGGAGAAAATAAAATAGAAGTTACCGTAACAATTACCTACGAGATTAATTAAAGAAAGTTAAAGACATAGAAATTAGCAGGAGAAAAACTCTGATTAAATTTGACAAATTTTAGCAATAGGTATATACTTAAAAAACTGGTCATTAGACACTCAGTACTCTGAGTGCTCGGTGTTTCGGTCGTGCTCTCTAAGTTTTGTACTAATTTTTTTAAAATTAAGTAAGGATATTAGGAGTAGGTCGTTTATTCGTTAATTTTTAAGAAGAAAAAAAATGGAAAAGAAACTTTATGTAGGAAGTCTTTCTTACGATACCAAGGAAGATTCTCTTAAAGATTTATTTTCAGAGGCAGGCACAGTAGATTCAGCAACTATCATTATGGATAAATTTTCTGGCAGGTCAAAAGGATTTGGCTTTGTGGAAATGTCCTCAGAAGAGGAAGCCAAAAAAGCAATAGAAATGCTTAATGGAAAAGAGTTAGATGGAAGAAATATAGTGGTAGATGAAGCCAAGCCAATGGAGAAAAAACCTTTTAAGAAGTTTTCTAATTCTGGAGAAAATTTTAATCGATAGAATTTGAGAAAACTCCTGAAACTAAAAAACAAAAAATCGCCATTTCGCCTTTCAGCAGAGGCGATTTTTTGTTATAGCAAATCAGAGATTTGATATATCAAACCAAGGTCTGTTATAATGAAGCAATAAATAGACTATCAGAGAACAGTTCTCTGTAAATTAGTATGCCTATTCAACGACCACAATTAGTTAATGGTGAAATTTATCATATTGTTATTCGAGGAGTCGGAGATTCTTTAATTTTCAAGGACGAGAATGATTATTATCGAGCAATTTTCTCTCTCTATGAATTTAATACAATAGAAACGCCAATTACTATTAGGGAACGACGAAAAGTGCGTATTAAAATAAAGAAAAGAAACAAAGAACAGTTCTCTGATAATCGAGATTTATTAGTAGAGATTTGGGCTTTTTATTTTATGCCTAATCATATTCATTTATTAGTGAAGCAACTTAAAGACGAAGGAATAAGCCAATTTATGAGAAAATTTGGCGCTGGTTATGCTGCCTATTTCAATAAAAAATATAATCGGAAGGGTCATCTTTTTCAGGGAAGATTTCGGGCAGTTCACATCAAAACTAATGAACAACTAAAAACTGTGTTTGTCTATATTCATACCAATGGCATATCTTTAATAGAACCAAAATGGAAAGAAATAGGAATTAAAAATCCAGAAAAAGTAATTGAATTTTTAGAAAATTATAAATGGTCAAGTTATCCTGATTATATTGGAAAAAAGAATTTCCATTCAGTAACTGAAAGAGATTTTATGCTTGAAGTAATGGGCGGGAAAGAAGGATGTAGAAAATTTATTGAAAATTGGGTAAAATACAAAAAAGAGATCAAATAAAATCAGAGAACAGTTCTCTGATAACTTTAAAGTTAAAAAGAATCGGGTTTGCAAAAGCGGGTATTATTAATAATTACATTTTCTTAAAGAGTTTATTTAATGATGATTAAAGTTTTAAGAACTTACAAAATAATACAATTTATAATGATATTTTTTGTAATTACCGCCTGGGTTTTTTCCGGCTGGCCGCAAATTTTAGATTTTCCGCCAAAAATTCAGGAAGCAAAAACGAGTAATGAAACACTTTATGTTAGTGGATTTACTTCTATTAATGAACAATGGACAGAATTTGGGAGTTCTCCCTGGTTAGATAACAACACTGCGAACTACATCTATACAAAAACCGATGAATATTGGCACGAAGAATTCACCTTTATTGACCCTTCCGCTAGTGGAGCTATAAATAGCGTTAAAGTTTATCTTGAGCTAAAAATAGTTGACACATTAAGGAATGATTCTGTGGAAGTTTATATCCATGATGGTACTGCGTGGAGTGTAAAACTTGGCGACATCAATCCTTCTTCAGATAGCTATTATTGGGAAAATGTTGATATAAGCGGTACATTAGACACTTGGGCAAAGATTACAGCTGCAAAATTAAAAGTTAAATATGATAAATCTGGTTCCCCATCAACAACAGAGATTTATATTAGGCGGGCATATCTTTATGTTGATTATTCTCTAACTTCCACTCTTAGCACTGGTACTGATCCAGGAGCCGCTACTATTGCTCCTGGGGGGGTAGAGACAGATGTGGATCAGTTTGTTATAACAACAAGTAGCGGCACAGAGACGATAACTGATGTAACAGTGAATCTTTCAACCGCAAATGGCATCGGCAGATTAAATATCACTGACAGCGCCAATACAGAATTGGGGTTCACTACTTCTCCTGCGGCCGACTCAAACGTTATCAATGTTTCAGGCATGTCCGCGGGCACAGAGGGAACAACTTTTAAGGTCCGCGCTACTCCAAAGACTCATAGCTTGATGCCAGCAGTGCCAGGAGCCGAGTATGCCATCACTGCGCCGGTTACTGCGTGGACAGGAACAGGCGGATATACTCATTTGGGCAGTGACACTAATCCTAACGCGCTCACCATTGATAATTTATCGCCCAATGGAGCTACAGTCACAAGCGGAAGCGAGGGAGACACGCAGGTTACTCTTAACTGGACAACTTCCTCAAGTTCTGATTTCAGCCGTTCCGTGGTTTTGCGATGGGCCGCTGCAACTCCTGGGAGCGAGGTACCAGCAGAAGGAACAGATTATACCGTGGATCAAACCATTACTACAGCAACAGTTGCGTGCATGCGCACAGGTGACGCGGCTTCAGCTGGCGTGAGCGGTATTGACGGAGCCGGGACTGGCGGATGCAGCGCGGTAGCGCTCACCAACGACCAAGATTATTCTTATAAAGTTTTTCAAAAAGATTCAAACGGCAACTACGATGCCGGCGTCATCTTTACTGGCTCGCCTTTTACACCGTCTAGCGCTCCTACTTTAAGTTTTAGCATTACTAATAATGCTGTTGGTTTTGGGACCTGGCCCGACACCAACAAGCGGTGGGCTAACAGCGCTGAGACAGGAGACACTGGAGATCCGGGCGCGGGTCAGGCAACTCAGCTTGGAGCGTCAACCAACTCCACCAGCGGCTTGGTCATTACAGTAAGGAGTCAAGGAAGCGGCACTAGCGCCGGATTATACAAATCATATGGAACAACCCATTTGATTGACGCTGTGGGACCCAGTTCTGTGGCTAACGCTACCGAGGGTTACGCTGTTTATGGAGCAAGCGCTTATCTTCTCACTATTACTGCTGGGTTTGCTGTAGATGGAACTACCCTGCTCACTACTTCGGCGCAAACTTTTGCCAGCGCGTCTGGTGCGGTTGATAGCGGAACAGTTGACGTAAAGCCCATAGCCGGAATTACTAACACCACGCCTGCAGGCTCCTATTCAGACAGTCTCACTTTCATCTGCACCGGAACTTTTTAACAGCAAGAGTTATCCACCGCAGGAAATTGTATTTATGTAATTTTATTTAGTATAATGAAAAAAGGTCGAAATTGGTTGGAAATGTTACGTAGATTTCTAACCAAAAAATAATTAATTTACCCGCCCAAATTTTGCGGAACAAAAATTGTAGCGGGCAAGCAAAATGAAAATAAATTTGAAAAAATTTATAGTCACCTTAGTGATCTTGGGATTAATAGTTATTTTTGGCTCTCAAACAGTTTTAGCCGGAACTTTTACACTAGTAAAAGACATATTAAACCGCTTGAAGGCAGACACAGCTTCTGCTATTACTCACAAGGTTATTTTCACTACTGTGGGCGCGGTTAGTGGCGGTGCGGGTAATAATAAAGTTATTATGGTTACTCCTGATGATGATGATACTAAGTGGTGCAGGACAGCAGGAACGGATTTAGTGGCTACTGGCTGCACAGATGAAAGCTCTACCTCTCTTCCAGGTACTTTAACTGCTAAATGTGTGCAAGGCAGTGGCGCGTCAAGTCATGACACCATTACTGTTGAGGCGGTTGATGATTTGGCTGCTACAACAAAATATTGTGTAGATATCGCGCAAGCAGGAAGCCCCACTGCTTTATTAGGAACCGACGATACTGCTGGTTCCCATGCTATAACCATTAAAACCAATAATGGTAGCAGTGATGTTGACACAGGAGACGCAATAATTCATCTTATTACCGACGATACAGTAGTGACAACCGCAACAGTGCCAGCTTCTCTTAGCTTTGACATTGTAGGAGACGAAACCATGGGGTTTGGCACTTTGAGTTCCAGCGCGTCCAGGTGGGCGGATACCGATGAAGACGGAGAGGGTTCAGCAACTGTTGCTCATACCATTACCGCGGGCACAAATAGTACGGGTGGCTATACTATAACTGTGAAAGGCGACACCTTAACCTCTACTGGCACCCCGGCAGACAGTATTACGGCTATGAGTACGGAGCAAACGCTTACTACCGCGCAAGAAGAGTTTGGTTTGCGCATTACGGCTACTGGAGGGGTGTGTACAAACTCTATTGATGGGGACTATGATGATGCGCCAGCTGACAGCTATTTTTATGGAGGAACTGCAAGCACAACAGATGTTATTGCCACATGTACCAGCGATACGGCTACCGTAACCTACTCCTTGTACTATGCTGCCAATATTGCCACAAATACAGAAGCCCACACTGATTACACGGCTTCCTTAACCTATGTTGCAACCGGAAATTTCTAATTTCGCGTTAATTCGCTTCTATGATATGAAACGATTTATTTTCGCTACGATTTTTATTTTAGTAGGATTGTTTTTAAGTTCTACTGTTTTTGCTTTGACTGTGTCTCCAGTAAGAATAGAAATAACAAGCGATCCCGGAGAAATAGTTAAGGGAGAAATTTTACTTATCAATGAACACAAGGGAACCAAGACCTTTTATTCTTCTTTTGAGAATTTTGAAGCAACAGGAGAAACAGGCGCGCCTACATTTGTTCCTACTGAAGAGGGGTTAGCGACATGGATTGAAATAGCGCCGCAAGTAACACTGGACACGGAAGAAAAAAAAGAGGTCTCTTTTACCATTAAGATACCCCAAAACGCTGATTCAGGAGGGCATTTCGCGGCTATTTTTTGGAGCACTTCTCCTCTCAAATCTGAAAAAGGCGGAGCGGTTTCTGTTTCAGCAAAAGTGGGTATTCTTGTTTTGCTTAAGGTTACAGGAGAGATAGAAGAAGGAATGGGGCTTTTAGAATTTAGTACAAAAGATAACCAGAAATTTTTTGACGCTCTGCCAGTAAATTTTATTTTCCGCTTCAGGAATAGCGGCGGAGACCGTGTTAAGCCAGAAGGAGAAATAACAATAAAAAATATTTTTGGCAAGGTTGCGGCTTTTATACCAGCAAATAGAACTGATGGAAATGTCCTGCCTCAGAGTATTCGGAGATTTGAGACAACTTGGGAAAAGATTGACGAAGACGAAGATAAAAAAACAGAAACAGAAATAGAAACAGATGAAAAGGGATTTATTCAAGGACTAAAAAGAGAAAAAGATAATTTTGCTTTTGGCAGATATACTGCGGAACTTAATCTTGAATCCGGCATAGAAAAAACTCAGGCAAGTTTTAGTTTTTTTGTTATTCCATGGCGGATTTCGTCATTAGTCGCTGTATTCTTAATTATATTGCTTTTACTGTTTATTAAAGGAATTAAAACATACAAGAAACGCGTATTTGCGCAAGCAATGGCATACGCTAACGCATACGCTAACGCGAACGCGCCTGACATTAAATCGCCTAAATCACCCAAACCTTCAAGAAGACTAAGAACGCCAAAAACACCGAAACAACAAAGAAAACCAAAAACACCAAAAACTATGTGAATAAATTTCGCGCGATTTCGCGCATTAATTCGCGTGATTTTGCAATGATACAAAAAAATGGCGCAAAATTTTTAGCTTTAGTAATTTTTATTACCTTGAACGTATTAGCGTTCAGTTTTTATTATGCGCAGGCAGAGGAAGGGACAGTTACTATTTCAGCCGTGGTTCAGGGTTGCGGCAATGGAATTATAGAATTTAGCGAACAATGCGACGGCGCGGATTTAGGAGGGCAGACCTGCGCAGGACTTGGTTACACTAGCGGCACATTAACTTGTAATTCAGATTGTACTTTTAATACTTCTAATTGTAGTACTGGAGGCGGCGGAGGCGGTGCGCCTTCGCCTTCTATAAGCACTAAAGTTATTCTTCAAGGAAAGGCATATCCTGATACTTCTGTTACTGTTTTAAAGGATGGAAAAGTGATAACTGCTGAAAAAGCAGATTCTCAAGCAAATTTTAAGGTGGAAATTACTAATATTACTTCAGGGGTTTGGACTTTTTCTATTTGGGCAAAAGATAAACAAGGAAGAAGATCTATTACCTTCAGTTTTACCACTAATATATCTTCAGGAATGACTACTACAATCAGTGATATTTTTTTGCCTCCGACAATTGAACTTTCTAAAGTTAAACTTCAGAAAGGAGAAACCTTGAATATTTATGGTCAAACTGCTCCAGAAAGTGAAATCACTATTTCAGTTGAATCATTAGAAATAATCAAAAAAGTAGATGCAACTGAAGAAGGTGATTGGTTGCATTCTTTTGCTACCACTATTTTAAAAGAAGGTCTTCATACTGCTCGGGCTAAAGCTGGAACTCCTGAAGGTTTATCAAGTTCTTATTCCAAAGTTTTAGGTTTTTATATAGGAGAAGGAGCGATAGTCGCAATAGAAAAAGCTGATATAACTAATGATGAAAAAGTAAATTTAGTTGATTTTAGCATTCTTCTTTATAACTGGGGTGTTGCTAAAAACCCATCTGCTGATTTTAATAATGATGGAAAAGTGAACTTAGTAGATTTTAGTATTATGATGTATTACTGGACAGGATAAAATTTGCGAAGCAAATTTCATCAGATTATAGATCTAAAAACAATAAATTTCAATGAATTTCAATAAATTTCCACAACAAGTTTCAATAAATTTCAATCAGTTTCTACAAATTTCTATAGTTGCTTTAATCTTGTTTTATATACCAGTTTTTGCTTTCGCGGCAGTTTTGTATTTAGAACCATCAAGCGGCCAATACCAGCCAGGAGATGTTTTTATTGTGGATATTAAGATAGATACTGAAGGAGAATGTATCAATACTGTTGAAGGCAATTTGAGTTTTTCTCAGAATATTTTAAAAGCAAATGACTTTAGCCAAGGCCAGTCAATTATAACTATTTGGGTTGAGTCACCAGAAATAAATCAGGATTCGGGCTTAATTTCTTTCAGCGGAGGCATTCCCGGAGGTTATTGCGGGAGAATTTCTGGAGATCCAGGGCCAAGTGATTCTTTAGGTAAGATGATATTTAGAGTACATGGAATGAAAGTGGGAGAGCCGGGAGAAAATTTGGCAGAAATAAGATTTTTAACTACCTCTCGAGTTCTTTTAAATGATGGCTTAGGGACAAAAGCAAAACTTGATACTCAAGGAGCTGTTTTTGAAATTGTAGAGAAAATAGAATCTCCCAAAGATGAATGGCAGGAAGAAATTAAAAAAGACAATATTCTGCCTGAGTCATTTGAAGTAGAGATTTGTCAAGAATCAGCAATTTTTGAAGGAAAATATTTTATCTCTTTTTTTACCGTTGATAAACAAACAGGTGTTGATTATTACGAAATTAAAGAAGGGAAGAAAGATTGGAAAAAGATAGAAAGTCCTTATTTATTGGAAGATCAGACGCTTCAGAGTATAATAAAGGTGAGAGTATTTGATAAGGCAGGAAATGAAAGAATTGCTGAATACTTACCACCAGAAATAAAGAAACCATTTCTTTATTGGCTGATAATTTTGATTACTTTTGGAATAATCATTTGGGGAATATGGCAAAAAATATTCAAAAAATAATTTTGTTTAGCGTTTGTTTAGCGTTTTTGTTTAGCATTAATTTAGCGAAGCCGGCTTTAGCCAGCGGGGCTTCTTTATATCTATCTCCTCCTAGTGGTACTTATACCGTTGGGACCACTTTTTCAGTGAAGATTAAAGTAAATAGCAATGGGCAGGCAATTAATGCGGCTGAAGGAACCTTGATTTTTAATCCAGCAGAGGTTGAAGTGATTAAAATTTCTAAAAGCGATTCAATTTTCGGTTTCTGGACCACGGAACCGAGTTTTTCTAATTCTCTGGGAAATATAGTTTTTGGTGGCGGAACGCCTGATAATTTCACTGGCAGTTCAGGAACCATTATTGCCATTACTTTTAATGCGAAAGCTGTTGCTTCGGCTCAGGTTAATTTTTCCTCTGGTTCTGTTTTAGCAGCGGATGGCAAAGGAACAAATGTTTTAGGTAATATAATTGGCGGTGTTTATACATTAAAAGCGAAAATTATTATTCCGCCAAGCGAGGAAGTTTCTCCTGAATCAGAATATATTCCTCTGGCAACGCCAGAAGGAGCTCCGGTTGCTCCAGTAGTTTTTTCTTTTACTCATTCTGAGTCAAATAAATGGTATTCCAACAATAATCCAGAGTTTTCTTGGAAAGCTTCTTCAGATGTTACAGCTGTAAAGCTATTGATAAATAAAATACCTACTTCTCTTCCTACTGTTCTCTATGATGTTCCGATTACAGAAAAAAAGATTGAAGATTTAAGAGATGGAGTATGGTATTTTCACATTAGATTTAAAAATGAACAGGGCTGGGGAGGAATTTTGCATAAGAAAGTTTTAATTGATACTAAACTACCAGAGCCGTTTGAAATAAAAGTTAATAATGAAGGAGATTCTGCTAATCCCAGTCCTGTTTTACATTTTGAGACAACCGATTCTCTATCTGGAGTTGAATGTTATGAAATAAAAATCGGTGAAAAAGATACTATATCAATAACAGTAGCAGATGTAAAAAGCAATCCCTATAAAATACCAGCTCAAAGACCTGGAATGCATACCATAATTGTAAAGGCATTTGATATGGCTGGTAATTCAACAACGGCTACTACTGATATTATAATAGAGCCAATAGAGTTACCAATTATTACTGATTTTCCTCAAATAGTTCAACTAGGGGATATTTTAACAATTAAAGGAAACTCTCAATACCCAGAGGCTACAGTTAGAATATTTATTAAAAAAGAAGGAGAGGAGGCAATAACAGGAGATGTAAAAACAGATAAGCAAGGAAATTGGTTTTTTACTCATTCTAAAAGTTTAGATAAAGGGACTTATCAAGTTTGGGCAAAGATTATTGATGATAGAGGTGCTCAAAGTAATTTAACAGAGAAAGTTACAATAGCTGTTTCTTTACCGGCTATAATAAAATTTGGCGAAATAGCTATAGATTATCTCACAATGATTATCACCCTTGTGGCTTTAATTGTAGTTTTGGTATTGATTATTTTTTATGCTCGGTATCAAGTCACTCTTTGGAAAAAAAGAATTAGAGAAGAAACCAAGGATGTGGAGAGGGTCCTTCGGGCTAATTTCAAAAGCTTAAGAAAGAAAACAGAAAAACAAATTGAATACTTTAATAAAAAACCTGGCTTAACCAAAAGAGAAAGAGAAGTCCATAATAAATTAAAGGATGCCTTAAAGATGTCTGAAGAATTTATTAAGAAAGAAGTTGAGGATATAAAAAAACAATTAAAGAAATGAAGCAATGAACAAAGAATCTGTCTCAATTTTTAGCATCTTAGCCAATATCTTTTTAGGCATTAGCAAGCTAGTGGTTGGTTTGATGATTAATAGTGCTGCTTTGGTCGCTGACGGCATTCATTCAGCTACTGATTTTGTATCTTCTTTAGGTGTTTATATCGGCATTAAGATGGGTAAGAAACCAGCTGATATAGAACATCCCTATGGCCATTATGCTATTGAGACCATCAGCGGATTAGGGGTGGTTATTCTTTTAATTATTTCAGCTATCTGGATTATTTATGACGGCTTTGGGAGTATTATCAATAAGAATGTTATCCAAATAGGTTCCATAGGAATTATTGTAGTGGTTATTTCCATCTTTCTCAACGAAGCAATGGCTCGCTTGAAATTAAAGTATGGCAGGAAAGAAGAATCCTTGGCTTTAATTGCTGATGCCGGACATTCGCGGGCTGATGCTATTTCTTCAGTCGGTGTTTTGGCTGGCTTGTTAATCGCTTCCTTAGGTTCAGGTTATTTTTTATATGCTGATGGGTTGATAGCTGTTTTTATTGGCTTATATATTCTAAAAGAAAGTTATAGTTTAGGTCGGGAAGTAATAGATAATTTAATAGGGATAAGAGATGAAAAAGCAGAAAGTATTATTAAAAAATATTGTCAGCAAAAAAATATTTCTTTGACTTCTCTAAAGACCCGGAAGATTGGGCAAATTACTTCTACAGAAATCACTATTAAACTGGATGCTCGTTTAAAAGTAGAGGAAGCAGAAAAGGTCTCTAAAAAATTACAAAATGATTTATTGGAGCAAATTAAAAACTTAAAGTATGTTATTGTTCAAATTGAATCTCATAAAACAAGACAAGGATATATTAGGCCAAAATGGGGAAAAGGATTTGGTTTTCGCCAGCAGTTTGTTCTGCCTTTGGGTCCAGAGAAAAAGGGCTATAGGATGATTATTCCTTTTAAAGACAACAAGTTTTATTCAGATTTCGGAGCGCCAGAGTATTTAGTCATTGACAGAAAAGGGGAGCGCATTTTACAAAAACAAATTGTTCAAAATCCCTTTTTTCAAGAAGGTATGGGTGGCGGTATGAGATTCGCTAAATCGCTTAATCCAGATGAAGTAATTACCCAAAAAATAGGTCCAGGCGCTACAGAAAGATTAAAAGAATTAGGAATTAAACTGACCATTATTCAGAGCGAAAACGAAATAAAAGAATTTCTTTCCTAATATTATCGAAGTCGGACTTCGATAATTATTTTATGGTTTTAATAAGCGTTCAGACAAAAGGCCATTACGATTTTATTGACATCACAAAGAAAGTAGAAAAAATTGTTATAGATTCAAAGATAAAAGAGGGCATTGCTTTGGTTTTTGTAAAAGGTTCTACTGCCGCTATGACAACAATGGAATACGAAAGCGGTTTGATAGGCGACCTGAAAAATGTTTTTGAAAAATTAGCGCCGGAAAAAGCAGATTACCAGCATCATTTAAGATGGGGCGACCATAATGGCGCGGCTCACATCAAATCAGCAATAATTGGTACTGACTTAGCAATCCCAATTGAAAATGGAAAGTTAATTTTAGGTCAGTGGCAGCAAATCGTGCTAATTGACTTTGATGAAAGACCACGCCAAAGAGAAATAATAGTGAAAGTTATTAAATCCTAATTTTTTATTCTGATAGAAAAACCAGCCCGCCGCTTACGGCGGGCTGGTTTATTTTCCGAGTGAAGCGAGGAAAACAAGGTTCTTGAGCGAAGTGAAAGGTTCTTAATTACGAAGTAATCAAGGTTCTTGAACGAAGCGAAAGGTTCTTAATTACGAAGTAATCAAGGTTCTTGAGTAAAGCGAAAGGTTCTTAATTACGAAGTAATCAAGGTTCTTGAGTAAAGCGAAAGGTTCTTATTTTTTATTTATTTTCAAATTTTCACCTGTCACAAAGCAGGACGATCGTCCTACTTTGTGACGGTTTCATTTTTGTTAAATTCAATCCTTGACACAATCTTAGAAATTTACTAAACAAAGAATAGAACCTTTCCAATGACATATTGATTATAAAATGAAATATAGAGGAAAGGTTTAAGAGGATAAAAAAGTTTAGGAGGTGACAGGAAAAGAGATGACAGAAAGTAAAATTATTGTGGCTTTAGATGGTATGCTATGGGTAGACGCTATTGAATTAGCAGAGAAACTAAAAGGAGAGGTTTGGGGACTCAAAGCGAACGATTTACTAGATAAGACAGGAACAAGGGATGTTATTTATGCCCTTAAAAAATATGGCAAAGTAATGGCAGATCCAAAACTTTGTGATATACCAAATACAATAAGAAACAGAATCGAAGTATATTTTGGCAAGGCACTAAAGGGTCCGCACAATGAACTAGTAATGGATGTGAATTTACAGGCAGACATAGTAACAGTAATGGCTTGTTCTGGAATGGAAGCATTAAGGGAAGCAAGAAAAGTAAAAGCGGAACTTAAAGTTTCTACTGAAATAGCAGCAGTAACAGTATTGACTTCTCTTAATGAGGAGGAATGCAATATCAATCTTGGAGGACCTGTAAAAGCAAAAGTTTTGCAGTACGCCAGAAACGCGGTACTCGCTGATTGTGATGCGATTGTCTGTTCGGCGCAAGAACTTTTGTTCTTGAAACAGTTTTCAGAACTTCAGGGATTAAAACGGATTACTCCGGGGATTAGACCTAAAGGAGTAAAAGCGGACGATCAGAAGAGAATAAATACGCCAGAAGAAGCAGTGAAAAATGGGGCAGATAGGTTAGTAATAGGAAGAGCTATTACTGAAGCAGAAGATCCATTGGCAGCCACTCAGAGCATCAATGAAGAGGTAGAAAAAGCGGAATAAAGAGAATCGAAGTCAAACAAAATTGAAAATTTTTTGTCGGGTGTTTCTTTTTTTCCCGACTTGTAAAAAGTTTAGGAGGTGAGATGGAAAAAAGTGAATGCAGAAGAAGCAAGACATATAATGTCTTTAGGAGAAGTAAGTCGAGAAGTGAAGGATATGTTTGAGATATGCAATGCTTTGTGGATTTATCAAGAATTACCAAATGAACCCCATGCTCTTTTAACAAAGGGAGGACATAGTGATGCATATTTCAATGTAAATGCAGTGACTCAATTTCCGAATTTCCGACGACGGTTAGGTTTGGACATAATGCTAAATTTAGTGGTTGCAGACATTAAAATGAAAGATGTAGATGTAGTGGTATCGTCAACTTACGCTGCTACTTCTATTGGACAGGAAGTAGCAGATTATTTGGACGCAATGTTCGTTTTTACAGAAAAAGACGGAAAGGACCAAATATGGTCAGGGAGATTTGAGATTCCTTCTGGAGCCAGAGTATTACAAGTGGAGGAGCTAATTACTACTTTGAGTACTACCGAGAAAGTAAGAGGAGCAGTATTGAAAGATAATCCTGATCCAGTTGAGTTTATAGAAAAAGATGGAAAAGTAGTGGTGGCTACGATTGTTCATCGACCGTCAAAGTTGCCAATGAACTATTCCAGTTACGAAGTCATGGCACTGATGGAAGTAGAAGTTCATAATTGGACCCCGGAAGGATGTCCACTCTGCAAGAAAGGATCCGAAGCTTTACCGCCGAAACCGAATTGGAAGCGATTTGCCAGATTTGTGGCATAGTGAAATAAGGAAATAAAAAAAACAAAAAATAAAAAATAATACGGTTCTGGTTTTTTCTGGAACCGATTTTTTTTATTTCAGCGGCGAGAATACCCCGCTGTTTACAGCGTGGATGAAAACCGCTGAAAGAACTTGCCCGCCTGCTTCGCCGAAGCTTCAGCGAGACGAGAAGGAATGCCCTGTCCTTTAAGGCAGGGTAGTTCATATTTCCAAGAAATGTGATATAATACCGTAATGAGAAAAACAGAAATTATTGCTTTAACAATTATTTTAATATCATTTTTGCTGGGGATTTATTTTTATTCTTCAATGCCAGAGAAAATGGCTTCCCATTGGAATGCTCAAGGGGAGGTAGATGGCTATATGTCAAAATTTTGGGCTTTGTTTTTAATGCCTTTAATGTCTTTGGGATTGCTTTTACTTTTTCTGGTGATTCCTAAAATTGATCCCTTAAAACAAAATATTGAAAAATTCAGAAAATACTTTGATATATTTATTGTCTTAATACTCGGTTTTCTGTTTTATATTTATCTTTTAACTATTTTTTGGAATCTCGGTATTAGATTCAGTATGAATTTATTATTATTGCCAGTCCTTGCTGCTTTGTTTTATTATTGCGGAATTTTAATAGAAAATGCTAAGAGAAACTGGTTTATAGGCATTAGAACGCCTTGGACTTTGAGCAGTGAAAATGTTTGGGATAAAACTCATAAACTGGGCGGTAAATTATTCAAAGCTACTGGTATAATTATTTTTTTAGGGATTGTCTTAGAAAGTTATACTCCATATTTTGTTTTAGTTCCAATAGTTTTTGTTAGTATTTACTTAATTGTCTATTCCTATCTTGAATATCAGAAAGAAGTAAAAAACAATTAATTTTTAGAAGTCGGGCTTCCTGTGGAAGCCCGACTTCTGAATTTAAAATAATGAGCATTAAAATATTAAAAAAAACAATATCTGTTTGTCCGGAATGCTTTAAAGCAGGGAAAATTAAGAAAATAGACGCTCAAATTATTGAAGAGGAAGGAAAGGTGTGGATGAGCAAAAGATGTCCGATTCACGGTGTTTTTAAGTCAATATACTTCAGTTCTCCAGAGCTTTATCGCAAATGGATGAAGTATCAGGCAGACGGAAGGGGCGTAGAAAATGTAGAAATTAAAAGTTTGCCAGACCCATCTTTTCTTTACCCAAAGCATTTTTCCCAAACAGTTCTGACAAATTTAATGGTTACCAACAGATGCAATTTGCGGTGTAGCTACTGCTTCATGAATGCCGGTGCAGCTGGCTACATCTATGAGCCATCTTTAGAGATGCTGAAAAAGATGATGCAGGCAGTAAGATTAGAAAAACCAGTTCCTTCAAAGGCGCTACAGATCACTGGGGGAGAGCCAACAATTAGAGGTGATTTAATAAAGATTATAAAAATAGCCAAGGATATGGGCTTTGTCCATATTCAGTTAAACACCAATGGAATACAGCTTTCTGAGGAGCCGGAATATTGCCAGAAAATTAAAAAAGCAGGAGTGAATACTATTTATATGAGCTTTGACGGCGTTTCAAAACAAACCAATCCTTGGATAGAAGAAAATAAAAGAGCGATAGAGAATCTAAGAAAATCAGGCATAGGAGTTGTTTTGGTTCCCACTGTTATTGCTGATTCAAATCTTCAAGAAGCAGGAGAGATTATTAAATATGCCATAGAAAATATTGATGTAGTGAGAGGGGTTAATTTCCAGCCCATTTCTTTTTGCGGAAGGGCAGGATTTGTGCCTAATGAGGTCAGAAAAAGAAAGAGAGTTGATTATGTAAAACTTTTTGAGGTCTTGGAGGATTCTTTTGATGGGCAGCTCACCAGAGACGATTTTTATCCCGTTCCTTTTGTTTATCCGATATCAAAGTTAGTGGAAAAATTAAGAGGAGAACCACAAGTTGAATTTACTGCCCATCCGGGCTGCGGCGGAGCCACCTATGTATTTATTCAAAATGGAAAGTTAATACCAATAACCAGATTTATCAATGTAGAGAAGTTGAGGCAGTTCATTAAAGAACAATCAGAAAAAACAGGACCATTTTACAGAGCAAGGGTAACTGCTTCTTTTCTCAAAAATATTTCTAAATTTCTTATTCAGGATAAAATACCAGAAGGTTTAGATATTAAGAACATTTTAATAAGAGCTATTACCAAAGGTCAATATAAATCATTGGGTAAATTTCATCATCAAGCCCTCTTTATTGGCTCAATGTGGTTTCAGGATGTTTGGAATCTTAATCTGGAACGGTTGAAAAGATGCGTTATTCATTATTCTACCCCAGAAGGTATAGTGCCTTTTTGCGCTTATAATGGTTTAGGATATGGCGATGAAATTAGAAAAAGGCATTCTATGCCTATTAAGGAATGGGAGAAAAAGACAGGCAGAAAAATGAAGGATGATCTTTGGAAAAATGGTCCTATATCGTAAAATCTCTTGTGGATAAGTGATGATTTTTAACGGCGAGCGCTAGAATTTGACGCCGTTTTTTCATCGGAGTAAAATGGAATAATATAAACCTCTTGCATCTATGAAAAATAAAATTACCACAATTAAAAAAAGAGACGGCAGAATAGTTGATTTTGACCAGGATAAAGTTACCAAAGCAGTTTATAAAGCCCTTACTTCTAGCGGACAGGGCGATGGCAAAAAATCTAAGAGAATTTCCAACAGAGTTCTTCAGATTTTGAGCCGAAGATTTAAAAAAGATGAAGTTCCTACCGTAGAACATATTCAAGACATTGTTGAAGAGGTTTTAATTTTAGAAAATTTAGTAGAAACAGCCAAGGCATATATTTTATATCGTGAACAGAGAAGAAGAATTAGAGAAGCAATTACAGTAAGCGAGGAGGCAGTGGACAGGGTTGACCAGTATTTGGAAAAACTGGACTGGGAGGTTCAGGAAAATGCTAATATGGCTTTTTCCTTACAAGGTCTAAACCATTACGGCGTCACTTATATCATCAAAAAATACTGGCTTAATAAAATTTATCCCAAAACAATAAGGGAAGTCAATGAATCAGGCGATTTGCATCTTCATGATTTAGATTCCTTAGCATGTTACTGTATGGGTTGGGATTTATATGACCTTTTACTTAAAGGGTTTGGCGGCGTTTCAGGAAAAGTAGAGACAAAACCAGCAAAACATTTTAGAGCAATTTTAGGTCAAGCAGTGAATTTCTTATATACACTCCAGGGCGAATGTGCGGGAGCGATCGCTTTTTCAAATTTTGATACTCTTTTAGCGCCTTTTATTCGATACGACAATTTGAATTATCAGCAAGTGAAACAAACGCTTCAGGAATTTTTATTCAATATGGCAGTACCTACTCGGGTAGGATTTCAATGTCCTTTCAGTAATATCACCTTAGATCTTAAACCCTCTCCGGTTTTTGCTAATCAGCCGGTTATTATTGGTGGCAAACCGCAGAAAGAAACATATGGCGAGTTTGAGGAAGAAATGAAAATTTTTAATAGAGCTTTTTATGAAATAATGTTGGAAGGAGATAAATCAGGAAGGCCATTTCATTTTCCTATTCCAACTATAAACATTACTAAAGATTTTCCCTGGGATGAGCCAGCTTTTGACGGAATTTTTGAGGCCTCGGCAAAGTATGGAACGAACTATTTCGCTAATTACATCAATTCAGAAATGGAACCCTCTGATGTTAGAAGTATGTGTTGTAGATTACGTTTGAACTTGAAAGAGCTTTACAACCGGGGTGGAGGCGGGTTGTTTGGAAGCGGGACATTAACTGGAAGTATCGGCGTGGTCACCGTCAATCTACCAAGGATTGGTTATCTTTCAAAAACCAAAAAAGAATTCTTTGAACAACTTGGAAAAATGATGGATTTAGCAAGAGAGAGTTTAGAAATAAAAAGAAAAACTATTGAGGATTTTATTTCCAAAGGTTTGTACCCGTATTCCAAATTTTATCTATCAGGCATCAAAAAAGCGCGCAATACCTATTTTGCTAATCATTTTTCAACTATAGGTTTGATAGGAACAAATGAAGCAATTTTAAATTTCTTAGGTGAAAACATTGGTTCCCGTAGGGGCAAAAAATTCGCTTTGGAAATTTTAGATTTTATGAGAGAAAGACTAGTTAAATATCAAAAAGAAACTGGCAATATTTATAACTTAGAACAAACACCGGCAGAAAGTACAAGTTATAGATTGGCTTTAAAAGATAGAGAAAAATATCCAGATATAATTACTGCTGGAACCAAAGAAAATCCCTACTACACCAATTCTACCCAATTGCCGGTTGATTATACAAATGATGCCTTTGAAGCATTAAAACTCCAAGACGAAATTCAATGTAAATATACAGGAGGCAGCGTGCTCCATCTCTTTTTGGGGGAGAAAATTTCTGATATTTCAACAGTTAAAGGTCTCATTAAAAGAGTTTTTGAGAAGTTTCATCTTCCTTATATTACTATTACCCCCACTTTTTCTATTTGTCCGGTTCACGGTTATTTGAGCGGAGAACATTTTGAGTGCCCAAAATGTCTTGTTAAGCAGCCTTGCGAAGTTTATTCAAGAGTGGTCGGGTACCTTAGGCCCGTGCAGCAATGGAATACTGGAAAATTGTCCGAGTACCACCAAAGAAAGACATTCAAGCTTAAAGAGAAAGACATTTAAGTAGCATGAAGAAACAAGATAAAAAGCAAAAAAAGAAATCGCCGATGTTAGGTAGATACCATTCAAAAGCAACGAAAGAGAAGATGAGACAAGCTCGTTTAGAAAGAAAGAAACAATTAGGTTATATTAATTCTCCAGAAACAAGAAAGAAAATAAGTGAAAATCAAAAAGGGAAAAAATTATCAGAAGAAACAAAAAGAAAATTAAGTAGAGTACTCAAAGGAAGGAAAAAACCACCTTTTACAAAAGAACATAAGAGAAAATTAAGCGAGGCTTTAAAAGGAAAATCCCAACCTTGGAATGCTGGCGAGAAGTGTCATTTTTGGAAAGGAGGGATGATGAAAAAAATTCCTGCTAAATGCGTAGTGTGTAGCAAGATAAACTTTATAAGAAAGGGTTTGCTTTTAAAAAGGATTAGTCCTTACAAGTGTAGAAATTGCTGCAATAAAGGAAAGAAAAGGACATTGGAATATAAATTAAAAAGTAGTTTAATTCACCGAAAATATAATTTAGACGAAACATTTTTTACAAAAATAGATAATGAAGAAAAGGCCTATTGGCTTGGATTTTTAAGTGGAGATGGCGCAATAACCGAAAATAAAGTGCGACTCGCACTTGCTATTAAAGATAAAAGACATCTTAAAAGATTTAAAAAAGCGATCGAATGGACTGGAAAGGACCGCTATAATAAGAATGCTAATACCTTGGAAGTATATTTTAGGTCTTCTAAAATGGTAGCTGACTTGGCATGTTATCACATAACTCCTCGCAAAACTTTTACCGTGAGATTTCCTAATGTTCCAAAATATCTTGAAAGACACTTTATTAGAGGAGTGTTTGATGCCGACGGATGCATTAATAAAACCACACGAGTTACTCGAAAAAAATCTGGCCGAAAGTATATTTTTTATGGTGGAGAGTTTAATATTGAAGGAAATAAAGAATTTGTATCTGCTATTCAATCTCGATTAACAGAATTGGAGTTGCCGATTACTTCCATTAATTATCCAGGCAAAACTAT
Source organism: Candidatus Parcubacteria bacterium (assembly GCA_023130975.1). GTDB lineage: Bacteria > Patescibacteriota > Minisyncoccia > Minisyncoccales > JAGMDC01 > JAGLYZ01. The sequence continues at coordinate 9,817 of JAGMAD010000006.1, read as the reverse complement.
AAATAGAGTAAGATATGGAGGGATTAATCAACTGAAAACAATTTATCAATATTTGTATAAAAATGCTACTATCTTTTTAGAACGTAAAAAGAAATTATTTGAGGAAATTTTTAGAAACTATCATTGTAAGATTATGAAACCACAAGTTGGTTAAAGGATATTTCAATTAAAAAAATCTTATGATTACAAGAATCCCCTATACCAAAATCAAAGATTTGCTACGGGATAAGAAAATCTTAATCGGAATTTTGGCGGTCGGAATTATCCTAATTGGTGGCTGGTGGGTTTGGAATAATTATCAGCCTATAGGAGAAATGTTGGAAGGAAAACATTGTAAGCAGGATAGCGATTGTATATATGGATGGCCTGAGAGATGTATTATGGGTTGTGTGCACAAAGATACTCCCAAGAGAACACCTTGTCCTGATGTAAAAGTAGCTATGTGGTCATCTTATATTTGGGAAAATATGCCGTGTAGATGTATTAATAATAAATGCGTTGAAGATAAGGAAGCATTTTGCCGGAAATCTTGCGAAGATTGGAAAAGTAATGATTGTAAAGATGGAGATCCCAAATCCGTTTTTTTTGTGATGAGATGCGGGGACAAAGTGGAGTGCGAGTGCTTAAAGATAGAGCAACAAGTCCTCATTACCACAGACAAAACAAAGTATGAGCAGGGGGAAGTAGTGAAGATAACTTTGAAAAATAACTTAAATACGTTAGTTTGGTATCACAAACATATAGGTTGTGGTTATCCTTTCTGGTGGGTTGAAAAATTGAAAAACGGAAAGTGGGAGTATTCTCTTATTTCTTCCGCTCGCTGTATGTGGGTTGTTCCTCAGCCAGAGGCCACTGGACTCAGTGCCGGTGAGGAGATAAATGCTGAGTGGGATGTTAAGGTATATGATTCCCAACTTGGAGAGCGTAAGTTTACTCAAAAAGGATTGTATAAGGTAGGCGCAGTATATGGATTTGATAAAGAAGGCGAGAAAAATTTTGCCCATGTAAAAGATAAAATTTCAATCTACTCCAACGAATTCACGATTGATACTTCGACAGAAATGGGAAAGTCGGATATTAAAATAGTCTCTCCTAATGGAGGAGAGAAATGGATAGAAGGAAAAAAGCACACAATTATATGGAAACAAAAAGAATTCGAAGAAGCGGACGCACATATTTGCTTAGTGGGTTTTGATAAAAATAATTCTTCAATTCCTGCTAAAAAAGATTATAGATCAGCGGGATGTTCTTTTATCGATGGCACAGCTTCTTATTTGATTACAAGGACTTCTATCGAGCAAGAAGCTTATAATTGGACAATTCCTTATAATATTTTTAATAGATTTGAAAATTTTCCACTTTTTTATAAAGTTGGTATCGTGGTTTTCGAAGGAGGGGGATCTGTAGCAAAAGACGTAAGCGATAATTATTTCAATATTGTGAAGGAAGACGAAATTACCAAATGATATCTACTTTTCGATTTATTAAATAATTTTGAATTTTGATTTGTTCACCCTGTTAAATTCGCTTCATAACTATTTAACAGGGTAAATTTTGATATTTGATTTTTAATATGCTTATTGGTGGGCTTCAAAAAGTTACATTAATTGATTACCCTGGCAAAGTAGCAGCCACGGTTTTTTTAACTGGCTGTAATTTTCGTTGCCCTTTTTGCTATAGTAGTGAACTTGTTTTGCCGGAGAAAATAAAAGACCAGCCAAGAATTTCAGAAAAAGTTTTTTTTGATTTTTTAAAAGAAAGACAAGGATTATTAGAAGGAGTTGTTTTGTGCGGCGGTGAGCCAACTATTTCTGAAAATTTACCACAATTTTGTAAAAAGATTAAAGAAATGGGATATTTAGTGAAATTAGATACTAATGGTTCTAATCCAGAAATGCTGAAAGAATTAATTAATAATAATTTGATTGACTATGTGGCAATGGATATTAAAGCACCAAAAGATAAATACGATTTTTATTCAGGGAATAAAGCAGATATCAAAAAGATTAAAAAAAGTGTTGAAATTTTAAAGCAGGGAAAAATTGACTTTGAATTTAGAACTACAGTGGCTCCGGGGTTGAAAGAGTCAGATTTTTTAGAGATAGCTAACTGGATAGGGGGCGAAAATGTAAAGTATTTTCTTCAGGAGTTTAACTCTCAAAAGCCGGTTTTAAATCCAGAAATTCTCAAACTTCCTGTTTTGGAACGAGAAGAGATTGAGAAGGCTATTGAAACGATAAAACCAAAATTTCAAACCTGCAAATTGAGATGATGACTGCTTCTAAAATATTTCTTTGTTTTTGTTTGTCTTTTATTTTGGGAATTTTTTTAAATTCCTTTTTTATTTTTTCTCTGGTTTTAATATTATTTTTTCTGATTTTAGGAATTTTGTTAATTTCCATTCCGCCTTTTTCTAAAAGAAAAGGATTGGTAATTCTGGGATTTTGTATTTTATTTTTATCTACTGGAATCTATCGCCAGGGCATTGCTGAATTGAAGGCTATAAACAATGAGTTGCGAAAGTATAATGATTTAGAGGAGAGTATTATTTTAATTGGGGAAGTCATAAAGGAACCAGATGTTAGAGATAGCAACACAAAATTAACAGTAAGAATAAAAGAAGGCAAAGTTTTAATTACTACCAGAAGATATCCTCAATATCAGTATGGGGATAAGTTAGAAATTAAGGGAAAACTGGAAAGCCCTAAAGTTTTTGAAGATTTTAATTATAAAGATTATTTAGCCAAAGATAAAATTTATTCAGTGATGTATTATCCAGCAATTAAAAAGATTGGGGGAGACCCGTCCTCCCCCAATCTTGGGGGAGGACGGGTCTCCGCTTTCGCTTTCAGTAAGATTTTAGGTTTTAAGAATAAATTAAGGGAATCAATCTTCCAAAATCTTTCTCCGCCCCAGTCCTCAATTTTAGGAGCCATAATTTTGGGTGACAAAAGGCAGATTTCAGAACAATGGAAAGAGAAATTAAATATTACTGGCACTAGACACATTACTTGCGTATCAGGTATGCATATTATTATTTTAGCTGGGATTTTAATGTGGCTGGGAATGGCTTTGGGTCTTTGGCGAGGCCAGGCATTTTATTTCGCTATTATTTTTCTCATTTTATTTATTGTGATGGTTGGCGCTCCCCCTTCAGCAATTAGGGCAGGGATTATGGGTGGATTGTTTCTTTTAGCTGAAAAAATCGGGCGAATGAGAAGCGCAGACAGAGCATTGGTTTTTGTTGCTGCTTTAATGCTTTTTCAAAACCCTCTTCTTTTGAAATTGGATGTCGGATTTCAACTTTCTTTTCTGGCTACTTTGGGAATAATTTATTTAATGCCTATTTTCCAGGATTGGTTTAATCGCCCAAGTTTTGCTTTGCAAAACTTGGGCGAGCTAGGAAAAAATTCAATAGATTTTATTAAAAACATTTTAGCTATGACTTTATCAGCCCAAGTTTTCACTTTGCCGATTATAATCTATAATTTCGGTTATATGTCTCTGGTTTCGCCGATTACTAATATTTTAATTGTGCCATTAGTTCCTTTTATTATGATTTTTGGTTTTATCTCTGGATTATTAGGTATAGTTTGGCAGACCTTGGGCTGGATTTTTTCCTGGCCAGTATGGTTTTTATTAACCTATATTACAAAAGTTATTGATTTCTTTTCTCAATTGCCTTTTGTCTATCTGACCATAGAAAATATTTCTTGGCTCTGGCTTTTAATTGCCTATTTAATTTTAGCTATCATCACTTGGCACCTAAACGAAAAACAAAAACTAAAATTTTTGGAGTATTAAAAGGTCTAAAGCCAGACGTTAGTCCTTTTTTGTTAAACTATTTGAAGCCCGACCTCGTTTCGAGGTCAGGCCTCGCAGATTTTGTAAAAAATGTTAAAATGAAACAATGGCAAAGGTGCTAAAATTTCCAAAAGGTTTTTTATGGGGGAGTTCTACTTCAGCTTATCAAGTGGAGGGTGGAATAGAAAATTGTGATTGGGTAGAGAGATATCCGGCGGGAAAAACATGTAACCATTACAATCGCTATGAGCAGGATTTTGACTTATTAAAAAAACTCAATCAGAATGCTTTTCGTCTTTCTATTGAATGGTCGCGGATTGAGCCAGAGCCGGGGAAATTTGATAAAAAAGAAATTGAGCATTATAGAAAAGTTCTTTTAGCTCTGAAACAAAGAAATATCAAATCAGTAGTTACTCTTTGGCATTGGACTAATCCTGTTTGGTTTATGAAAATGGGCGGCTGGGCAAACAAAAGATCAATCAATTATTTTGAGCGTTATACAAAAATCATTGTCAAAGAATTAGGTGATTTGATTGATTTTTGGGTTACCTTAAATGAACCAATGGTTTATATTACAGGATATTCAACAGGTAAATTTCCACCATTTCAAAAAAGAAATATTTTTAAAATTAGAAAAGTTTTTAATAATTTAGTTAAGACACATCAAACTGCTTATAAAGTTATCCATAAAAAATATCCAAAAGCTCAAGTTAGTATTAGTAAATTAACAAATTATTTTGAGCCAGCCAGAAAATGGTGTCCCATAGAAATATTTTTTGTTTGGCTTGGCCATATTTTTTGGAATCATTGGTTTTTAAAAAGAATAAAAAACCAGCTTGACTATATTGGTTTGGATTATTATTTTCATCACAGGATTGTTTGGTATCCGCCATTTATAAAAAATCTTAACAAAAAAGTTACTGATATGGGTTGGGAAATCTATCCTCAAGGAATTTATTATGTGTTGAAATACTTGTCTAAATTCCAAAAACCCATTTATATTTTGGAAAATGGATTGGCTGATGCGAAAGACGAGAAAAGAAAAGATTTTATAAGAGACCATCTTTTTTGGATTTACAGAGCCATTGAGGAAGGGATAGATGTCAGAGGATATTTTCATTGGTCCTTGATGGATAATTATGAATGGGGGAGGATGGGGGGATTTGAACCAAGATTTGGCTTAATTGAAATTGATTATAAGACAATGGAACGAAAACCCAGACCCAGCGCTTATTACTACGCCGAGATTTGTAAAAATAATAGTTTAACAATATAACATTAGAACATTATGGCTTGGCTTTCTATTATTATCTCAGCTTATTTTCTTTTAGCAGTTTGCGCCTTGATTGATAAATATCTTTTAACCGGACCTATTCCTCACCCCAGGGTCTATGCTTTTTATGTTGGTATCTTAGGAATTTTGGTTCTATTTTTAATTCCCTTTATTGATTTCTATATTCCAGAATTAGCTCTAATTCTTTTAAGTTTTTTAGCTGGTGCTGTTTTTGTTCTGGCTCTTTTTTGGCTTTATAAATCCTTACATCTTTTTGAGGCCTCCCGGGTAATTCCCGTGATTGGCGGCTTAAGTCCTTTTTTTGTTATTATTTTGATTTATATTTTTTCTTGGGGCTTGCCCCCACACCAAATATTTAGTAGTGGGGGAGAAGAAATTTTATCTCCTTCAAAAATTGCTGCTTTTATTTTTTTGGTTTTAGGAAGCGTTCTAATCACTTTTAAGAAAGACGCCTTTATTACTTTAAAAGTTTTGCGGTACTCTCTTTTGACTGCTTTTTTATTTTCTCTTTCAATTGTTTTGGCAAAATATGTTTATTTGTCTCTGCCTTTTTGGAATGGATATATCTGGATAAGAATCGGCGGTGTCTTTGCTGCTTTTGTTTTTCTTTTCTTAAGTTCAGAATTAAGAGAAAAAATATTCAAACCAAGGGTCTCTATGATTTCTTTTTTCTCAACCCTGGGTTATAAAATAAGAACAACCGGTATTTTTCTTTTTAACAAAGGAATTGGAGCAATGGCAAATATCTTACAGAACTGGGCAATTGCTTTAGCACCATTAGGTTATTTAGCTATTATAAATGCTTTACAAGGAACGCAATATGTTTTTTTGCTAATTTTGGCTGTTTTGATTTGTTTTAAGTATCCCAAAATTTTAAAAGAAGAAATTTCCAAAGAAATTATTTTCCAGAAAACCATTGCTATTTTGTCTATTGGAGCAGGACTTGTTATTTTATCCTTTTTATAATACTTGTGTAAAACTTGCTATTTTTTTGTTTTTGATTGTTATATAATAAAATAATGTTAATCCGTGATATTATTCCACCCAAAATCAAAAAGTTGAAACCGATTCCTCCAGCAATTTTGATACTGGCATTGATTCTCCAAATTGTAGGCGGTGTTTTGTTTTTACCTCCGATTGAGGAAGCCCAGGCAGATGGAGAAAACTGGCTTACTGGTTGGAATTATAGAAGGCCGATAACAATTACCAACCCTCAAACTGACTTTCAGACAAAAGTAGAAATACAGGGAACCGATTCTGAAGGAGCAAACTATGTGGATTTTGGTAAGGTTTTAACGGATGGAGCAGATATAAGATTCACTAATTCTGGCGGGTCATCAGAGTTGTATTACTGGATAGAAAACTGGAATGATGGTTCAGGGTCGGAAGCGGCTACTATTTGGGTTAGGACTGACGCCACCACTGCCACGCCGATGTATATGTATTATGGAAATAGCGTAAGCACTACAAGCAATGGAACGAATACCTTTGAGTTCTTTGATGATTTTGAAGACGAATATATTGTTGATTGGGACTATTCATCTCTTGGTTTTTGCTGTAAAGCTAATCCGGTTTACATTGCTGATATTGATAATAATGGCGAAAAGGAAATAATATTAACCGATGCGGGAAGCAATGAAGGAACTAATCGTATTGTGGTTTTGAACCATAATGGAACTCAACGTTGGGCATACAATGGAGAAGATGCTGCTGTTGAACCCCCCTGGGATGCGCTTGCATTAGCAGACGTAAACGAAGATGGATTTCAAGAGATTATTTTTGTATCGGATAAAGTTTATGTGCTCGATAAAGATGGTAATGAAGTTTGGACTTATGATTTAAATCTCTCTTGCGCAGGAGTAACAGCGAGTGATATCGATGGGGATGGCCACGTTGAAGTGGTAGTAATGTTTGAACGAGCCGCTGGGGGTTATGTTGAAATCATTGATTATCAGGGTAATCAAAAACATAGATACAACGCAACAGGAACCTTAGATCATTATACTTGCGGGCATACTATTCAAGCATTCCCTCTCGATCCCGGTAGCAGTCACAAATACATTGTCTTTGCAGATGTAGGTCATGCAAATACACTTAAAGTATTGAAATCCGATGCCACTCTCCAATTCTCGTACGCTCCGGGAACAGATGATGATTGGGATTGGTTTGATTACGGGCATTTAAATGAAGGAATTGAAACATATCAGGTTGTTGGCATATTTAGCGGAGGCAGGCTTTCTGTACTCAATCTAAATGGAACCGTATATTGGGAGAAAACAGATTTAAGTCATCCTCAGAATGTACAAGTAGCAGACTTGGATAATGATGGTCATTTAGAAGTGGGTGTTTGGGAAAAATTCTCTTATCGTGTGAAGGTATACAATCATACAGGCACCATATTATATAATTATGACACGGGTATAGATAAAGGGACAATAAGTGCTGTGAAAAGAGATGATGGAAAATATTATTTTGTCGCTGGCTCCTGTTATTTCGATATAGATGGTTACATAGACAATTTAAGTTGTGAACGTGTTGTTCTAAATCTCAAACAAAGAACAAAAGATCATAACTTCAATCTTGATTTTAATGGTGACGGGGCTGATGATCTTTTAACCGGTTATGGAATAGCAAAATTAATAGAAGAAGTGAAATGGACATATCCTGAACTGTCACCAACCATCGAAAACAGTTATATGAAATTAGTTGGAGGGGCTACTGGAGCAGGGAGTCAACGGGCCGTCAGTAATCCTTCTTTCTCGACTGATAGAAGTCTCAGATTAAAAGCTAAAATTGTTAGTGAAGCCTCTACACTTTTGTTTGGTTGGGTAGATGAATATGATGTTCATCAGGAAGTTGCATGGCATCGTACAGGTTCAACAGAAGAAACAGCCACAAGACATGGAGGAACAGAAGAAGATAATACTTATGATTATCTTTTAGATGAAAAAATTTATGATATTCATAGAAATTCATCAACATCAGTAATATTCAAAAGAGATGATACAACGCTTTTTACGCATATAACACAAATACCCACAGGAGATTTGAAGGCATATATATATACTGCAAATGGTGATGAAATATGGATTGACTGGATTCTTGTCCGCAAATACGCCGCGACTGAGCCGAGTGCGAGTGTGGGGGCGGAGGAGGAAGGAAACACTGCTCCTTCTGCTACTTTTGACAATGATTTTAGTACTTGGCAATCAGGAGATATCACGGTCAATTATAATCTGATTGACGCGGAGAGTGATACTTGCAATATCTCACAGACAGCCAGTTCCGGTATAGAGTATTCAACTGATAATGCGACATGGTTTGACGCCACAGAAGGAACAGGGGGAGATGGAATGACTGGACTAACTTCATCTGCTTCGCCTGGCACAGACCATTCCTTTGTTTGGGCTAGCGCTACTGATTTGGCTGATATCGAGGACTCCACTGTTTGGCTGAGAATTAGACCAAATGACGGTACAGTAGATGCTGATGCCTGGGTTTCAAGTAATTCCTTTGGCGTGGATAATATTGCTCCGACCATTACCCCTGTCTTAAATGACACTGACGGATATGTTAATTCTGCTGAAACCAGTACTGGAATAGATATTTTAATTACCACTACCGGCGTTGAAGATGGCCTAACAGTAACCTGCAATATCAAGGATGTTGGAGACGCTCATACAGTTGGACCTGTAACCGGTGATATCACCAGCAATGCGGTTACCATTGCTTCCACTGCCTTAACCACCTTAGATGACGGAACTATCACAGTTAGCTGCGATGTTTCAGATGCGGCTGGCAATCCAGCTCCTCAAGGCAGCGACACTTCTGTCAAAGATGTGCTTGCTCCTTCAAACATAGGAGTATTCTCTATTACAGCTAATTCCTCATCTCAATTAACTATTACAACTCAAACAGCTTTAGATACTGGTTCTGGATTAAATACTGCGCCTTATTGGTTTCAGGAAACATCTGGAAATACAGGTGCTTCCTCTTCATCTGAATGGCAGACATTAACTGAGTTTATAGATGACGGCTTATCTTCGAATACCCAATATACCTATCAGGTGAAAGCAAAAGATACAGCTGGAAATGAATCAGGTTATTCAGATAGTTCTTCAAAATATACTTTAAGTTGCGGAGGAGGTGGAGGCGGTTTGCCGCCAGCAGCATATAATCCGCCTGCTTCACCTTCTCCTTCTCCTCAAAACCCTCAAGGAGAATTCAAGGTTTTAATCAATGATAATGCAGAATATGCAAATAACTTAGAAGTATCTTTGACCTTATTAGCAGGTAAAGACACTAAAAGAATGGCAATCTCTAATTTCTCTGACTTCAGAAATGCTTCCCAGATCCCTTATCAAAAAGAAATAGAATGGAATTTATGCTCGTCGGATTTATGTTTAGAAGGAGAATATACTGTTTATGTGAAATTTTACACTCAATGGGGTCAACGTTCAGAAATTGTTTCAGATAATATTATTTACAGAAAAGAAGTTCCTAAACCTCCTGAAATAGAGAAACCAGAAAAAGAACCAGAGATTATTGAACCTTCAATAGAAGAACCAGAAATTGAAAAACCAGAAGTTCCAGAAGAGCCGGAAGAGCCGGAAGAAAAGAAAATTCCCTCAGGAGAACTTCCTTCTGCTTTAGAACAATTACCAGAGTATATTAAAGAAATTGCCCAGAAATTCTCTCCAATCAAGGATATTTTTGTAA
>JAGMAD010000059.1 GCA_023130975.1 Candidatus Parcubacteria bacterium | reverse complement strand
GATTCTTGATTTGTAACATCTATATCGTGAGATTTTAGAAGCCAGTTTCCCGCTTTTTCAAGCGTTTCTATAATTTTCTCCTTTGAAGAATCGTTTATATCTTCATGCAACAATAAATACGCTTCAGAAACTGCATAAGTAGGAAACGCAACTGCAGCAACGCCCCATATACCTGGGTACCCATCGTTACACGTTCCATCAGGATTCTGTGTGTTTGAAAAGAATTCCATTGCAGCGATTGCTAAATCCCTAATTTTAGGATGTTTAAAATAAATATTATTAGGATGTTCTTTTGCATAAATTAATGCTAATGGCAGAGCTGCGATTTGAAAATTTGCCGATGGGAAATCAATAAATTTATATCGCCAATAGTATCTATCAAGACAACCATAAGTTTTAGAACCTTTTTTTCGATCCATCAAACTTAATAATCGTGGTATTTGACTTAATGCTACTTCCACATAAATTTTACCATTAGTATTTATATTCTCAACATTCCCTTCCGCTTTTGTCATAAATTATCACCAAAGACTTCCTTTTTCGATGCAGTAATTAATATTTCATAGCCTTTTTTCTCCATCTCCAAAACAAAAATCTTAAAAATAGGGACATGAGCTGGATGTCCAATACTTGCTAAGAATTTCAAATTAACTACCTCCTCCGATTTCTTTTAATTTTCTTATATCCTCCTTAGATAATTTCTTAATTACTTTTGCTGGTACACCTACAGACACAGTAAAAGGCTCTACATCTTTAGTAACAACAGACCCAGCCCCTACGATTGAATATTCTCCAATAGTTACATTTGGTAAGATAATACAACCACTTCCAATCCAAGCATCATGCTTTATGTGGATTTTCCCTTTTACATTAATAAACGGATAAACATCTTTCAAAATTTTAAGTTTTGAAAGGTTAGGATGAGATGTAATTATTATTATAACATTAGGAGCGAGGGAAACTCTATCTTCTATAATTAAGTTCCCTTCATAACCAAAACTACATACTAAAGTTAAACCCTCGGTTATAAAAACATCATCACTAATTTTAACACCTGCCTTTCTAAGTAAAAATATTCGCAAATTATTTGGAAAAACCGATTTAGCTACGCTTCTACAGAGTTTCCGCAAAAATTTCGATATTAAATTTATATTTCTCTGTTCCTTATCCTTTTCTCTCATTTTCATCACCCGAAACTCCCAAACACCGCATCACTAAATTTTTTATAAACAGGCATCGGCATCTTCCTAATTACTTTAGTTCCCAACTTATATTTTAAATTATCTCTGTTTTCGGTTAAAGATTCGGGATTCTTTGGATAACAACTATAATACAATTTCTTTTCAACTGTACCCCATCTCTTCTTGAAATTTATCAGTCCAACATTGTCATAGGA
>JAGMAD010000058.1 GCA_023130975.1 Candidatus Parcubacteria bacterium | reverse complement strand
CCGCTAATATTATTTTATTTTTTTTTAAGATTTTTAATAGAGATAGAGTTCGTGTGTAAATATATGCAATATCATTAGCTGGGAGTGCTTTACTAAACAATTTAAATGTTTTACACTTAGAATAATAAGAACAAAGGGAATGATCTATAAAAGAGTCTAGAACTTGTTGTCTCTCCTCAGCAACTTTATAAAAGTCAGCATATTTATCTTCTTTTTTTTAATCTTGAAAAACTTCTTTAAGAATTCCATTTTTTTTCCAATTTATTTTTTCCGAAAGTTTAAACTTTATGACTACGATAGGTATTTATTCTACAAATTAACATATTGGATTGTTTTCATAGCTTTTATCCGCATGTCTTTTAATTTCAAAATCGTTTGTAACATTCTAATTCGTTAATACATATATCCATCGATGATTTCTGATAAAGATTCTTTATTGGGTACATCATCAATTTTACAACCGCACACGCTACAATACATATGTGAACTTGCCATATTTTTAATCTTTCCTTTTTCATAATGTTTTGATAACCAAATTAATTTAGTGTTACATGGTTTTATATAACGTTTTTAATGTGTCTATACAGCCTAATAATGCCTGTTGTTGAATTTTTGTTGTTAGTATGTTAATGTCCTCCTTGTAACTTGACAGTATTTCTTGTACAGCAGTTATATTTTTCACTTTATTATTATATTTATAGGGTTTACTATTTTTGTCAACGTTGAACTGAGGAGATGTTAATCTACTGGATATCTCTGCTTCTATTTGTTGCATGGCTTCCTTTCCTGTTTCAAATTGATTCATCTTGCGGTGGACGTATTCCGGATATCTATTTATTATTTTTCTAACTATTTGTTTAAGTATATCGTTGTCGTCTATCACATTTTCGATCATTTTTAATAAAGTCATTATATTTTTCCTTCTTTGCATATTTAATCCGATTTAAATTTTCCATCGCTATCACAATGTTTTGGTGGATATCCGTGTTTATGAATATTCCAATGCCTTAATGTTTGTGTAATAATTTCGACAATCATACATGCCAAAACAAGTATTGAAAATCCTGACAAAATAAACGAAGAAATCAGATTATTGTTTGTAAATTCCCAGACATTCATTTTCCATATTCCTTTTTGTATTAATGATTTTTTGTACATTTATGATCAGTGTTTGGAAAATTCCAAAATATTTCTTTACAATCCAAACAGGAATACATAGCTACTGGAAAGCGTCCTATGTGTAAGTTATGTCGAAAATGATTTCTCCAATCTTCATCAGAGTTTAATCCATGTATTTTTGCATATTCATATGTTTTCATATTTTTTAAGTTCTAAATACTGAATCCCAAAGTTCCATTGTTGGTGGCTTTAAATAAATAAAATAACAAAATATAAAAACTTAAAACTTTTTTAAATTTGGGGGTGAGAATTATGAAAGAAACAATTAAAAATCTAACAAAAGCATTTATCGGAGAAAGTCAAGCAAGAAATAGATATACTTTTTATGCAAAAATAGCAAAAAAAGAAGGATTTGAACAAATAGCTAAAATATTTTTAATAACAGCTGATAATGAAAAAGAACATGCT
>JAGMAD010000057.1 GCA_023130975.1 Candidatus Parcubacteria bacterium | reverse complement strand
CAATTGTTCTCCTCCCTGTAAGTAATCCTGCGCTAATCTAAAAACTTAGCATGGATTGCCATCCTAAGGCAAGCGCATTATCTTGGACGGGGCCTAAAAATGTTGACACAATAATTAACTGTGGTATTATTCATAAAAACATTATAGGAAATCAATATGTCTCGATCCAAAACCCTCCAGATTTTAAGTTATATAATCAAAAACCATCCTAATGTTTCAGTTACCAGCCTTATGAAGTTGTCTTACCTTATCGATCTTGTCGCTATCGATAAGGGTAAAAATAAAATATTTGATTTTCAGTATATTCGTTATAATTATGGCCCTTTTGATAAAAATATATATAAATGTTTAGAGTCATTGGTTGATGACAATATTATCAGGGAAGGGGCAAATATTTCCAGTACTGGCGATGAGTTTGTAACGTATAATATAAATAAAAAAAATAACATTTCTTTTGATAAAATATCCGATGATGAAAAAGAAATAATTGATGAAGTATTGGAGAGTCTTGAAGGGTATGGCACAAAAGCCTTAACAGAATTAACGTATAGGACAAAGCCTATGAAAAAACTTAAGGCTACTTTAAATAATAAAGCCGGGCTAAATAAACCCTTAAATTTAAATGCCTAATAAATTAATTCTTCCTGATAATCTCCTTTTACAAAAAGTCAAAAAACAACACCTCTATTACGATAAAAAATCAAAAGACCCACATCTTAATAATAAAAAGCCAAAATATAAACTTGCTGGCAATTGTCTGCTCGGTCACTATTTTTTCCATGTTCTTACCACAAGCAAAGATGCATGTAAGAAATCATGTACTATTCCCCTTCATATCCCTGATTGGGAAAATGTGGTTTCAGAATTTAAATCTAAATTAGAGGTTTGTTATTGTGATTTAACAAAGTATGACAATATTGAACGTGTCGTTTTATTACACAAAATAAAAGATACAAATAATGGATTCCCTTATGTAGGAAAGCTATGTGATAATAAATATAAAAAATTACTAAACCTTAAAAAAAATTTAAACAAACACCCAAGTGTATCAGATGAAACAAAAGATATCATTGATGCGGGCATTTCTCCAAGTATTGATTCAATATTATCAAAATTTAATCTCGGTTAAAATTAAAACTTCCAAGCAATTCTTGTACCGCCAAAATCTCAAAATAGGACACTACCATCGTTTTACGTTTTCTCTTTTCCG
>JAGMAD010000056.1 GCA_023130975.1 Candidatus Parcubacteria bacterium | reverse complement strand
GTTATAAGCGAGATTGAGGGATGATTCTTAACAAGATGAAACGGAGAGAGGCGAATGTTGCCCCGTAGTAGTGGTTCCTTTCTCGTTCCTTTGCGTTCCTCTCAACCCCAAAATTGTTGCAATTGCAATCGAAAAGTTTTAAATTTTTATTTGCCCAAAGAGTATAGATATTAATTGAGAGATTGCTATAATTGTGGGAATAATAATAGAGCTTGCAAATTTTATCTTTATCTTTATATCAATGGGCCAAACTGGAAATTTTTCAGTTTCGTTATAAATATCTTTGAGATACTTAATGTCGGTTAGGAATTTATCGCCTTTATCTTTATCTAAATTTTTAACATTCTTCGTAATAGATTTTAATGTTGTATTAATTTTATTGGTAATCTCATCTACTGCTTTCATATGGGCTACTTTCTTCTTAATCATTGACTTGTGTATCACGTACAGGGGATAAAAAAAAGAGAATATAATTCCAATGAGAAATATAACAAGACCAATAGCAGCGTAATTAGGGATATTCTCTTGACCGTAATATATCCAATATTTACTCCATAATAAACTCCATATAGCAATCCAGATTGTGGCTGGAATTAGTGTAAAAACATTATAAAAACACAAATCCCCTAAGGGCTTTAAACCGCCACAATTATCAGGGTGTAAAGGTTGAATATTGAGGTCAAATTTAGTGGTTAATTTTCTAATGTACCAAACAGCCATACACATCTTAAATATCATCACGCCTCCCACATACAAATAAAATACAAAGAAAAGTATATAGAAAAAAAGAATAATCAGATAGGATAGAGGAGCGGCTAGACACGTGATGAGTATCACAAAGATTAACGCTGCAACGACTATTCTTATCTTTTTATTCCTTTTAGACAAAATATTCCCATCGGTTAGATACAGAAAAACACACAAAACAATAAAAAATGAAATGACATTTAAAAATGCTTTAAAGATTAATAGGATTAGTAGCCCTGTTAAAAATCCAAGGGGCATCTTCCAGTTAATATTTAATCCATTTTCAAGATTTTTTAGAAATTCTATATACTCATTCTTAGTAGCTTCTTTATTTCCATTCAATGAAATAATATTTCGATCCCACACCCTTTTGAATGTTAATGGAATTTTGCCAAAAGTAGAGTGGGCAAGAAGTGCAACAATGGAGATTGTAATAATACCACTTATACTTATATAATCCCCTCAGGTACCCCAATTTACCTGACAGGAAAGCACACTACGCAGTATAACACAAAGGAGGGATAAAACAATAATTATCCTCCAATCTAATAGCCACCTCGTTACAAAGCCCTTACAAACTGTAAAATTATCAATTATCTCAGATATTTTATCGTCATTTTCACTTTGTTGATTCATCATTTTCATTAAATTATATCGCTATTAGGTGAATAGCATATGTTTCTCTTGCACTTCTTTTACTTAAGACATAGAATATATAAAACTATTGCAGTTAAAATTTTCAATAAGAAAAAATGCAAATAGAAAAATTTATAAAGGTTGAATACCAGCAATAAGATTGGAGTGAAAGCTTCTCTCTTTTAGTCAAGGTTTTCT
>JAGMAD010000055.1 GCA_023130975.1 Candidatus Parcubacteria bacterium | reverse complement strand
AAGAATCTGATATAATTTTCTAATTCTTTATTGTTTAATTTTTCTCCATACTTAGCCAGATTATCAGCTATTTCTTGTTTGGCTTTATTTGCTTTTATTTCTGCTATCAATATTTTCTCTATGCTTTTTAATTTATCTTTTTCATATTTGTTGTCAGTATATGTTAATAATTTAGCGGTCTTTTCTTTAATTGCCACTATTTTTTCTTCTGTCGTTTTATAAGCGGCAAGATAAGAATCTAATGCTTCTCTATTATCTTCAGCTAAGGCTTTTTCTATTTCAGCGATTTTATATAATTCATCTTCTATAAATTCAAAATATTTTTCATTGGCTTTAATTTTCTCTCCAAGTTCCGCTTTAGCCATTTCGAGCCTTATTTTGTAAGCTTCTTTTTCTTCCCCTAATTGTTGTTCTAACCCTTCTTTGAATATAGCCAATTTTGCCTCTGCCATTTTTTCATCGTATTCCTCGTTAATTGCTAATTCATTCTTTTTATGCTGGTCTACTGCATTTATATATTCATCAGAGCCTTCTTCATAATTTTTAATGATAGCTTCAAATTTATCTTTTTCGGCTTGAATGGCTTTTCCTCTTTCTTCGACAAGATAATCAAATAATTCCTTTTCTATCTCTTTCCTTTTCGCGACTAATCCCTTATTATATTCGTAAATATCATCTGTGATTTGTCTGGTTAAATCGGCATTGCCTTCATAATCTGCTGCCATATTAGATAAGAATTGAGCGTAGCTTTTACCCTCTTCTGTTAATAAAGCATTATGTTCTTCTACATATTCCTTCCCAAATTGGGCTACATCAGCCAAATATTTTTTATATTGGTTTGCCATATATTTTAATTTGTCTTTGGCCTCTTCAATTTGTTCATCGGTAAGAGCAGGGATAATCGCAGGTTCTTTGGGTGGTTCTCCTGTTTCTGTCTTTGGGATTATAACTGGCTTTTCTCGTGTCTTTTTTAGATTTTCTAAAGATTCGGTTAAAGCATCTACTTCAATTCTTGATTTTTCTTGATTAAGAATTAATTGGTCCTCTTCTAACGCCATCTTTTCAGTCGCTATAGATAATTCGTTTG
>JAGMAD010000054.1 GCA_023130975.1 Candidatus Parcubacteria bacterium | reverse complement strand
CAAATGTTATCTGGCAGCTGGGAAACCCTTAGAACAGGGTTGGGTAGATGCGTGTCTTCCTTACTTAATGATTCAAATTGAGACTATACGACCACGTGTAATTATTACTTTGGGCAAAGACTCCTCAATAAATCTTTTAGGAATGAATAATAAAACAAGTATGGGAAGTATTCGAGGCAAAGTTTTTGATTGCGTAGATGAAATTAAAATTGTTCCTACATATCATCCATCATATATACTAAGAAATGGCGGAAAAAGCAGTAAACCTTACCAAATTGTTATAAGAGATTTTCAACTGGCAACACAAATGACCGTAGACTATGGGGATATACCTTTTTAACAGACTAACAGAGGAAAATTTATGAATGACATAAAAATGATTGACATAAAAGAATTTAGAGCAAAAGGCTTTCTGCAAGAAGTAAATAGAAAATTTTTTCATCCGCTCGGATTGGCTTTAGAAACAATAATCAACAATGAAACCGGTGAGGAAAACTTAGGTGGGGTGTGGGATTATAGAGATGATGATGAAGGCATGTTTTTTGGCCCTAACGTGATTTCAAAAAATAAAGTCAATCATATAGAAACTTTAAGAAAATCTAAGATTAAATATAGAAAAGAAAATGAATATGATGATATCGAAATAGATGAAGATGGGGTTCAAATCTCATAAAAATTAGTAGATAGATAGATAGATAGTAAACAGTAAATAAACAATAAAAAGGAGACAACAGATATGATACTAAAGATAGAAAGGTATATAGGAGATGGTGGAAATTGGTGGATGTTAGATGACATAAGAAAAATATCTAAATCATTATTTAAAAAGATACGTTTCAAAGAAGAGAAAGAAGGATTATTCGACGCTGCTGATATTTTTATTGTGGATTTTTACGACTCTCTTGATGATAAGTCCGATCAACAATTTCGTGATATAATAAAATTAATATGTAGACTATCAAATGGTGACGAGTTTTGTGTTGTGTTTGATACAACAGCTTATTTGTTAAACGATAATGGAAAAACTATAGAAAAAATAGTGGCAAACTATAAAGACTAAATTACGCTAACACTGTTTATCTACTAATTAAACATAAAAAAGGATTAAAAAATGACAAAGGGAAAAGGAATATACACAGCTCACAAATGTGATAACAAATTCTTAGTGTCACACGTGGCAAAAATGTATTTAAAAGAGGGGGATAGGATAGCAGACATAACATACGGAAAAGGTATATTTTGGAGAAATATAAACACCGATAAATATGATTTTTATCCATCAGACTTATTGACTTGCGACGCAGCCTATGATTTTAGAGACCTTCCATATAAAAACAATAGTTTTGATGTTGTGGTATTTGACCCACCTTATTGTCATAATCCAGGAAAACTACTCACAGATTCATCATACCTTAATAGGGACACTACGAAAGGTATGTATCATAAAGACATTATAAATTTATATAAAGATGGTATAACCGAAGCTGTCCGTACATTAAAAGAAGGTGGGTTTCTTTGGGTGAAATGTATGGATGAATTAGAATCTGGTATTCAAAGATGGAGTCATATAGAAATTTACAATCTGGCTATAAAATTTAAATTATTCGCAAAAGATATGTTTGTATTAGTACAATCAAAATATCCGGTTATACAATATAA
>JAGMAD010000053.1 GCA_023130975.1 Candidatus Parcubacteria bacterium | reverse complement strand
CTGAACAGTTAAATAAACAGGCTGAAGAAATCAAGGAATTGCAAGCAAGATTAGCAAAAGACAGTCATAACAGCGGCAAACCACCATCTAGCGATGGTTATGGTAAAAAGAACACCAACAAACGTACGGAGAGTCAGCGTAAAAAAGGGCAAAAAACCAATGGTGGGCAAAAAGGTCATAAAGGACATACGCTAAAAAAATCCAATGAAGTTGATAAAATAAAAATTTATCATGTTGATGAAACTTGTCAGCATTGCAATCATTCTTTGGAAAATGAAGTCGTTTCAGGCCATGAAGAACGCCAAGTTTTTGATATTCCAGCGATGCATATTGAAGTAACGGCTCATAAAGCAGAAATAAAAATATGTCATCAATGTGGTAAAAAGAACCAAGCCAGTTATCCAGAAGATGTAAAAAGCTCGGTTCAATATGGCTCAGGAATAAAGACATTAGCAAGTTATTTATCGGTTCAGCATTTCATTCCAACCGCTCGAACAGCGCAAATTTTTGAAGATTTATTCGATCATAAAATTTCTGAAAGCATCGTTATCAAGGCTTGCAAACAATTATCAACAAAAGTTCAACCCGCAATAGACGCGATTAAAATCCAATTACAGCAAGCCGATGTCGTACATTTTGATGAGTCTGGGATAAGAGTTGATGGCAAACTTCATTGGATACACAGTGCGTCAACACCGTATTTAACGCATTATTCTGTCCATGAAAAACGGGGACAAATCGCAATAGATGAAATAGGTATATTGCCAGAATTAAAAGGCATCGCGTGTCATGACCATTGGAAACCATATTTCAATTATGATGCAGAACATGCTTTATGTAATGCCCATCATCTGCGTGAATTAAGTTATCTTGAAAAGCAATACAAACAAGAATTTGCACCTGAAATGGCAAAATTTCTAACCAGCATAAACCAAGAAAAACAAGCGAAAATAGACAGCGAAAGCTATCAATTCAGTGAACAAGAAATAAAATCATACGAAAAAAACTACGATAAAATCGTTGCTAAAGGTAAAAAAGACAACCCTAAAAAACAACGAAACCCCAAAAGTAAAAAACGAGGTAGAACAAAACAAACCCCCGCCTACAACATGTTGAGACGATTGCACGATTATAAAAAAGAAGTACTGGCATTCATGTTAGATTTTCACGTTCCATTTACCAATAATCAAGCAGAACAAGATATTCGCATGATCAAAGTAAAACAAAAGGTATCAGGTTCTTTTAGGACTTTTGACGGTGCTGGAGAATTTGCACAAAATCGCGCCTATATATCTATATCACGCAAAAATAACAAAAACGTCTTTCAATCCATCAAAACAGCTTTTGAAAGTCATCCATTCATCCCTCAATGTTGAATAATTATTGGGGGGGTGAGTAGTTACAAAAAGACAACCCTAAAAAACAACG
>JAGMAD010000052.1 GCA_023130975.1 Candidatus Parcubacteria bacterium | reverse complement strand
GGTAGATCATACCCCAATTGATGATCACCATGAACAACTTTTTCTGGATTTGTGAATTGGGCCGAAAAAGGAATACCATAACCTATACATTTCCCTATAAACATTAATTTACCTTGGTAATCACTTTTTATGTAAGCATAACAAATCAAATCTTCTTTATCACAAAGCTCAAAAATTGTTTTTAATAATTTTCTCTGTTGGAAATTAATTATATTTGGCATTCCTATCTGTGCTTGTGCCTCACTCATTGATTTAGCCATTTGTTTGGCTTGAGTAGCATCCGCATTTTTGTTTTCACTGGTACACCCAAATCCAAAAAATAATAAACTTAAAAATAATATTCCTACAAATAATTTTTTCATTTTTTAATCTCCTTTGTCTTAAGAATTAATAGTATTAGTAAAGTTCCTAACCAAAAACCTTTAATTATAAATATTGAATATACAGTTTCTGTTCTTACAATAATCCAATTCAATATGGGATTTAACTCCGTTGCTCCAAGATCCAGAAGCATTTTAGTCTGAACAGCATCAACTAGAGAATAAAATACTATTGTCCCATAGAGCAGCCACATTATAATAATCATTTAGAACCCTCTCATTGAAACTAAAAAAGATCTTAGTTTTAAGGATCTTATTTTGGATTCATCAAATTCCGCAAATCTCATAATTATAAGCTGTCGTATAGCTTCTTTGTCGTTAGGCTTAGCCTTGTTATATTCTTCATAATACTTTGCAAGATCTTGAATTTTTCCGTGCACATAAGATTGTGTCTGTTCGAAGACCTCTCTTCGGATATTCTCCTTTTTTGGTTTAAAAAATTTGTAATAGCCAAGTCCGGCCAATCCAAAAATAAAGATTATTGCAAAAAATGCAGCTAATCCCCCTATCGACAGTCCGGCAATTTTTAATTTTGTTCCCATAATTATTCTCCTCCCTCATTAATTATTTAAAAAAGTTCAGTCTCAATCCTTTCATTAATTACTAATTGGGGTTCATATTTCTTTTTCATGTGGTTTTATACTGCAAGTAAGAGGTTGAGATATTTAATAAATGTGTAATTTTCTATTAAAATAAATATAAAATGTTTTGGGGGGTTTAATATACCAAACACAATCTCTTGTTACAAAATTTCTATCCACTTCGGGAAAGAATGCTTTGCCATCAGTTTCAATAAAAGCACAATCCTCATAATTAAACCCTGTTGTTTTGTGTTCAACTGCAAAGGAATGTAACATAAACATATTGGTTTCTTTGTTTTTAATAAGTTTAACACTAATTCGTTTGTTGAATTCATTACAATACCATTTTGTATTTTTTTTCATTTTCTCACCAATACCTTTGTGCCTCCTCTACAAACTTTTTTAGGGAATACCTCTTGTTATCTATAAAAAACCCACAGTATTTATGACCAAACTCATTAAATTCAAACAATCTTCCATTAACATTATAAGTATTATCTCCTGATCCAAGAGGGTTTAAAATAAATTTTCCACGTTTTCTTAAAATGTGTTGTGCAAGTTGTGTCATTTCACGTATGTTATCATTTCTTTCCTTTTCTAATTTATTTATTTTACTAATAAATGGTAACCACATTTTTTATCTTCCTTTTTATTAAGTATAATATAAACCATTCATTTCCGGTTTACATAATATTTTAGATTTTTCATATTATTTAAACATAGTATAAATTATCTGTCCCAGGTTTAAGTAATTTCCTGATTTTTTTCAAAAACGTATATGAATCTAAATCTTCTGGTTCGTTTTTAACTTTTATATTAATCACTAATTGAGGTTCGTATTTCTTTTTTATATATTTTTGTGCCGCAAGTAAAAGGTTCAGATACTCGATGTTTGCCTTCATCATAATATCCATATTATGCATATTTGCCGGCTTACCAGTAATTTCACCCTTCTCATTTTTAGAAGGCCATAATTCGATTGGGTTCTCCGGATCTTCTATAAGTTTATTTTCAGCAGCGTTTATTCGACAAAACTGTAATTGTGACATTAAGTTCCTCCTTTTAGCATGACAAATACAATACTAACCAAACACCGAACATCTCTTCATCCCATAAACCTATTCTTTTCATATCAGACTTAAATTGTTCCATTTTAGACATATCAGGAAAATCATATTTTTTGTCACCAGAATGTCCATAAGGCCCATTTTGTACATAGAATCCAACATAAAAGTTATAGGCATCAGTATCAAAAGCTACTGGCCAGCCTTCAATGTTCAAATTCTCCTCATCGTTTTCAACATCATCAAATCCTTCAAATTTAGGTGTATATTTTTTAATCAGTCTATTTATACATCTACCACATTGGGAACAAAATTTAGTACCAGGATTTATGAGATGATCCATTTTAGGATCACAAACACAGTCATTGCTCAACACTTTTGACTCGTCTATTACTTTACCCCTGGGAATTTTTAAACCAAAAATTACTTTAGGTTGATAATCTCTGCCCATTATTGTCTCCTTTATTTATTTTGTCCGATACTTTTTGGTAGACCCCATGTATGTTATCCACTTTTTTAAATTTTGAATCTTCTAAAATACGGTGCGATCCTCCATAACTAACTATGATACTCCCTATTTTAACATTATCGGTCAGCTTTTTTATGAATTGTGTTCTTTTACTGTGCTTTTTAATAGGTGTATAATAATAGATAACATCATAATCAGCATAATGTTCGAAAGTTGTTATATCCCCATGGATTATGGAATTATTCCTTTTTTGACCTCTACAAGTGCTACCTTCCCATGTTAAATCTCTTGCAATTTTACAGGTTGCTTTTTCATACTCTATACCGTAAACATCATATCCTAAAGTTCTAGCAATCAACATAATATTCCCTATACCACAACCGCAATCAAGAAATTTCAGTGGGGGTTTTGTATATAGGAGTTTGTATACTTCGTACAAGGTATCAATTATACTTTCAATATCTCTAGAAGGTATAAAGCAATAATGATCTTCGTTTGATTTTTTCCAGACGCCAGGTGTACTTTTCAACTGTCTCTGAAAATATGAATTATACTGTTTTATTATTTCTGCAACATGATATGGGAACATATTTTTAGACATGATAATTCCTTTCATTCTATACTAAATTTAGGGCCTTTACGATATCTGAAGATATCCTTTCGAGCACTTCATTTACATCACCTTTCTCGTACCCACAATAGTTATCATAACCATCAGACAACCTTTTTTCATTATCCTCAAGAATTTTAACTATTACCTTTATATTACTCTAGTTAGGTGAAATAGGCATATAATCTCCTTTATTTACACGCTGTTTCAAACATTGCATTAAATGCTTCATCAGAAAAAATTTTAACATTATGATGTTGGTCATAAATTACAAAATCATTTATGTTTACTAATTGAGAATCAACCACAAGACCATATTCTGTTGTTTTTATAATATGATCATCACCTATTAATTTACATATTTTGTCTACACTATCTGGATCTCCTACCAGT
>JAGMAD010000051.1 GCA_023130975.1 Candidatus Parcubacteria bacterium | reverse complement strand
CGCAGCGCAAGCCTTCAGCCTACCCATCGGGTCGATGGCTATGTAGAGTTCTCCAGCATGGCATATATTTGGTGCCTTTCCATCGAAAAAAGGCTTGAACCCTTTGACAAAGTCGGTAGGAACCGATAAGAACTTAGGGTTTTCTCGTTTGAGCCTTAACAAAAAGTCTATGGCTTTCAAGGCTTCTTTAGGAGAAGGTCTGTTTTGAGGAGGAGGTGGATAGGGGTGTATAGGTTGAATTGTGACGAAGGCGACTCGGTTGCGAAGCCATTCAACAAACTCGGGTAGTGTTTTGACGTTCCAAGGGGACATGACTATGCTCACTCCAACTCTCACTCCGCCAGCCCTCAATAATCTTATACCCTCCACAGCGCCGTCGAAGCTTCCCTGCACTCCTCTACCTTTATCATGAACCTCTCTGGGACCATCCAGCGATACGACGACAATGTCAAAGGCGTCTGCAATCTCAGAGATCCTGTTGTTTCTTAGGAGTGTGCCGTTAGTATTCATTCCCACGATGCAACCGTAGGACGAGGCTCTTTTAGCAAGTGTCATCAAGTCTTTGCGCATCATTGGTTCCCCTCCACAGAAGTTAAAGAATGAAACGCCTAGTCGGCAAGCCTCATCTATAACGATCAAAGCTTCTCTAGTCGGCAGTTCAGGCGTGTTCGTTTTCCACCAGTCACAATATGCACATTTCATATTACATCGGCTAGTTACGTCATAGGTGGCGAAGAGGGGGCGGGGTCTGCCTACTCTGAATTTCAGGAAGCCTGCAAGTGTTTTGCTGATTAGTTTACTTGATTTCATTGTTATGTCACCCATCTAGGCATTCGAGGTTTTTCTAAGAGAAAGAATAAAAAGGTATGTATGCACAGAATTTATTTCTTTTCTGACAACTAGTTGCGCAGGACCAACCTCCAGAATCACGTGATTTATGTTTTTCTAGATTTTCGAATGCCCCTTGTTGGAGAGACTATAACATCCACTGGGACATCCCATTCATTTTGAGGAAAAATTTCGACAACTTGCACATCATGCATGCAGGTCGAGGGAAGCTAGTAATTCCTTTTTCTTCCATAATGCGCCAAA
>JAGMAD010000050.1 GCA_023130975.1 Candidatus Parcubacteria bacterium | reverse complement strand
GTGTTCGATGAGATAGAAAAAGCAAGTTACAAAGTACACGAGTTACTACTTCAAATTATGGATGAAGGAAGATTAACTGATGGTAGAGGTAAAAAGGTTTCATTTAAGGACGCTATAATCATTATGACATCTAATATAGGTGTCAAAGAAGTGAACACTGTTAAAAAGACTATTGGATTTGGGGATGTTGCTGAATTAACAGGTGCAAAACAAGATAAAGCTATTACTGAAGCTATTAAAAATAAATTTAAACCAGAATTTCTTAACCGTATTGATTCAGTAATAAATTTTAAATCGTTGACAAAAAACGATTATATGCGAATTATTGATATTGAACTTTATAAATTAAACGATAATTTGCGACATAATAATACTGAATATAAAAAATGTGAACTCACTTTTGATAAACGTGTAAAAAAGTTTATATTTAAAAAAGGAATAGATGAACAATATGGGGCAAGACCATTAAAAAGGTGTATTGAAAGAGAGGTTGCTAGTCCCCTGGCTAGAAAATTACTTGAAGATGTTATTACACCGGATTCTAAAATAACGGTAAGTATTCTTGGCGGTAAAATTAATTTCAAAATTGGTGTTAAAAAAAAAGATGCCAAACTTTGTAATTTGGGGGCTTTAACTGTAGGGAATGTGAAAGGATGAGAAAGTTTCGATTAAATATATGAATATGGAGAACACTATGAAAGAATATGACAAATTAATAGAATGGGCAGAAAAAGGTGTCTAATTAAATCAGTATAACTGATATTAATTTAAATTTTAAAATAATATATGGGGCAGAAGAATGGTTTGTAACAGTTGTGGATCAAAAATGGAATTTGGATGTGACAGTGGCCTGGTGGTCCTTATGGAGACGAAACAATAGTTAGTTGTTTTTATGCATGTCATAAATGTAAATATCATATGGAAAGTCGTGAAAATGTTGGCGGTGGTTTTGGAGCACACTTCGATGACGGACCAGGTAAATTTAAAAGGGAACCATATGATGATCGGTATTGGGCTCGGAAACATAATAAAACAATTAATCATCTGGAGTAAAAATGTCAAGAAAACGATGTACAAAAAACAACCCATCAGATGGTACACCTTATGAATGGTATCATCCAGATGCAAAGTGTATATATTCTTATGATGGGTGGGAAGAAGATACAAGTTATGATGAATATAAATGTCCTCACTGTGGTGTAACATTTAGAGAATATATAGGAAAATAAATGGAGCTTCAAGAATTAGACACATATCTCAGGGTAATGTTAAATACTTTTAGAGTGCCTTCAAAAAAAATTAATATGTTAAAGGAATCAGCTGTAGTATATTTAATAGACGATTTCGGTATTATAATATGTGGTATCGATAGGGCTGATTATGGACAGATTAATTCTGTGGTCAGCGAACAGTTTAAGAATTGGAGACGTGTTTATATTACTACACAAGAAGATGTATCGAAAAAGAAATATGAAGTATTATGGGAATTAATGCGTGGTGGTTATATGAAATGGTTAAGGACAACTTATCCTCACCAGATAAAGAATACTTTGATGGGGATAGATGGTCTAGGTACTAAAATATTAAACGAAAGACTTCGTATTTGGGCAGAGCATCCAAAATATAAATATTTAATAGAGGATACAAAAAGCGTGTTACAATATGGAATATTGCGGGAGTTTTCGCATGACCCGGGATTTTTTGATTATATGCCAGAAGAGGTAGGATAAGGAGGAGATATGTATAGAGCAAATGGGAGATTGAAGCCAGCCGATAAAAAAGAAACAGCTGTATTTAAAGACAGATATTTTAAATGTGAAAAGTGTAAAAAAATAATATTAATTACGGATATAGAATTTGCTGAAGAAAAAATATGTAGTTGTGGCGGAAATTTATACGAAACAAACCCTTACAAAAGTAAAATTCGTTATTAATATGACAGTATTAATTATATTTGTATTAATTTTTTGTATAATTTGGTTAATCGTAGTAGGACATAAACAGAACAAAAAAATAGATAAGTTAATTTTAAGAAATAATAAACTTGTTTCCCAGAAAAAAAGTTCCGAAGTTCGTTTAGGAAAGACTGTAGAAAATGTTGCACCGTTTTTTGAGAAATGGCCGTATGATTCTAATAACTTTAGGTTTTTAGGTAACCCAATTGATGGTGTCTCATTTAACGAAGATGAAATTGTATTTGTAGAAATAAAAACTGGAATGTCTAGACTAAGTAAAAACCAACACAAAATAAAATCATTGGTCAGAAACGGTAAAGTTAAATTTATCACATTTAGGTTAAATGAAAAAGGTATAGATATTAAAGAATATCCATCTAAAAAATTCGTGGGTATAAAACACAAGCCGGTTCAGTAGAACAAAAATCGGTTAAAAAAAATTTACTATGTTTAAATGGGGGTATAAATGATTTGTCCTAAATGTAGTATCGCGCCAGATGATTATATTACTGGAGAGTGGGTTTCTAAAGAAATAGATGGGTATCCCAGAAGAGTGTGTAGTACTTGTGGGTATGTGGATGAGCGCAAATGTTGGGTTAGTGGTGTTTATCGAGGACCTCCCGGTCAAGAATTTTGTGGGTATAAAACACAAGCCGGTTCCCTAAGATGAAAAACGTGCTAAAAAATAAAAAAAACAATAATAGATATAAACAGATCAAAATAAAAATAAAAGAACAACTAACCCTCACGGTGTTCATGTTAATATCACAACACACTGATATTAACATGAACCACAACCATTTCATTAGTGCTCACACATTTTTAAATTCCATTCCATATCAAAATTCATATCATCATTCTTTATTTTTGCTAACGCTTCATTAAAATAATGAATAGAATCTTGACTGAGTGTAGGTAAAAGATTAATTTCCAACATTTTAAAAGCGGCCTCACTTTGGCCTTTGTTTATTACCGTTTGTACTTCGTTCTCCCCCATTGCCATGATTAGATCTTTAGCAGTTCGTTCTCTACAAATCAAAAGGGCATCCTGTGTTAAATGATACATCATCATTACCGTTATTGGGCTTTGTAACCAATAATTACTAAGAACTCTGTATTCAACACCATAATCTTTACTTCTATGTGCTCCTGCCTTTCCATATAATTGGCGTCTATCAATAGCTTCTTTTGAACTGTCCAAAATTGTAGAAATTACTCCGTGTATACAGTCCATAACTTTTACAAATTCCATTTTTCTATCGAAATCCAATAAAAAAGCATTACTATCTTTTCCATTTGTTCCAACATGTATATGTGCTCCACAAGATCGGAATGTAGGATCTACGGCATGGGGTTTATCATTTTCACACATACTCCACGCATTATAATCAGGCTCACACCCAAACATACAAGCATCCGGATGTTCAAGTTGATCTTTATCAAACGTAGCAGAAGGAATTGCAATCATCTCGTGTCCACTTGGTAGTTTTTTTACAGCCTCCGTTAATGTACAATTTATATTATTTACAAATTGGTCGGCTGTATTTGCAGGATCGGTAGCAATCTCTACAGCAACATTATCTCTTTGTATATTTCCCCCCTGTGCCAAAAGCTCTGGATTATGTTTTGTTCCTTTTATAAATGGAATAGCAGAAATGAGTTTTCCAGTAGCACGTTCCCGCATAAAAAATTCTGGATCACAACCAATTGTAAATTTAGGATTTTTCATAAGATTTGTTCTCCATACCAACGTCTTTATTTTGTTGTGTTTTTATTTCCATAAACCTGTTTCGAGCAATCATTACTTTTTTATTATAGTCTAGATGTTCTTTTGTAAAAAAGGACAAAATTCCACTATATATACTAAAACTACTATTAAAATTTGTATTAGACCAAGCATCTTCTAATCCAATACCATCAAATATTTTTTCTGTGTTGGTCAATAAAAGGTTAATATCGTCTACATATTTAAGATAATATTCTATATCTGAAAAGTATTTAAAAATTTCGTCTACCGTTTCCTTTTTTTTATTCATATAAGTATTATATAAAGTTTTAAGATTATCTTCTGCTTGTTGAAGAGTACCGTCTACTTTGATTTTCTGACCATGTACAGACATGAGACGTATTAATAATGTACAAATTGACAATAGTTGTGGTTGGCTCATCCATTCTTTTGGTCCTGTTAATAACCAAGCATTTTCATAGTTTGGATGTTTAACCGTCGCTATTTTGCTTAATGCCCAACCTTTCTTTTCTTCATAGCGATTAAGTAATGCTTTTCCTGAAAAAAGATTTGTTTTAAATTCATTATATAAATCCTCATTCATATCCTTAATAATTAGAATACGTAATTTTTCAAAATCTATAGGAGCATTTTCGGAATAGTCCACTTCTTTGTTTTTATGTAGATATACCATTTTATTTATGGTTTCTCGACATGTCATGGTTTTTGTACATTGTGTACGCCCACTTATAAAGTTAGGGTTTGATACAAATGCAAAACTTATATTATTATAATGATAATGATGTACTTTAGCAGGGGGAGTGATTCTGATTAGTTTTTTCTTTTTCATTAATTTGTTTACTCCTATTTAGATATTAATTCTTTAATTTTGTCATTCAAAATTCTATCTGGAGTTCTACTTCTAGATAAACTATCAATTCCTGTTTGACTGTGGAATGTGTGTATAGTATGAGGATTCCAATAAATATCATGTACTTTGTTTTTAGTTAAAAAAAGCTTTGGACGATTTTTTACAATTAAATCTAATTTATTCCAACTATTAATAAGATAACCTGCATCATTGTCCGAAATCTTTCCAGATTTAAATCGATCTGCAAGACTTTTAAATGCCGTTTTAAGTTCTAAATTATTTGTAAATGAGATTTCTTTGTCGCCTAATCTAATTAGAAATGAATACATTGATACTAAAAACGGAGATTTTAACCATACAACTGAACCAGTAAATAGAAATATAGATTTATATTTAGTTTGTTTTGCAATACTAACTTCATTTAGTTTGGTTTTACTAATCCCCATAATATTTTCATAATGATGTATTAATTTCAAACCAGATCTTATTTTTTGTTTGAATTTGGATATGTTGTCTTTTGCTAACGGTGATTTAGTTACCATCATACGCATTTTGTTTAAATCTATGGGTGGGTTTTTGTCAACACTAAATCTAAATCCATATATACTACACGGTTTAGTGGTAATTTGAGTTCTTACTGCATCTGCCAAAAAATCCCTACACTTTACCCATTCATGACACTGCGCTGAGTTGTTTTGTGGTGATGAAACAAAAGTAAACAACATCCCTGTTCGTTGATAAATTTCGCATAAATCGTGTGATTCATGAAACCAAGCTACTTTAGTAAACTTTGACATAGTATTCTATTTATCTCCTGGCTAAAATATATTGTTTTATTTTAAGGAACAACCTATTTTACAACAATTTGGCATTTTTGTGGGCCAAGCTTTATATTCGTTAAGTGCAAGACACCGTAAATGACCA
>JAGMAD010000005.1 GCA_023130975.1 Candidatus Parcubacteria bacterium | reverse complement strand
TGAAAGAAATAAATCGGGCTGCTGGCCATTATATTTTGTTTATTGATGAAGTTCATACCTTGGTAGGAGCCGGGGCGGCTGAAGGAGCCATTGACGCTTCCAATTTGCTGAAGCCGGCTTTAGCCAGAGGAGAACTTCGGGCAATCGGAGCAACTACCCTGAAAGAATATCAAAAATATATTGAGAGGGATGCTGCCTTGGAGAGAAGATTTCAGCCCGTTTATGTAAGCGAGCCGTCAGTGGAAGACACCATTGCTATTTTGCGGGGCATTAAAGAAAAGTATGAGCTTCATCACGGCGTGAAGATTAAAGATTCAGCTTTGATAGCCGCGGCTGAGCTTTCGGCTCGTTATATTTCAGACAGATTTTTGCCTGATAAAGCCGTGGACTTAATGGATGAGGCAACCAGCGCTCTTCGTTTGGAAATAGAATCAGAGCCAGCTGAATTTGATGAATTTAGAAAAGAAATTCAGAAATTAGAAATTGAGAAACAGGCCTTAAATAAAGAAAAAGGGCAGGGTTTAAAGAGACGTTTGACTGTGATAAACCGTAAGTTGGCTGATTTAAAAGAGAGAATAAAAGAGATTGAGATGCGCTGGAAGACCGAAAAGGACTTGATTCAGGGGATTAGAAATCTAAAAAAAGAAATTGATGATTTGAATTTTCAGGCCGAAGTCAGCCAGAGGGAAAGTAATCTCCAAAGGGTAGCAGAAATAAAATACGGAAAGATACCAGAGCTTTTGAAAGAAATCAGCAAAAAAGAAAAAGAGCTAACCAGATTCCAAAAGAAGAAGGGAATGTTAAAAGAGGAGGTCTCTGAAGAAGATGTGGCGCGGATTGTTGCTTCTTGGACCGGTATTTTGGTCACTCGGTTGATGGAAGAAGAAGCAAGGAAGCTGGAAAGAATGGAGGCAATTATCTCCAAAAGAGTGGTTGGCCAGGAGCCGGCTATTAAGGCAATTTCCAATGCTATTCGGCGATCTCGGGCCGGCATTGCCGAGGAAAACCGGCCTTTGGGCTCTTTTATGTTTTTAGGTCCCACCGGGGTGGGAAAGACAGAGACAGCCCGGGCTTTGGCTGAGTTTTTGTTTAATGATGAAAATGCCTTGGTTCGTTTGGATATGTCAGAATATATGGAAAAGCATACTGTTTCCAAGATTATGGGTGCGCCGCCTGGATATGTCGGCTATGAAGAATCTGGCCAGCTAACAGAAAAAATTAGGAGAAGGCCCTATAGTGTGGTTTTATTGGATGAAATTGAAAAAGCTCATCCCGAGGTTTTTAATATTCTGCTTCAAATTCTGGAAGACGGCCGCTTGACTGATGCTAAAGGCAGAAAAGTTTCTTTTAAAAATACTATTTTGATTATGACTTCAAACATTGGTTCAGATGAGATTGCTGAAATGAGTTCCATAGGATTTTTAGAAGAAAAAGGAGAGATTCGCCAATCCCTGAAAGACAAAATTATGGCTGCTTTAAGAGAGGATTTCAGGCCAGAATTTTTGAATAGAGTTGATGAGATTATTATCTTTAACTATTTAGGCAAAAAAGAAATCAAGAAAATAGTGGAAATTGAATTAGAAAAAGTGGCTCTCCGTTTGAAACACAAAAAGATTGCCTTAAATGTTTCTCCTAAGGCAAAGGAATTTTTAGCAGAAAAGGGTTTTGATCCTAATTTAGGAGCCAGGCCATTGAAAAGAGTAATCCAAAAGCTGGTTTTGGATCCTTTGGCTTTGAGAATAGTTATTGGTTCCCTTAAAGAAGGGGAGAGAATTTCTGCTGATGTTAAAGATGGAAAGATTATTTTAAACGGCGCTGGCCTTGAAAAAGCTCCAAAAAAAGAAAAGGTTTTGGTCTAAATTCTGCGGGAAGTCATCCCGCAGAAACTCTATGTCAAAAAACATTTTAAGCATAATAGCCATTTTTATTATTGGAACAGTAGGCGGAATTTTTGCTGACCAAATTCTCTGGCCTTATTTTATAGAAAGGCCTCTTTTTTTGGAATATCGATTAGAACAAGCCCCGGTCTATATTACTGAAATAAGAGAAACTGTTATCCAGGAAAATACTGCTTTAGAAAATGCAATAGAAAAAGTAGAAAAAACAGTTATCAATATAAGAACAGAAAAGAAATCAGGGAAAGTTTTAAATGGCTCTGGCTTGGTTGTTACTTCTGACGGATTAGCAGTTACTTTAGCTGAACTTGTGCCTCAGGGCTCAACATTTAATTTTTATATCAAAGAGGGTTCTGATTTTAAAAAAGTTAAGGGGCAAGTTATAAAAAGGGATTTAGAGAATAATTTAGGCCTAATAAAAATTGAAGCAGCAGATTTAACTGCCACTGGTTTTGCTGATTTGGATAAAATTAAATTAGGGCAAAGGATCTTTCTAATAAGCACAGAATTTTCAGAAAAAAAATCTGCTCAATCTATACTGCCAAAAAGTTTTGTCAATCAAGGCATAATAAGTTCTTTCAATCAAGAATCCATTACCACAAATATTTTTGAGAAAAATAATGTTTTAGGCAGCCCTTTATTTGATATTGAAGCTAATGTTTTGGGTATAAATACGCTTGATTCGGAAAACAGAATTATAACCATTCCTATTACGAAAATCAAAACCTTCCTCGGCTTCTAACCCCGGCTTCTAAAAAGATTTTACAATCTATTGAGGTTCAACCTCAATAGACCTCAAATTTTCTTTTTTAGTAATTTTTGAAAAACTATGAAAGAAGAAATTCAAAATAAAAAACAACGGCTTTTATATATTTTTTTATTATATATCTTCACTTTTGGACTGTATTTTTTATTCTGGTTTTATAATAGCTGGAAGAAGATTAAAGATTATACTGAAACAAGTTTTAATCTTTCTTGGAAAATAGTAGGTTTATTTATACCAATCTATAATATGTGGGTGGTTTATACTCTTTTTCGCGAAGTAGATTTGCTTAGAAAAAAAATTAATCTTTCCCGTCCATATCCTCCAGAAATTTTGGCTTTTTTATTTATTCTTTTAACATTTTCAATACAGGTTTTACCATATCCATGGTGGATTCTTGCTTTTATATTAAGCGTTTTTCCTATATTAGAGTGTCAAGCCGAGTTAAATGAATACTGGGACAACAAAAATGAGTTTGTCGAAGAGGATATTAGGGCGAAATCTGATAAAACAATAAAAAACCATTCAAATTACTGTCCAAATTGTGGGGCTAATATCAAAAAAGGCGCAAGTTTTTGTACTCAATGTGGCAAGAAAATATGATTTGCCCAAATTGTAAAAAAAGAATATCTAAAGATGACAAATTTTGTGGCTATTGTGGATCAAGGGTGAATTTTAAAAAGGAAGAAAACAGTTATCCTAGGATCCTCAATAAATACAGAAAAGAGTGCGTCGATCGTCCACAGCAACAAAACAGGCAAAAAAGACATACGAATATAACATATTTTTTTTACAACCACTGGAAGGCAACTCTTTTTATAATTATCGCACTTTTTATTTTCTGGAGTATCGTTTCTAATAGTGGATTTAGCACAAGAGAATTTCCTGAATTAGCAGAACCAAAAACTATAACTTTTAAATGGGAATACAACGGCTTTAAATATGTTATAACAGAAACCTTTTATAAAACAGTTTATGATTATTACAATTCAAATCCCGATAAACATTGTTGGCAAGAGATAGAAGATTATGACCTTTGTCTTAAAAGATTCTTAGAAGAAGCAAAAGAAGATAACACAATTTCTAAAATCGCATCAGGTATTAAAGCAGCATCTTTAGAAAATAGATTAAAAGATGATGAATTATTAGAATTAACCATAGCTTTTGTTCAATCAATTCCTTATGACGAAGATAAATTTGAGTTAATTACATATTCCAACAAACTTGAAGATTTATATCCAAAGTATCCTTACGAAGTTTTATATAACAATAAAGGGATTTGTGCAGGTAAGACATTTTTAGCTGTATCACTTATTAAAGAACTTGGTTATGGAGTTGCTATGTTTGATTACGAATCTGAAACAGAAGATGAAGTTGGGCATATAGCTCCAGCAATTAAATGTTCTAAA
Organism: Candidatus Parcubacteria bacterium; assembly: GCA_023130975.1. Lineage (GTDB taxonomy): Bacteria > Patescibacteriota > Minisyncoccia > Minisyncoccales > JAGMDC01 > JAGLYZ01. The sequence goes on along the minus strand of JAGMAD010000005.1, from coordinate 95,403 downwards.
GAATACTCCTCATATGATTCTGGTTATTGCTACACAGAGATTACAGAAAGCGGATTTAAAATAGGAGAGATACCAATAGATATTGATGCTGGAATAGCCAAAACACGAACAACTATAAATTTGTTTGAAGAAGAAAATATATTTGATTCGGATGATTCAGGATTGGGAGATGTAGAAATTTATGAAATAGCAGATGGCAATAGTTATCAGGGGATAATTCAAATAGTTCAGACTATACATAGGATAGAAATCCAAGAAAAAGAATTAAAGAGATTGAATAATATTATAAATTTATTAGAAAGTGAGTTAAGTCAATTAGAGGGTAATGTTAGTTATTACGAGCGTAAGAGCGAAGCAGCTTATAGAAGACATGAAATATTGGGAGATTATGCTTCATATAATGAATATAAACGATTGTTTTCTCAATACGAATTGGTCTATGATAAATACGAATCTCGAGTAAGTGAATACGATAGAGAAGTAGCCAAATACAATAATCTCGTTTATGAATACAATGCCATTATAGAAGATTTTTATGACTAAATCTATAAAAAAAAATTGAAACCCAATATCCTGCGGGAAGCCATCCCGCAGAATTTTTATCCCCTCGTATCCCTTTATTTCCTGTTAACTTTTGTTTTTTTTGACAGATTTTATTGCTCTATAATTCTTCTTTTCCGAACTATCTTGTTTTTCAAGTAAAAAAGTTCATCATAACTACTTGACCTTCGGTAGAATTTAGTTTAATCTTAAATAAGATAAACTAAAATAAATATGAAGATATTCTCAAGAAAAAAAGGAGTTAGATTATTTATATCAATACTTATTCTTTTTTCTCTTTTTGTTAGTATCAGCTTTGTTGATGCGTATGTTTCGGTTAAGGGGCACTGGAGAGGCGGAACTTGGGTTAGCCCGCACGTAAGAAGTAGTCCGAATGCTTTGAAGTATGATAATTATAGTTGGACACCGAGTCAGGGATTATATAATAAAAGTTATTATGCCCCAACTAAAAATTATTCAAGTGATTGGTACACACCCTCTTACATAACTGACCCTGATTATTATCTTGGAAAAAGTTTATACGAAAGCGGAGGTTATCTCCCAAGTTATAGTAGCGGAAAATCTTACACGCCTCAATTGCCCTTATTTCCCGGTGTTAGTAGCGGAGGTTCCTTATCGCCGACTAATGAAAAAAAGATAGAAATTCCTGCAAATGCTAGGCTTAATTATTTTGGAACTGGCTGGACTTGTAATAGTGGCTACAAGAAGGTTGGAAATTTTTGTGAGAAAGTAGTTTGTCCTTTGAATGCTCATTTAGGAGGGTACAATAAAGACACTTGCTATTGTGATACGGGATATAAAAAAAATTATTCAACAGATATATGTGAGAAGGTGCTTTGTCCATTAAATGCTCATCTTGGGGGATATAATAGGGATACCTGCTATTGTAATGAGGGCTACAAAAAGAACTATTCAACAGGCGAATGCGAAAGGGTGGTTTGTGGTGCCAATGCTCATTTAGGAGGATACAACAAAGACGTTTGCTATTGCAACGAAGGTTATAAGAAAAATTATTCAACCGGCATATGTGAAAAAGTGGTCTGTTCTCTTAATGCCTATTTAGGAGGTTGGAATAAAGACACTTGCTATTGTAATGAGGGCTACAAAAAGAACTATTCAACAGGCGAATGCGAAAAAGTAGCTTGTCCTTTAAATGCTCATTTAGGGGGCTGGAACAAGGACACTTGTTATTGTAACACAGGATATAAAAAGAATTATTCAACTGGTGCCTGTAATAAAGTGATTTGTGGTGCAAACGAATACTTGGGTGGTTGGAATAAAGATACTTGTTATTGCGATGAAGGTTATAAGAGGAATTATACAACTCGTGTTTGCGAAAAAGTAGTTTGTGGCTTGAATGAACATTTAGGCGGGTGGAATAAAGACGCTTGCTATTGTGATACGGGGTACAAAAGAAATTATTCAACTGGTAAATGTGAATAATTTAATCCTTTAAAATTATGTTAGAAAAAAATAAAGTTGATATTATTCTTCTAATAGCCATTGCTTTATTAATTATTGTTTCTTTAAATACCTATTTGGCATATAAAAGCGTAAACATTGAAAAGGTTAGATTAGAGTTATTACAAACTGATATAAAAATAAAGCAAGAAACTCTTTTAGGTGATTTGTTGTTCCAATACTATATTGATTTACAGGACTGTTTTGGTTTTATAGCTCAAAATCCAGAATTATCAGAAGAAAAATGCATAGAAGAAATAAATCAATCTCGTTTAGCGGAAAAGATTAAAGAGTGGGGCGGAGAAGAATACCTTGAAAGTGTCAGCGAAGGGAATAAATAAATTCAAACTTTAATGAGAATGAAATAAAAGCCCATCGTTGGGCGATTTTTATTTTAAATCAGCTTGATTTTTAAGTAAAAAAGTGATAATTTCAAAGAAGAAATAGGTCAAAAACCACCTCTTTTTGCCAATTGGCGAAACATTTCTGGGGAAGTTTCGCCGTCCAGCGAAACTCCCTCAACTCCTAATTAAAAAGCCCATCGCTTGAGCAGTTTTTATTTTAAATCCGTCTTGTTCCGCCCTGTTTTTCAAGTAAAAAGTGATGGTTTAAGAGAAAAATTATACTATTTTATAAGCATAAAAATGGAGGATAAAATAATTAATTTTTTAGAGCATAAAAAACATACGGTGAAGGGACTTTTGATGGGATTCTTGTTGATATTATTGTTTTTAGCAACGCTCTCATCCTTAATTGATAAATTGTTTGATGAACATTGGTATTATGTTTATATCTTATTTTTTATAATATGGTTAGTAGTTTGGTTGTTTGATAAATATAAACTACCAAAAAAGAAAAAAAATAAACTCGGCATATGTCTCTTAATATACACTGAAAATAAAATTGATGAATTTAGGTTTAAAAAAGATTTTATAGCATCCTTAAAAAAGAACCTATCAGAATACAGTTTATCAGGATTAGTGGATTTAATTATAGTGAAAAATCATTTTTCCGAAAAAATACAGGAATTAAATAATAATGATAAAGAGATAGAACTTATAAAGAAGTGGAATAAAAAAATAAAAGCTCATTTTTTAATTTGGGGCGGAATTAAAAAAAGACAAGAAGGAGAAAGTAAATTTTTTTTAGAGTTGGATTCTATGGTTTATCATAGTCCGATAAAAAACCTACGAATTCATCAAGAATTTAAGAGAGAGATGCTAACTATTTTTCCCAAAGAAATTAGCTTTTATGAAAAATTTGAATTAAGGGGATTTCAAATATCAGCTAAGGTGATTTCAATCGCGATACAATATATTGTGGGCACTGCGGCATTTTTATCTTATGACCCACTTTTAGCCCTTAAATTACATAAGGATTTTCTGACTGCTTTAAGTAAATTTAAAAAAATACCTCCGAATTTTAAATTTATTGAAAAAAGAGCAAAAAAAATGATATCAACAGAAAATTCAATTATAGCCCAATACTATTATGAAATTAAAAAAGATTTAAACGAAATGTTTAAATTTCTCAATGAAGCACTAAATTTTAACAAAGAAAACTATCAAGCTTATCTACTTCTTGCTATTTATTATTTTTTAAAATATAGAAATATAGGGGAATCTTTTAAGATGATTAATATGGCCAGAAAATACTGTATGGGAGATTGGGCTTGGAGATATAGCGAGGCATTTTTATATTGTTACATCGGCGAATTAGATAATGCGATAGAATCTTATGATAAAGCATTTAAGGGAAAGTTTTTAGAAGAAAAAAATTTTTTAAGAAAAATTATTTCTTTCATTGAAGATGTAATAAAAGAAGAACCTAATAAAATTCAGTTTTATTTTGCCTTAGGTAAAATATATTATCAGAAACTAAACAATCTCCCCAAAGCTTTAGAAAAGCTTGAGGAATTCCTAAAAAGCGAAATAGATGAGCAAAAATTTTTTAGAGCGGGTATATTAGCAAAATCATATACAAAGGAAATAAAAAAAGAAATGGGACTGAATCAAAACGATTTAAATCATTCGGTATAAACAGTAAAAAACTTCTTTATAGTCTATATGCAGGAGATGATTTTAAATTTCTATAAAATCTTTTAATTTTTAATATTTTTATATGGACGAACAAAACGTTGATAAAATACTTAATGAAAAAATGGAGAGATTAAAAATCCAGTTCGGAATATTACAAGATATAATCAATAGAAAATCTGAAATTTTGTCTATCGTCAGTATGTTAGCAGTTGCCTTTTTGGTCATAGCAACGTTCAATGAAACAATTCTTGAAGTAACCTCTTTTATTAGAGGATTGTTGGCTATTCTTTTATTTTTAATACCTTTAAATTTGTGGTCAAATTTATTAGATCTAACTTTAGCAGAACAAAACAATCGTAAAATAATTGAAGAAATCACTGGTTTAAATATTAAAAAAGAAATAAAAGAAAACAGAAAAAAAGAAGGAAAAACTTGGGAAATAATTACCTATATTAATAGTTATATGCCTTGGATAAGTTGTATTGTTCTTACTCTTATAATCTTAATTGTTATTTTTTTAATATTACAACCTCTTTGGAATTAAACTCCACAAAATTGAATTTAATGGGTTGTTACTACAGTGGACAACCCTAAATTTTCATAGACCCTCTTAATTTCCGTCAATTTCTCCTTCATCATTACCATACATTCTTGATTTTCTAAGATTATATATAGTATAAGTATGATTAAAAGTTTTTCAGAAATACCAGAAAAAATTGCTAAAAATCAGTTTTTGTATTTAGCTTCATTAATTATTATATTAACCGTTTTTTGTTTGACGCAAAATGTTGATGCCAAATATATCAATTTAGGAATATTAGCATTTCTTTATTTTTATCTTGCTTTTTTCCTAAATATTTTTTTTGTTAAAGTTATATATAAGGGAACAACAAAAAATGTTGGTAGGTGGGTTGAGTTTTTCATATTCTTTGTTTTAACTGTTTTTTGGTTAGTCATATCTTTTATTACATTCTTTAATACAGGTGGCTTAAAAATAGAAGAAATTAATGTAATCCTTTTCACTCTTATTGTGAATACTTTAGCCGTAGTGATAGCGGTAATAACTTACATAACTGGGTTAATAAAAGAAAGACTGTTCAATAATAATTTAAAGAGACTATTATTAAAGGAATTATTTTCTAATCTATTAACAATAAATGATAATTTGCGTTTGATAGAACAATTTGAGAAAGATGGAAAATCTGTATCCACTTTTGCTTATATTACTAATAATATTTTTCATTCTCTTGTTAATACAAATAAAATCACTACTTTGGGAATAAATATAATTCCCAATTTGATGAGTTTCTATAATAATGACCAAACTATTCGTAAAATAATGGCAGAATCTGCTCATTTTGAGGAGATAGTAGCGAGAAAAGACCAAGATGGTTCTTGTTTAGTCAAAAACAAATTTATTGAGATGAAAAAACTTTTAGAACAATTATTCAAAGATTTTAAAAGAGAGGAAGATTATAAAAAATGGCAAGCAAAAGGAATGAAAGATTGGCAAGAATATCAAAAAACGATTAAAGATTCTTCTAAGATATCAAAACCTCAAATATATTAATTACATATCGGTGATAATTTAAGATTTCTATAAAATCTCTTAATCTCTAACAATTTTTCTTTCAGCATTAACATATACTCCCAATTCTCCGCTATTATAATAAAATCTGAACTGGGGACTCAGTTGAAATCTTATTATAATTTTTTTTAAAAAACAGATAAAAAAGTTTTTTAAATAATCCTCTTTCAATATGATAGTTAATTCTTGGAATAACAATTTATCGAAGTCCGACTTCGGTAAACTTCTTCGATAAACTTCGAGTCATTAGTTATAAATAAAAAGAAGGGGAAATTTATTTAATTAAATTATTTCCCCTTTTATCTTGATGACCCGGAGGTTCTTGAAAACCCGCATAAGCGGGAAGTCTTGCACCTTTCGATTCCACAGAAACTGGCGCCTCTGTTTCATTATCTTCTTCCTATCCTATACGACTTAAGGAATTCTCAGAGCGTTTTTTCGCAAGAACCAGACAGCCAGGATTCGAACCCAGTGCCACTAAACATAAGCAGTGCTTCCGTAAACCTGTCCTTTTATCCGAGCCATTTACAGCTTATTCAATTTAATAATTTTGTCAAGTTAAAAACCTGCGGGATGGCTTCCCGCAGGTTTTTTGACTATTGACAGGCTTGGATAAATAAGTAATATCAAAATTAGCACAAATCAGCACAAAATAAAAAAGGAGAAAGAAAATGTCCGTAAAAGAAGAATGGGTTAAAGAAGGACTTGAAGACGAAGAAGAATTGAGTGTGTTAACACCAAGAGGTAAAGGAAAAATTGTTTCTTTGAACAGCGCAGGAGTTTTTAGGGTTGAAATAGAAAAACCGAAATTAGGAAAACGAGTTTATCGTTTTGAAAACGGAGAAGTAACACCGCATACAGATTTTACCTTAGTCAGAATAGTTAATCTGGGGTTTCTCAGAGAAAAATTGCTTACAGTGGCTCAGAATTATTTGTCTTGGGAAGAGTGCTTAGAGGAATTAGATCAGCCATACTCTCAAGATACAACCTTGATAGCTTTTGATTTCCAAGACAAAGAGGTTGCCACTAATCGCGCAATACCACAGAGATACAGATATCATCTTATTGAATCTTGTTTTGATCGCCACTATCTAATCAAAGAAAACATTTTTTTTGACTCTCTTCAGGAAGCGAAAAAAGGGTGGAAGAAAATCGAAAAATTGGCAGGCACAACAGGTCATATTCTATTTTGTACTCTCTTAGATGTAAGAGAGAGTAAAATTTTATCCAGAGCTGTTTTTACAACATTGCAAGTAATAACCAAAGAAACCTGGTGGTAAAAAAACTCTTGCGAAAACTTGCGAAAAAAACATAAAACTTTACAAAGGGCAATATAGTATTTACTTGAGCCCCATTTTTTTATTAAAAAAAGCAACCTGAGAAACCATCCCGCAGGTTTCTGCGGGATGGCTTCCCGAAGGACTTATCCACAGGTTGACTAAAAATGAGGTTTTTCTATGATAATAATAGGGATTTGTTCCTTTTTTTATTTTCTGATATAGTTATTGTAGGAGGGAAGCTTTTAATTATGGACAAAGAACATATTATCAATCTTAGTTTTACTGTCTACAAAGTGACAGAACTTTTTTCAAAAGAAGAGCCGCTGAAAACAGAAATCAGAACAAGGGTAAATGAGATTTTAAATGATTTGTTATTTATCCAGAACAGCGATGAATTAGGTATCAATGTAGATGAGGTTGACAGGGAAATTATTAAAAATATAGAAAATCTTAAAAAATATTTTGAGTTAGCTATAGTCAAAGAATTAGCAAGCCCAACTAATTTTTTGGTTCTTCAGAGAGAATATGATAAAATATCTAAAGAAGTAAAAAAAGAAAAATCTTTTGAAATCGAACCTCAAAATATTGACGAAGAAGAGAAAATTGGGAAATGGGTTTTGGAACGTCAAAAGCAAATATTAGATATTATTAGCAAAAAACAAAAAATTCAGGTGCAGGGAATTCAAGATAGTCTTCAAGGAATTAGTAAAAGAACCATTCAAAGAGATTTAGTTTTTTTAACGAATAAGGGCTTAGTAAGAGCGCAGGGTGATTTTAACAGAACATTCTATGAATTAGCATAATATATCATAACAAATGATATGACATTGATGCGACAGAATTGAAAATGATGCGACATAATGATTGATTTCCGAAGTCAATCATATATTAACCAAGTAATACTGCTGAAAAGATGAATAATCAAAAAAAATTCAGTAAAATATATGACCAATATATTGACAAAATATACCGTTTTGTCTTTTTAAAGGTTAGTTCTCAAGAAACAGCTGAAGACCTTTGTTCAGAGACCTTTACTCGGGTTTGGCAGAGCATAGATAAAGGCACAAAAATTGAAAATCCCCAGGCCTTTATTTATCAAATTGCCAGAAACCTGGTCACTGACCATTATCGTCAAAACAGTAAAGCTAAGCTTGTTTCTATAGACAATTGTAAGGAAATAGAAGATAATCAACCTAATTTAGAAGAAAAAAGCTTGTTGATGTCTGACATCAACAGAGTAAAGCTGGCTTTAAATAACATTAAACCAGAGTATCAGGATATTATTATTTGCCATTATTTAGATGATTTATCTATTCCAGAAATTGCTGAAATTATGAATAAACCAAAAAACAGCATCCGGGTAACCCTTCACCGTGGCTTAAAAGCCCTTAAAAGAGAATTAAGCTAAGTTTAAAAATCTATTGAGGTTGAACCTCAATAGATTTAGCTCAATAGATTTAGTGTAATAAAACTCTTTAGAATCCGTCTTCTCTTTAAAGGTATAGTATAGATTTCTCAATTTAAGGTCTAATGACCGAAAAAGAAGTTATTAGAAAAATTAAAGAACTCCAGCAAATTAAACCCAGAAAGGACTGGGTTATTTTGACAAAAGCAAAGATTTTGTCAGAACCATTAATAAGCGAAAAACAGGCCTCTGTTACAATTGGAGAACGGTTCTTAGAAGCATTTTCAATTTTTAGGTTTAGGCCTTTTTTAAAGCCGGCTTTAGCCACAGCGGTTTGTTTTTGTTTTTTAATAGGTGTTTTCAGTTTTGCTCAAAATGCTTTGCCTGGCGACTTACTTTATTCAGTAAAGAAAATTAGCGAGCAAGCAAAAGTCAGTTTAGCTTCAGAAACAGAAAAACCTAAAGTCCAATTGGAATTAACTCAAAAGAAATTAGATGAATTAACAAAGATAGCTGAAGAAAATAGAGGCAAAAATCTGGCCTCAGCTGTTCAAGAAGTAGAAAAAGTTATGAGAGAAACAGCTGAAAGCTTGAAAAAAGTGGCAATAGTAGAAAATGATGGTGAAATAGCCAAAGAAATTAAAGAAAAAGTTGAAGCAATAGAAAAACAAAAAGAAACAGTAGAAGAGATATTAGCTACAAAAATTGATAGTGAAGAATACGATGAATCAATAAATTCTTATTATAAAACCTTAGTTGAGCGAGAAATTAAAGAATTGGAAGATAGAGCGCTGAATTCTGAACAGGAAGAATTGCTTAAGGAAGCAAAAGAGCTTTTTGATGATGAGAATTACCAGGAGGCGCTTGCCAAAATACTATTTTTGAGTTATTAAGAACATAGGAAGAATACTTCTAATCTTTTGTTATGGCAAACGAAAATATTACAATTGAAGATTTGGCTGGAATGATAAAAAGGGGTTTTGATAAAGTAGATGAAAGGTTTGATTTAGTGGATAATAGATTAGAAAGAATTGAAACAAGATTAGAAAATCTTGTTCATAAAAATGAGTTTGAAAAGTTAGAAATGCGAGTTAAGATATTAGAAGAAGCATTAGCTATTAAAAAATAGTTTTTTATTATTTTAAAAACAACCAATTTTAATAAGGTTGTGAAAAAGGTCGACAAAAAAAACAAAAGAAACTGTTATTAAAGACATTTTCTGAATATTTGCTAAAAGCAAAAAAGAATTCTTTATATTCAAAAGATGTTTAAGGTCGATAACAGTGAAAAAAAGTTGAAAATCGCTAATAGAATTACTTGTTTCTATAAAGAAACAAGTAAAAATATTAGTGATAAATTAGATAAATGTCTAAAATGAAAAAAATCGTTGCTAGTTTTACTACTTTGGCTTGCGCATCAATGATGATGGGTATGGTTGTAATGCCGGCTCAAGCAATAACTGCTGAAGAATTGCAGGTTCAAATTGATGCTTTATTGGCTCAATTGACTGAATTACAGGAGCAGTTAGCTGATCTTGGCGGCGACATAACTCCAACCGTTGAAGGTTGTGAAATCACAAGCTTTGACCGCAATTTAAGTCAAGGAATGACTGGCGACGATGTTAAATGTTTACAGATTGTTTTGAACACTGCTTCTGACACAAAGTTAGGTGATACTGGCGCTGGTTCTCCAGGAAATGAAACTTCTTATTTTGGTCCTTTGACCAAAGCAGGAGTTATTAAATTCCAGGAAAAATACGCTGATGAAGTATTAGCTTCTTGGGGTTTAACTTCTGGAACCGGTTATGTTGGTTCAACTACCAGAACTAAACTTAATGAGCTTTTAGAGGGCGACGTAACTCCTACTGGTTGTGATTGTACTGATTGGGCAAATGTTGCTTGCGGAGGCGGTGATTGTACTGCCACCCAAATGCAGCAAACCCGAACCTGTACTCCAGAGGAAGGCGCTGCAACCGATGCTTGTGACGGAGTGGCCACCACCCAGTGTGTGGCTGACGCCAGTTGTGTTGTTGGTGCTGGTTTAAATGTAAGCTTAGCTGATGACACTCCAGCTATGACTAGTGTTCCTGGTGGTTCTGCTAATGTACCATTTACGAAAGTAAACTTTACTGCCGGAACTGATGGTGACGTTACGATTACCGGCTTAAAAGTTGTTAGGAAAGGATTAAGCCTAGACGCAGCTGTTTCTAATGTCAAGCTATATGATGGCTCAATTCAGATTGGAACAAGCCAGAGCTTAGGTTCAAACCATAAGGCAACCTTTAGTAATATTTCTATTAATGTTCCGGCTGGTACTACTAAAACCATTACCTTAGCCGCAACTATGATTGCTGCTTCAGCAACCTACAATGGAAATATAATCCAGTTATCTATTGACTCAGCTTCTGATATTACTACTACTGCTGCAGTTACCGGAACTTTCCCAATTATTGGGAATAGCATGGCTTACATCTCCACTATAACCATTGGCACAGCCGTTTTATACGATGGATCAAGCGGAACTAGAAACGATAGCGATTTAACCGTGGATCCGTCTGAAGCAGACATCAGATTTACTCAGGTTAAAATAATGGCTGGTTCTGCCGAGGGTCTAAAGATTACCCAAGTAACAGCAATTAAGAATGGTACTGCCGCTACCACTGATGTTAAAGACTTAAAATTAGTCAATGACACTACTGGTACAACTATAGGCACTTTAGCCACTCTTCCTGCTGATGGAAAAGCTGTCTTCAGCAACTTAAATATTGAAGTTGCAAAAGGTGGTTATGTTGAATTAAGCATTTTAGCTTCCTTGGTTGCAGGATCTGGAAGAACTTTAACCTTTGATTTATGGGATGGATCCGCGTATACAATTGATATGGTTGGGATAACTTATGGTTTTGGAATTACTCCTACTTGCAACAATTTCTGTCTTACAACTTATTATTGTACGCCCCAAACCATTAATCAGGGTTATTTGACAGTTTCTAAATCAAGCAAAACTCCAGCTACTGGAAACATTGCTTTAGGCGGTAGTCAAGAAGAATTAGCCGCTTTTGACTTTGTTGCTGGTGGTGAAGGAGTTAATGTGACCTCAACTCAGGTTACGTTGACCGCTGCCAGTAGTGGTAGGCCAATTTACTACACCAATGTAACTGGTTACGACGACAGCGGAAATGCTTTATTTGGTCCGCAAGATTGTACTACAACTACCCAAAATGGTAATCAAAACTTAACTTTCACTGATTCCTACTCGCTTCCGGTTGGAACTACTACTGTCCATATTAAGGCTAATGTTGCCAGTTCTTATAGTACTGATACTCTTACTAGCACAACAGTTGTTGTTAATCTGCCAGCTAGTAGTATTACTGCCAAAGGAGCTACTTCTGGAAAGACAACTTATACAACTTCCTCCGGAACTGATGTGCCTCCGGGTACTAGCGCAGTTACTGCTAACACGATGACAATTCTAGGACCTGCTTTAGCAGTCGTTACTGCTTCTGTTCCGATTGCCGGAACAATAGTAATTAGTGCCCAAGACGCAGTCTTTGCCTACTTTGACTTAGACGCTAGTGCTTCAGGTGAGGATGTAAAAGTGACTACTATAAAAACCACAGATACAGTAACAGGAGGTACGACCACATATACAGGAATTAACAACCTAGAATTATTTGATGGGGATACTAAACTGGAAACCACTAACTCAACAGCCACTAATGCCAATATAGTTACTTTCACCTTAAGGACTCCTTTGAGAATTACTGCAGGAACAACTGAGAGGTTAGCCTTGAAGGCAGATGTGGTTAATAATACAGCTAGTACTACTCACACCTTCAAGATTGCTAATACCACTGATCACGTTGTTTCAACTGGTTGGTCAACCGGCTCTGCAATTGGCGAGACCTACACTGGCACAGGTCAGGAACAGACAATTGGTTCTGTAGGAACATTGAAAATAACTGTTTCTGCTGACAGGCCAGCTGCAGCTCAATTCGTTGCTGGCGCAACTGGTAATTCAATGATGGAATACAGGTTGTACGCCGTCAATGAAGACATCACAATAACTAACTTCTATATTGCTACTGAAGGAACCAGGAGTGGTGCCAATGTCGCCAAGGTAAAGTTATACTTGGATGGAGACATACTGGGTAATTCTGCTGGTTACACATTAGACGCAACAAACAACGGGAAAAAACTTATCTCACTAACATCCGGGACATTGACCGTACCAAAATCAACTTACAAGACCTTAACTATGAAAGTTGATTTGGTTGATAAGATTTCTCTAACTGATGCCGATACAGTAGAGGTTGGTTTGGGTGATTCAGATGGTGATTACAGTGAGTGGGGAGCAAATGGTGCTGCCTCATCTGCTGGCACTATTCGTTACTATATGACTGCTAATGGAGTTTCTTCTGGTACGACAATTGTTAATGATGGAACTTCTGGTTGGATAAACAGCACTGCTACTACAGCCGGAACAATTGCTGCCTCCTACACTCAATACCTCTATGACGGTGTTTTAGTAGCCAGTCTTGCTTCTGGTTCACCTTCTGGTGCCCAGACAGCTGGCGCTAATAAAGAGGTAATGGAATTAGACCTTGAGGCTGTTGGTGATGACATTACTATTAACGAAATGGAGTTCTGTGTAGCTGGTACAGCGACTGTTTCTGGTACAGGTAGTTTAACCATTAAGAGTTCTGATCTTGGTACAACCTATGCTACGATAACCCAATCCGGCTTTGATGCCTATTGGGATGCAGTTTTAAGCACTAGTAATACCTACACTATACTTGATCCAACTCCAACTGACGCTAATGCCTATTGCTTCTCAGTTGGTGATAATAGTGGTGCTTTAGCCCACAACGATATAGTTGCCTTCTCAACTACCCTACAGATTGCTGAAGGGACTACCAAGACTATCAGAATCTTTGGTGATACTACCGGTGCCCTGACTACACTTAGTATCCAGTTGACTTTAGGGCCGCACTCTAGTAGTAGTTATAATGCTACTACTTCGGGTATAGAATGGGAGAATAATAGCGCAGCTGTTGAAATTGATAGCACTCTTACTAAGAAATTGCCAGTTACCGGTGGTTCGTTGATCTACTAAATTCTGTTAATTCTGTTTGATTTCTCATTTGGCTTCCTTGTGAGCTGAATGGGTTAAAATCCCGCCCCGAATTCGGGGCGGGATTTGTTTTATTTTTTACTTATGGTAATATAAATATGCTGATATAAAATAGAAGATTGAAATATAAAGAACAAAAATATGTCAAAAAAATATCAAATCTTTTTTCTTATTGTTTTAATTCTGCTTATAGCAGTAGCAGGATTTTTTCTTTATCAAAGGCACCAGCCAGCTTCAGAAGAAAATGAAATTTTTTCTCTGCCTGAAGGAGTAATTTTAACTGAAAACCAGCAAATTAAATTTGATGATGCAAAAAATAGTTTAAAAGCAAACCCTAATGACCATTTAGCTTTAATAGCTATTGCCCAGGTAAAATATCAAGTGCAGGATTTAGACGGAGCAGAAAAGGTTTATCTAATGGCTTTGGAAATACAGCCTACTAATACTTTAATACTTAATAATTTAGGAGATATTTATAATCAACAGAAAGAATATGAAAATGCTGAAAAGATGTATTTAAAGATAATCGAAGTTAATCCTAACTGGAGAAATGCTTACCGAGAGTTGAAAACTTTATATCGTTTTCATCTAAAAGAAAAGTATCCCCAGATTGAAGGATTTTTATTAAAAGCTATAGAAGACAATAAAAAAGTATTTGGAGAAGCGCCGGTAGATTTTTATTCAATGTTAGCTGTTTATTACAAAGATACTAGCCAAAAAGAAAAGGCTATCCCGTATTATGAAAAAGTTTTAGAGTTGGATCCGAACAATGAAGGTGCTAAAATAGACCTTGAAGAATTAAAAAAACTTAAATAATTTTCATCTCTATGAAAAATTCTTATAAAATTTTAATTGTTAGTTTTATTATTTTTTCTTTTTTCGGAACCAGTTCTGCTAAGGCATTAATAAACAGTGATTTTACCAATCATCAAGCGCCAAGTAGTTATTGTTATCCTCAAGAGTTTGATAAATTGGTAATGGATTTGACAATTCCTTCAGGAAGAAATGGAGAAGATAAACTTTTAGCCATTGCTTTGGAAAATATAGGGACAGCTAAAGATTTTTATGATATTGAAAGATTTAAACTTTGGAAAGATGATGACACTCCTGGTTTTCAAGGTTTAGAAAAAGATAAAGAATTAGGCACTTTTACTTTTAATGGTTTAAATAATAACTGGTATTTAGATAATTTAGAAGAGCTAGTGTCCTTAGAGGGCTTAAGAATTTTTGTAAGCGTTGAGATATGGAAACATGCCACTGCTAATCGCTCTATCCAATTAAGAATACCAATATTATACGATGAAAACAGCAATGGCGATTTTGATATAGGGGACTTAGGCATCTTTATGGAATCAAAAAACAATGGTCCCAGTGACGAAGCCATTGTTAATTCCTATTCTCAAACAATCCGCGATTTTGTTATTGATAATCTTGCTCCAAAAACAGTTATTACTGAACCAGAAAATAATTCAATCATTGATACTGAGAATTATACTATCAAAGGCGTAGCTCGTGACCAAGGCGGTTCAACTCCTTCTTGGGTAAAGATAGGCATCAATAATGTTTGGTATGAAGTTGATTCAACTAGTTCCAATTATGGAACCTGGGAATATCAATGGCAGGATATTACAGAAGGTGATTATATTCTTAAAACAAAATCAGCTGATTGGCTCAATAATACTGAAACAGATGGAGATTCTATTACCGTAGAAGTTAATTTCCCAGAATTAGTGATAGAAGGTTGCATAGATTCTAATGCCTTAAACTACAATCCTGAAGCAACAAGAGATGATGGTTCTTGTGAATACCCACCTATTGACGAAGAAGAGGAAGAAGAGGAAGAAGAGGAAGAAAAACCGATTTCCGAAATGAACGAACAGGAACTTAAAGCAAAAATAAAAGAAGTTCAACAAATGATTATTGAACTTCTAAATCAGCTAATTATTTTAATCCAGTCGCAGATTAGCCAGCTTTAAAGAGTTTTTAAAAACTCTTCTATTTGTTTCTTTGCTTCTGGCATTAGCTCTAAAGCCCTTAGAGCTTCTTTTTTTGCTTTTTCATTATTACCCAGTTCTTTATAATAAACTGCTAAGGAGAAATGATATTGAGCATTGTTTGGTTCTTGCAAAATTAATGTTTGATAAATTTTAACTATTTCTTCATAGTTTTTGATGTAATTATAGGCATTTATAAGTTGAGCAGTAGAGGATTTTGAGCCAACAGGATATATTGCTTTTCTTGCTGCTTCTATGTTTCCCTGGGCTTCTTCAATGTTATTCAAATAGATATTAGTTATAGCCATTAACCACCAGCATTCTCCAACTTTTGAATTTAAATTGATGCATTTTTGGGCATTATTTTTTGCTCCTAAATAATCATTGGTTAATAAATCGGTTTTTGCCAGACCAATGAAAATTTCTAAGTGCTTAGGGCTTAATTGAAGAGCTTTTTCAAAATAGTAATATGCTTCTCCTCTTAGGTTTTTTTTTCCTTTCTCAATCAAAACATTGGTATAATTTCCCAGCAATAACCAGTTTCTGGTATAATAAGGTCTGATTTCAGTATTTTCCTTTAAAGCATTGATTGCTTTTTCCACTAAAATTCCCTGAAAAGCCGGCGGAGTTTTTTCTAGGTTTTGGCTAATAAGCTCAACATAATTTAATCTTAAATAACTGTCTAAATAAGTGTGAGAATCCAAGACGCTTTCTAATTGTTTCAGGCCTTGTTGATAATTCCCAATTTGAGATTGAGTTTTAGTAGAACGGATTTCTTTGTTAATCCAAAAAGGTTTGATATTACAAGCCCAGATAAACCAGATTAAGAATAAAAATAAAATAACAATAATTGCTTTTTTATATTTTTTTAAAAGTGTCCAAATTTTCACGATCGTGAGTTTTTGGACACTTCTAATTTTTGGTTTAATGATTTCATTTTGCTTTTTTTCTGATTGATTTATTAAAGTTAAACTATAAGCAATTATTAAAAACGATATTAAGTAGGTTGAAAAAGTATCAAAACTAAAGAAATTAGCTGCCAAATAAGCTAAGAAAGCAGCTTGAATTCCATGATATATTATTATTTTTTCTGGTTTAATTTTTTTTAGTTTTTGTAATCCAGAGAATAAAACTGCAAAAAGGGAAAGGTAAATAATCAGACCTAAAATTCCTACAGTAACCCCAATATCAAAAATAAAATTATGGGCACGGTCATACCAACTGCCCCAATCCGGATCAATGTATGGCAAAGAAGGGTCATAATGCTTATCAAAACCAATTGAAAAATTTTCCGGCCCATAACCCAAAATCGGTTTTTTTTTCATTGCCCTGAAAGCAATTTCCCAACTGGAGAAACGAGGATCTTTTATGGCTAAACTGATAGATAATCTTGAATTGACTGTTTTAAAAATCTTGTTTTCTTGAAAAGATTGAGGGACTTGGTAATCAGCATTCAAATAATAAACTCCCAAAATTCCTAAAACCAAAAGGATTCCAAAAAAGATTTTGACTAAAAAAAGCTTTTTGGTGTGGGGGTCCACCCTGTTAAATACCCCGCCTTTCTGTAAAAGGCTGGGTGCCGCAAAGTGGAATTTAACAGGGTAGAAAAGAACAAAATAAAAGATTCCAATTAATAATCCAAAATAAGCGGCTCGGCTTCCAGTATTTAAGATAACATAAAAAAATAATAAAAGAGCAAAAAAATAAAAAAACTTCTTAACAAGATTTTTTTCTCTAATACCAAAAAATAAGATAGGAAAAAATAAAAGCAAAAGATAAATTGCCAAAAATATTGGTCCGCCGATAGTAGAAGGCGCTCTACCGGAAAAAGGAATAACTACCTTACTAAAAAGACCGAGTTGCTGAAAGATAGCAATAAATGAGACAAAAATTCCAATAATTATACTAAAATCCCAGATTTTTTGCCAGTCAGATTTTCGGAGAATTAAAAAAGCTAAAATAGCAAAAATTATACAGAAAGCGAAATTAAGAAATCCACCGGCACGGTAAGGAGATCCCCAAAAGCTGAAATATGGGTCTTGAGAAAATAGGGTAGCCAAGAAGTAAACTCCTAAGAAAGCAATCAAGAGCCAGAAACTTAAAAAAACCTTACTTTGCTTATTTAATATATTTTTAATGATCAATGATAAATTATCATTTAATTTCTGGAAAAGGACTTGCCATAGAAAAACAAAAATCATTAGAGATAGAATAATCCTAAAAACAATGGTTTTCCCCCAGTCAGGCGGCGAGAACCAGGGCGGTAGATTCAAAAGCGGTAAGGCCAAAATTAAAAAAAAGCCCAGAAGATAAACCCATTTTATTTTATTTTCAACGATATTGTTTTCCATATTGTTTTATGATATAAAAAATAAAGATTATAAGCAAGCTAACTAAGCTAACTAAGCTAACTAAGCTAACTAAGTATGAAGATATTAGTCACTGGGGGAGCTGGTTTTATCGGAAGTCATTTAGTAGATAGATTAATCAAAGAAAATCATAAAGTGGTGGTGATTGATAATTTATCTACCGGAACTAAAAAAAACTTGAATCCTAAAGCCAAATTTTATAAATTGGACATCAGGAGTCCTAAAATTTCCGATGTTTTTAAAAAAGAAAAACCAGAAACAGTTTTTCATTTAGCGGCTCAAATTGATTTAAGAAAATCAGTTGAGGATCCAATTGAAGATGCCAAAATTAATATTCTCGGTTCTTTAAATATAATTCAGAATTTTATTCGCGTTCTTTCGCCTAATCGTTCGCATAGATTCGCTTCTAAAATAATCTTTGCTTCTACTGGCGGTGCCATTTATGGCGACGCTGATATTATTCCTACTCCAGAAACATATCCTGAAATGCCTGTTTCGCCATATGGGATTGAAAAATTGGTTTTTGATAAATACTTAAATTATTATTATAAAGTTTTTGGTCTGTCTTATGTATCTTTGCGTTTGTCAAATGTTTATGGACCCAGACAAAATTCAAAAGGAGAGGCAGGAGTAATTGCCATTTTCTGCGATAAAATGCTAAATAGTAAAGAAACAACAATAAACGGTGATGGAAAACAAACCCGGGATTTTGTTTATATTAATGATGTGGTTGAAGCGAATATATTGGCTTTGAAGAAAAACAAAATCGGGGTTTTTAATATTGGGACAGCAAATGAAACCAGTATTAATACTATTTTTAGAAAAATTAGAAAGTTGGCTGATTTAAATTGTAAAGAGATTCATATTCCTGAAAAACCTGGTGAGCAGAAAAGAAGCTGTTTAGATTTTAAAAAAGCAAAAAAAGAGCTTGGCTGTCAGCCGAAATATAATTTAGATAGGGGATTGAAAGAGACAGTGGAGTGGTTCAGGAATAAGTTAGCAAGCTAACTAAGCTAATAAGTTATTCTCCAAAAGCGTTTTGAAAGTGTTTAATTTCAGCTTTTTTCAAATCTAAATCTATTTTTATTGAGATTACATCAATCTGCCATTTTTTATTCAGGGGCATTTTGTTTTTGGAAAGCCAGATTTGAGCAGTTTTTATTATTTTTCTTTGTTTTTGGAAATTAACTTTTTGCTCTGGTGGGATAAAATCTCCCCTTGCGGCGAAGCCGCGAGGGGAGATTTCTATTGTTTTAACTTCTACGAATGAGATTGTTTCTTCTTTCTCAGCAATAATATCAATTTCTCCGGTTTTAGGGCCCAAAGCCAAACGAGTGAAAAAATTCCTGTCCAAAATTTTATATCCTTTTTTCTTTAAAAAATTCTCGGCAATTCTTTCTCCAATTTCTCCTGTTTGTTTCTTAGAGATTATCATATTGAAATTATAGCATAGAATGAGTGCTTGCAAAAATTTTTAAATTTGAAAGATTTTAAGAAAAATCTTATTTCTAAGATGAGCAAATTCATTTGAACCTTATTGACCCCTATTGACAGGGTCTTTTGCTTTTAATATAATAAGACAATGAAAGAAATAAATCCCAATGAAATATATACAACCGAAGAAGCTCGGAGTTTTTTAAAGATAAGCGAAAGCACTATTAAACGCCATTTAAAAAATGGCATTCTTAAAGCTAATAAAGTTGGCGGCAGATATAGGATCTGGGGTAAGGAGATTTTAAGATTGGTTTCGCCTCAAGCAGAGAACAAAGCTATAAGAGCATATCAAAAAATAAAAAGAAAAGCTGTAAGAACCATTGAAAAGTGGTAGAATATAAATCAGTGTCTATTATGGTAAAAAATAATTTATCAAATTATAAAGCAATAATATTAGCTGGAGGAAAAGGAACCCGGTTATATCCAGTAACAAAGGAAATCCCAAAACCCTTACTTCCTATTAGGAAAAAACCAATTATCAATTATTTAGTTGATTTATTTAGAGAACAAGGAGTCAAGGAAATTGCTGTTTTAATCAATAAAGAATTTAGAGAGGACTTTGATTGGTGGAAAAGAAGATATTATCCTAAAAATAAAATTAAAATTTTTGAGGAAGAAAAACCATTAGGCACTTTCGGCGGAGTTTTTCTTTTAAAGGACTGGCTTTCAAGTAGTTCATTTTTTTTGACTAATGGTGATGAATTAAAAGAAATAGATTTGAATAAAATGGCAAGTTTTCATCAAAGCAATCAAGAGCCAGCAACTATTGCTTTAGTAAAGGTTCCTCATCCTCAGGATTATGGAGTAGTAGTTTGCGAGAAAGAAAAAGTTAAAGAGTTTTTGGAAAAACCTTCACCCTCCCAAATTTTGAAAAA
Source organism: Candidatus Parcubacteria bacterium (assembly GCA_023130975.1). Classification (GTDB taxonomy): domain Bacteria; phylum Patescibacteriota; class Minisyncoccia; order Minisyncoccales; family JAGMDC01; genus JAGLYZ01. The sequence continues at coordinate 75,207 of JAGMAD010000005.1, read as the reverse complement.
ATTTGGATGGGCAGGGAATCCGCCTACGAACTATATTAATTCAGGGCTTTATTTGTTGTCTCCGGAAATTTTTAATTACCTGCCTCGCTATCGCGTCAAGGCGGGTTATACTGTCCCTAAATTCACTATGATTGAAACAGATATCTTTCCTAAATTAGTCCAAGAAAAAAAATTAAACGCTTTGAAATTTCAAGGTAGATGGACAGACTGCGGAACCTGGGAGAGGTATTCTGGAGCTTTGAGAAAATGGAGAGTTTAAAACAATATGGACATTAAAAATTTTACAGATATTAAGTCATTGAAATCATTGTTCTTTGATAATAAAACTGTTAGGCAAACGATTTTAAAAAACACTTTTTGGTTGGCTGCAGCTGAAGGAGTGTCTCGCCTTTTAGGGTTAATTTTGATTATTTATATCGCTCGGATTTTAGGAGCAACTGAATTTGGAAAATTTACTTTTGCCTTATCTTTTGTTTCAATGCTTGCCATTATCTCTGAGTTTGGGCTTTCTGAAATTACTATTCGGGAATTTTCTCGAGATAAAGAAACCGAAAAAGAATATTCAGCAATCCTTTCTTTAAAAATTCTTTTAAGTATTGGGGCGTTGCTTTTAATCCTAATTAGTTCATTTTTTATTACTCCAGATCCTGTCATCCAAAAAATCATCTTGCTTTTAGGAGTTTATGTTCTAATTAGTAATTTTTTTAGTATTATTTATGCTTTTTTGCGAGCTCGTCAGCGAATGGAATATGAATGTGGGGCTAAGATTTTTCAATCCCTAATAATAGTTAGTATAGTTCTTTTTATTCTTTTTAAATTTCCTTCGATTGAGAATTTAAGTTACGGCTATTTATTTACTAATTTAATTGCCTTAAGTTTTATTCTATTGTTTTTTCATTTCCGCATTCACTCTTTAAATTTAAGCTGGAACAAAGCTGTCTGGCAAAAATTTTTTAAACTTTCTTGGCCCTTAGGTTTAGCTGCCGTCTTTGGCACTATTTTCATAAATGTGGCTTCGGTAATGATGGGTTGTCTAGGGCAAATTACTGAAACCGGTTGGTATAATGCTGCTCGAAGAATTGTTGGCGTTACTATAATCCCCGCTACATTGATTTTTATGAGTTTTTTTCCTGTTTTAAGTAAGTTTTTTAAAGAATCAAATGAAAAACTTCAGAGAGCATGGAATCATTATATGGAAATAATGATTATTTTGGCTATGCCTATAATGGTGGGAGGTTTGTTTCTTGCCCCAAGAATTATTGATTTTCTTTATGGTTCGAGTTTTGCCCCTTCGATTTTTGCCTTTCAAATTTTAATTATAATGGCAGGAATAAATTTTCTTTATAATCCTTATTTAATGATATTAATTGTTTTTAATCAACAAAAAAAATATCTTTGGATTAATTTAATTGCTGCTATAACAAATGTTGCCTTAAATCTTATTTTAATTCCTATTTTTAGCCTTTATGGTGCTGCGGTAGCTGCTGTAATAACTTATCTTGTTATACTCTTCTTAGGAATAGAATTTTCAAAGAGATTTGCGCTTATTTCTCTTTTTGATTCAAGATTATTTAAAATCCTACTTATAGGCATTTTCTCCAGCATAATAATGTTTGTTGTTATTAGTCAATCTGTGGTTTATAATCTTAATGTTATTCTCACAATTATTATAGGAATATTAGTTTACTTTGCCGCACTATTCCTTTTTTATAAATTCTTATTTAGAATTAATTTATTGCGAAAAATTTATGGATACTAAAAAGATTAATATCATTGGTTATGGATATGTTGGACAAGCCACGGGTATTGGGTTGAAAAGATTAGGTTATAATGTAATCGCTTATGACATTCAACAGAAAGAGAATATTTATCAAGAGAAGGATTTTGATAAAATTCCGTTGGTTGTTGGCAAAAAATCACCAGATTCAGGCATTAATATTGTCTGTATTGCTGATAAGGTTTTAGATGATGGCAGACAAGAGATTGGACATATCGCGGAAGTGTTAAATAGATTAAAGGGCAAAGGGATAATAATTCTAAGAACCACAATGTTACCAAGATTAGTGGCAGGTTTAAAATTTGATTTCTATTGGGTAGAATTTTTACATGAGAAAAAAGCCGTAGAGGAGTTTTCAAATCCGGAGATGGTTGTAGTCGGAAGATATACTGAAGACAAATTTCCATTTGAAAAACATTTTAATCCATTGTGTTACTGTACTCCTGAAGAAGCCAGCCATATTAAATATCTAAGTAATATCTATAATGCGATGAGAATTGCTTTTGTTAATGAGTTCGGTGATAATTTAGAGAAAGAAGGAATTAAAAAGGAAAATGTAATAGATTTCTTTTTCAAAAAACAAAAATATCTAAAATGGGGAAATGCTTTTGCAGGACACTGTCTTCCAAAAGATGTTCAGGCCTATCTTAAAGAGTATCCGCATTTTTTATTTCTTACTATTACTAATAAAACAAATGAAATACATAGAAAAAAATATCCTAATTTAGATTCAATTTATTAAAATTATGAAAGCATTAATAACAGGAGGAGCAGGTTTTGTAGGTTATCATTTAGCAGAACTGCTCTCTCAAAACCAAAATTTACAAATCTATATTATTGATGATTTATCTAGAGGTAAAATAGATAATAATTTTTCTAAATTGCTTAAAAAAAATAATGTCTTCTTTTTCAAGAAAGATATTAAAAAACCTGATGTGTTGAAGAAACTTTCTGAAAAGAATTTTAATTATATTTTTCATTGTGCTGCTGTTTGTGGAACCCGTCTTTTTTATGAGAAACCATACTATACACTTTTAAATAATCTTCAAACCACTATTAATTTGATAGAATTCTTTAAAAATTTTAAAGGTAAATTATTATTTACTTCAACCTCAGAAGTTTATAGTGGTAATGAAAACCTTCCCTTGCCAACCCCGGAAGTGGTGCGAACGAGTATAGCAGATGTATTTAATCCAAGATGGAGTTATGCTGGAAGCAAAATTGTTGGCGAACAACTTTTCATTCATGGAGCTAAAAAATATGGGTTTCGGTATTCGATCGTAAGGTTCCACAATATTTACGGAGAAAGGATGGGGTATGAGCATGTTATTCCCGGAATAATAAAAAGAATTTTTGAAAAGCAAAACCCCTTTGAAATTTTTGGAAGAAACGAAACAAGAAGTTTCTGCTACATTAAAGATGGAATGGAGGCACTATGGAAAGTTGCTACTTCCAATAAAACTGACAGTAAAATTATTAACATTGGCAGAGGTGAAGAAACAAAGATAGGTGATATTTACAAAGAGATTTTTAAACTCGCTGATTTTAGGCCTAAAAAAGTTATTTATAAAGATTCTCCAAAAGGTTCAACTAAGAGGCGATATCCTGATGTTAAGCTCTTAAAAAAATTAACCGGCTATGAATGCAAAACAGACATTAAAAAAGGTGTTAAAAAAACTTTTGATTGGTATAAAAAAGATTTAGCTAATCTGATGATAACCAACACTAAAACTAAAATATAAAATTATGAAGCAAACTATTCTTAAAAAAATTCATAGATTAGTAAAAGAGTTTTATCGAATTCCATCTTCTAAATTTGAACCAGGTAAAACTTATATTGGGATAAGTGCTCCTATTTATGACTATCATGAAGCCAATCATTTAATTGCTACTTTACTTAGCGGTAGACTCTCATTGGGACCAGTAACGAAAGAGTTTGAAAAGGCTTTTTCTGAATATATTGGTACTCGATATGGTATCGCAGTAAATTCCGGCACTTCAGCCAATATTTTAGCCATAGCCACTTTATTAGAAGCAGGAGAGTTAGAAAGAGGTGATGAGGTTATATTACCAGCCGCTACTTTCTCTTCAGTTGCCTCACCAATTATTCAACTTGGGCTGAAACCAGTTTATGTTGATGTTGATCCTCTGACTTATAATCTTGACCCGAACGAGGTGCGAAAAGCCATATCTTCCAAAACTAAACTTTTAATAATAGTTCACTCTTTGGGTCATCCGGCCAACTTATCCGAGCTTTTAAGAATTGCCAAACATTACAAATTAAAAATAATTGAGGATTGCTGCGAAGCGCATGGAGCGAGCTATAAAAATAGAAAAGTCGGAAGTTTTGGTGGTTTAGCAACATTTAGTTTTTATGTAGCTCATAATATTACCACTGGTGAAGGGGGAATTGTCTTAACTAATAATCCTCGTTATGCAAAAATAGTTCGTTCACTTCGTGAGTTCGGTAGATTTAGCGAGGATATTGCTCCCTCTAATAGATTTTCTTATTACGATAAATATTTAAAAAACTATGATAAAAAATATATTTTTGAAAGAGCTGGATATAATGTAAGAATGACAGATCTTGCTGCTTCTTTAGGGATAGAGCAATTAAAAAAATTAGATTATCTAAACCAAAAAAGACGCAAAATTGTAAGTTTTTTTGTGAAATATTTAAAAAAATATAAAGATTTTATTCAACTACCAGAAAAATTACCAGATTATTTTCACTCATATTATGGGTTTCTGATAGTAATTAAAAAAGAGGCGCCTTTTTCCCGTCTTCAATTAGTTAAGTATTTAGAGAAAAACAATATTGAGACCAGACCCTTTTTTGCCGGCTGTTTGCCTGACCAACCTGGTTTTCGAATGGTTCCTAAACGAGTAGTAGGAAATCTTCCAGTGTCGCGTTGGTTACGGGACCAAGCATTTTTTATTGGTTGCCATCCAGCTATTGATTTAGATGCTCAAAAGTTTATCACTAAGGTTCTTCAAGATTTTTTAGAAAAACACACACTCAAGAAACGATTCTTAAAAAATTTATGAAAAGGCGTGTTAACCAAAAAAGAGATGAAAATTTTATATATCGCATTTAAATATGATTACGGTGATCCTCAAAGAGGTCTTAGTTATGAACACTGCAACTTCTATGATTCTTTAATAAATAATAGGCGGTATCAGGTGCTCCATTTTCCATTTGATAAGATAATGCTTGAGAAAGGAAGGGATAAAATGAACAAAATGCTTATTGAAACCGTTTCTAAAGAAAAGCCGGATATTTGTTTCTTTTCTCTGTTCACTGATGAGATAAAAAAAGAAACGATAAGAGAAATTACTAATAAAAGTGGGACCGTAACATTGAACTGGTTTAATGATGACCATTGGCGATTTGATAATTATTCTAAATATTGGGCTCCCTGTTTTAATTGGATAGTAACTACTGATTCTCAAGCAATTCAAAAATATCATAAAATTGGCTATAAGAATGTTATTAAAAGTCAATGGGCCTGTAATCATTTTTTGTATAAACCTCTTAAGCTGCCAAAGATTTACGATGTTAGCTTTGTTGGTCAACCCCATAGTAATAGAAAAAAGATTATAGAGAAAATGAAAAAAGCAGGAGTAAAAATTGAATGTTGGGGCAGAGGATGGCCGAACGGAAAAGTTCCTCAGGAAAAGATGATAAGGATATTCTCTCAGAGCAAAATTAATCTTAATTTAACAAAAAGTTCTAGCGGCAATACCTTAAAATCAATTGCTAAGATATTTTTAAAAAGAAAAAAGCATAAATCAATTCAAATAGGCAATCCTCGTTATTGGATTGATAATTCAAAATCGCTTTTAGGAAAGAAACGAGAACAAATCAAGACTAGAAATTTTGAAATTCCAGGGTGTAAAGGTTTTTTAGTAACTGGCAATGCTGACAATTTGGGTGATTACTATGAAAATGATAAGGAAATTATTATTTATAAAAATGTCAACGATCTTATTGAGAGAATAGGATATTATTTAAAACACGATAAAGAAAGAGAGCTTATTGCTCAGGCTGGTTATGAGCGTACTTTGCGAAATCATACTTACGAAAAAAGATTTAATGAAATATTTAATTTTATAGGATAAAAACATGAGAATAATTCTTAAAATAGGAAAAAAATTCCCAAAACCAATTCAAAAAGTTCTTGCATGGCTGTATCATAGATGGAGTTTAAAGGTTAGGTTGGATAAAAATATTGTAAAAGATTTAGCAGAATATTTTGCTTTGGATCAAAAAAAAATTATTTGGATGCTTAAATCAGGAAAAAAATTAAATAATGATTTTTGGTACTTCCTAAATCCAAAGACAGAGGAAGAAATTAAAAAATTTTATGAACTCACACCTTATTACATATTTGATTTGGCATATTGGCATATGTTGAGAGCGCAAAGAGATCTCAGGAACAATGTAATTAAACTATGTGAAGGAGATATTTTAGATTATGGGGGAGGAATTGGCGACCTATGTCTTGAACTTGCAAAAAAGGGGTTAAATGTAACATATGCAGATATTTATGGAAAAACATTTGAATTTGCAAAGTGGTTATTTAAAAAAAGGGGATACGGAATAGAGGCAATAAATTTAACTAAGGAAAGTTTATCTAAAAGTTATGATACTATTTTATGTATTGATGTAATTGAACATGTGAGCGATCCTCAGAAGTTATTGAAAGATTTAGCTTGCCATTTAAACAACAATGGGAAATTAATTATAACAAATTTAAACATTCAGGAAATCAAACACCCGATGCATTTTAAGATAGGGTTTAATGCAGGAAATTATTTAAATTCATTAGGATTATTTCAAACCAAAGAACCTTGGTTGTGGTTAAAATCTTAATATGACTAAGTATCGAACTATAGTGAAAATAAAAAGATGGGCAAGAACATGGTTACCAAAATGGACAGTTTATATCCTACGTAAATGCAGGAAAATATTTTGGATTCCACGAGTTTTTAATCATAAACAAGCCCAAATCTACGAATTTCGTAGTGCATACAATTGGGCACATGATAACCTTAAATGGTTTTATGGAGAGTTTCTTTTATCTAAACAAAAAGGAGATTTTTGGTCCGGTCCTCACGATGCTAACGGGCATAATGTAATTAGCGATTTTTTCCATAATAATGAAAGTGAGTGGCGAACTTTTGCTGATACCATTCATAACAAGACCTGTCTTGAGGTGGGTTCCGGGCCCGCAGGATACTTACTGCTATGGCATTGGGTTAAAAAAAGAATCATCATTGATCCCCTGATTTTACAATATGAAAAATTAGCATCGGAGTTCGGTGCTAACGAACTCTTTTCATCTAATCTTGTGTTGTATGAAAAGCCGGCTGAGATATTTATTGATGGACTCGGCAAGAGTATTGACGGCTGTATTATATGTCGCAATACGCTTGATCATTGTGGAAATCCCTATTTGGTCCTTCAAAACATTGCGCGATATGCAAAACCGGGGTGCATTCTACTTCTTTGGACAGATCTCTATCATCTCTGGGGCCATGATGAAAAACACAGGGATATCACAAAAGATAAAAAAAGCTTTCAGAATTTTCTTGAGAATATAGGCTTTAAAATTGAATATCAACTTCCAGATCTTCGTGGCGATTATCGGACAATAAATTATGGTTGCGTTGCAACAAAAATATCATGAGCTACCCATTACTCGTTTCTATTATTTTACCGACCTATAATAGAGCAACATATATAAGAAAAGCAATAGAAAGTGTTCTAAGTCAAACTTATAGGGGGTTTGAACTTATTATCATTGATGACGGTTCGACAGATGAAACTCCTAAGATTATCTCTGAATTTAAAAGAAAAGATGCAAGAGTGAAGTGTATGACCAATAAGCCGAATATCGGGCTTGTTAAGAGTTTAAATAAGGGAGTGAAAAATGCACAAGGTAAATATATTGCTCGATTAGACGATGATGATTTTTGGTGCGACAAAGGAAAATTAGAAAAACAAGTTAAATTTCTTGAGAACAATCCCAGTTATGTGGCAGTCGGCGGAGGAGTAATTAGGGTGGATGCGACTGGAAAAGAAACCTCAAGGCATTTACTTTCGGAAAATGATAAAGATCTTAAAAATTCGATGCTTCTAAACAATTCCTTTGTTCATAGTACTGTGGTATTTAAAAAAGAAATTTGGGAAATGGTAGGTGGGTTTGATGAAAGTCTTGATTTTTCTGAAGATTGGGATTTATGGCTGAGATTTGGGAAAATAGGCAAATTTTATAATTTTCAGCAATATTTTGTTCGTTATTTGCAGGACCGACAAAATAAATCTAATTATAATATACAGCATAACGCAAGGCTCAATATCAAGCTAAGAAAAAAATACCGAAATGATTATCCCAATTTCTGGAAAGCTTATATTCTTGGTTGGGCCCAATATATTTATACTTTTTTACCTTTTCGAATAGCATTGAAACCGATTTTTTCGAAATTAAGAAGAATAATTTTTGGCCACCCAGGTTATAAATCTTTCGTAGGTAAAACATAACATAAAGAGGGAAAAGTTTGTGACCCCTTCATTTAATTAAAAGCTCACAACTAATTTATAACAAATATTCATTCTAAACTGTCGCAGCACTGGAGCGAAGTTTGTGGCAACTTAGGAGTCAATATGAAAACATTGAAATCTATTGCAAATAGCATATATGAAACATGCTTCAATGTAGATAGACATATAACCGGATATTCTGAAATTGACGCTACTCTTTGGGCTAGAGCTAATGCGGTTAGGCATGCACATACGATTAGGGCTATATTGAATTATGCATATCAAAATAACAAGAAAACCGTAAAAATTCTTAACGCCTCTGGACTAGGTTGTGGCCACCAAGATTTTTCAATCGTTAGTTTTTTGCGAAACAATACAAATATCAAGCCAGATTGGGTGGCGTTTGATAGTCCTAATAGCGGATTTCTCACACGTGATTTGTTTAGAAAATACATAAAAGATCTGAAAATAAAGCTAGAATTTTCAGACTTTTCAAAAACAGATAGACCATATGGAGAAGGAGAAGACTTATACGATATTGTAATATTTACTGAGATTGCAGAGCACTTGGACCACTCGACCCTTCTTAATCTATTTGCTGAAATAAGAAATAAAATAAAAAAAGATGGTATTTTGATTATTACCACACCAAACTTAGTAGATGTTAAAAACAGGATAAGAATTCTTTTTGGTAACGGAGACGGTCCTTATTGGGGTGATACTCCGCAGACTACTAAAAATAGAAAAGGATTTTATGGGCATATCGTTAATTATGATATTAATCGATTAAAAAGGTTAATGCACGACATTGGCTATAAGATTAACAATGCCTATACATTTACATACGGATATGGTCCTAGCGAGAAATTTTTGACCAAGCGTTTAATGTATAGAATTATAGACTTTTTATCGTTTTTTTTAAAAAACTCTCGGAAAACATTACTTATTATTGCCACTAAAAATACATCCCTTAGAAATTAATTCAATATGCCAAAGATAACTGTTATTATTACTACATATAATCGTGCGAACATATTGAGGGATGCTATCAAAAGTATATTGTGCCAGAGTTTTCAAGATTTTGAATTAATTGTAGTAGATGATTGTTCGTCGGATGATACCGAAAATGTAGTAAGAAAATTTCGAGATAAGCGAATTTTCTATCTGAAACATAAAAGGAATATGGGGGATGCGGCTGCGAAAAATACCGGGATAAGAGCGGCTCAAGGAGAATATATTATTTCTTTAGATGATGATGACCTTATGGTGCCGTGGGCGTTTGAAGAACTTGTGAAAAAGGCGGGAACCAGTAAAGAGAAGGATTTTGCTGGTGTATATGCTTGGTCGTGGTGGGTATATAATGATGGTCAAACACTCAAATTCACCAATTATCAAAAAAAGGGAAAATTATTTAATGCTATTTTGAAAGACCAGGTTTTCACAAATATTCTCTTCAAAAAAAAAGTATTTGAAGATGTTGGATATTATGACGAGACCATCAAAAGCAACTATGACCACGATTTTTATTTAAGAGTGGCGGAGAAGTATCGTTTTGATTTTGTTCCCAAAATTCTTTTTGTTATTCGGGTTCAAAAAAATAAGCATCTTTCTCGGCTCTCTCTTTCCCACATGGAACTTCATCAGTCTGTAACGCAACGTTTCTCTCCCAGGGCAGTAAAACACGGTGTATTCATACTTAGATTTTTCCCAGTTAGGTTTTATGTGGGGCTTTCAGTTTTGAAACACCGGCTTATTACTATTTTTAAACTTTTTCTTCATCCAGAACTTAAACAACAGATAAAAAAAACAAAGGAAGTTTTAAAGAAACAAGGAGTAGAGTTATGAAAACTATTGCTTGGATTGAAATCAGTAAAAAAAAATATGGAGGTATTGTTTATAATGAACAAGCAAGAGGGACCTTATCTAAAGATTTTGATTTGGACTTAATAATTTGTGAACCGAGATATTTTAGAAAAATAAGATATTTGAAAATCCCGGAGTCATTTTTTTATTTATTAAAATTAAGAGGCAAGAAGGACTTATGGATAAGAGATTTTTATTCTACAATTACTTTGCCCTTAGATAAAACTAAAGGTAAAAATTTGGTTATGATTCATCAAATCAGTTTTTCTGGATTTCCTTTAATTTCTCGTCCCTTTTTTTTCTTCTTCAAAAAAATCTTTTATCATAATTTAAAAAAAGCAGATGCAATTATAACGGTCTCAGAATATTGGAGGAATCATTTTTTAGAAAAGGGCTACAGGAATGTTTACAAAATTTATAATGGTTTTAATTTATCTAATTTTGACATTTCAAGGCAAGAAGTTGTAGAATTAAAAGAAAGATTTCATCTTAAAAGAAAACCAATTGTTTATCTTGGAAATTGCCAGAGAATAAAAGGTGTAGTTGAGGCATATCAGTCGCTAAAAGATTTGGATGTATATTTAGTTACTTCAGGAAGACCTCAAGTCAAAATTCCAACCATAAATTTGAATTTAGAATATAAGGATTATTTATGTTTGTTAAAAAGTTCTTCCTTAGTATTAGCTATGTCTAAATTTAAAGAGGGATGGTGTAGAACCGCTCATGAAGCAATGTTATTAAAAACTCCGGTAGTCGGCTCTGGTCTTGGAGGAATGAGAGAATTATTAGAAGGAGGGAAACAGATAGTTTGTCAAGACTTCAAATGTCTAAAAGAAAAAGTAGAATATTTATTAGATCATCCCGGGACAAGAGAAAAGATGGGGGAAAATGGTTACGACTTTGCTAAAAATTTTACTTTTGAAAAATTTAAAAAAGAATGGCTAAATCTAATTAAAAAGATAGTATGAATTTTTTAGATTCTAAAAAAAAATTAATTGGAATAATTTTATTTTTATCTGTTGTTGGAAGCGTTGCTTTTTTTGATAAAACATTAGCAATTGGAATTATTTTACTGGTATTTTTAAGCTCAATTACTTTTTTGATTCTTTCTAAAATTGGAATGGAAAGTAAAAGAATATTTTTGCTTTTTTTAATTGCTCTTTTAATTCATTTCGGAGTAGTGTTATTTATTCACTATGCTCATTTTCAACCATTTAGTGGTGGTCAAGGAGATTATGTGCGTTATCACCAAGAAGCCCAAGAAGTAGCCCAAAGAATTCTTCAGGGAAATTTTTCTTTACAAGGATTAAGTATGGGTCATTATTACCCGGTCATCATTGGCTGTATTTATGCTTTAACTTTGCCGGAAATGTTGATTGGCCAATTATTTGGCGTTTGGCTAGCGGCCCTTTCAGTTATTTTGGTTTATTTAATAGTTCTTGAGATTGGAGGAAGTAAAAATTGGGCTTTTTTAATAGGATTAATTGCGAGTATTTATCCGAGTTATCTTTTTTTCGGGAGTTTGTTGCTTAAAGATGTTTTAGTTGTTCCCTTGGCTTTGGCAGGGCTTTTATTTTGTTTGAGATTAATAAAAAATTTTTCATGGAAAAACTTTTTGGTTTTCTATATAATTTTAGCTGGTTTGATTCACTTCAGATTTTATATCGGCTATGTTTTACTTTTCACTTTTATTTTCTGCTGGTTGATACTTGCTAAGTTAGATTTCAAAAAAAAGTTTATTTACGCAATAATAATTATTCTTCTTTTAGGATTTTTGCCTCAAATTTCAGGTTATGGGTATTATGGAATATCTACGATGAGGCATTATATCAGTATAAAGACCATTACTTTCTATAGAGAAGTTGCTTACGCTCCTCCGTCTTTGCGGCTTCATTCTGCTCAGATTTCCGACAACAATCCTATTGCTGAACAACCCCTTTCTGCTCAGGGTCCTGCTATTGGAGAGGGTTCTTCAATAGTAGTAGAAACAGGATTTGATAATCCCCTGACCTTTGCAAGAAATTATTTTGAATCTTTTACCTATGTTCTATTAGGTCCCTTGCCTTGGCAGATAAAACATCAAAGGCAGCTTTTTGCTCTGCTTGAAACTATTCCTTGGTATTTTCTGCTTTTTTTCATAATTAAAGGAATCTTAATCTCTTTTAAAAAATATAGAATTGCCATTCCTTTAGTTATTTTTAGTTTTGGAGTTCTTGCTGTTTTAACTCTTTTTTTAAGTAATTTTGGAATAGTGACCAGAATTCGCATGCCAGCTTTTCTTGCTCTTTTACCTTTTATTGCTCTTCATTTTCAAGCAGAACAAGGAATAAAGTGGAAGGCAACTAGACGGTCTTTAGTTTCAAAATACGAGGATGTAATACAGCAATTCTTTGCAGGTATAGGATTATATTTTTTGGTTTTATATCTTAGAATAAAATTTCGTGTTTGGGTTTTTGTTTTTCAAAATAGAAATAGAGGCAAAAGATGGTTTAAAAAACGAGTGAATGAAAGCATTATGATATTAGATAGTGCCGATAAGGGCATTTCTTGGGAGCTTTTATATGTAGGTATCAGAGAAAATCGTTCAACTGAATTTTTGAGGGCTTTTCTTAATCCGGGAGACATGTGTGTAGATATAGGGGCAAATATAGGGTATTATGCATTATTAGAAGCACGATTGGTGGGAAAAAATGGAAAAATATTCGCCATAGAGCCATCGTACGATAACATTAAATTATTAAATAAAAATATAGCGCTGAATCAATACGATAATATTGTATCATATCGAGGAGCTGTTGGTTCTAAAAATTGCCTTGGTAATATTAAATTGTCTCGGGGTTCAAATCGACATTCATTTGTTAATGCTAACTTAGATTTTTCGGGTAAAACAGAGCAAGTTAAAATTATGGCTCTTGACACCTTTTTGCAAGATAAGCCATATCCTCAATTTGTACGGATGGATGTTGAGGGATACGAAGAAGAGGTCATTAAAGGCATGAGGCATATTCTTGCGCAGAAAAAACCTCTTAAGATGTTTATAGAATTTCATTGCCCTCTCTTGGAAAACGGAGGGTATGAACTTTTACATACTCTGCGTGATGCAGATTTTACAATCAAAGCAGTGTTTAAGGAACGCTTGAGTTTATTAACGAGAGAAGATGATTTAATTATTTCTTTGTATGATTTTCTCTTTCGTAAACGTTTTTATCTATTAAACAATTCTTTAGTAAATTATGATATTCCTATTGATGCATTTCTTCAGCATTTACCAAAGTTCAAAGATAATGTTTTTGAGCTATTTTTGGAAAGAACATAAAAAAGCTTATCAAAATAGTAATAATATATATAATGGTTCTCAATATAAACCAATTAGAATGTAAATTACAAAAACTTTGTTTTACCTAAAATAATAATGCAAAAAGTAAAAAAAATTAAAATTTGTTATGTTACTAATATAGATAAATCAATAAAGTTTATATTACTTAACCAATTAAAATTTTTAAAGAATGAAGGATATGAGATTTTTGCTGTTTGTTCTAATGGCAAATTTATTAAAGATATTGAGAAACAAGGAATAAAAATAAAAATAATTAATTTTAAGAGGAAAATTAGTCCGATTGCTGATTTAATTTGTCTCTTAAAATTATTTTTTTATTTTAAGAAAGAAAAGTTTGATATTATCCATACTCATACTCCAAAACCAGGGCTTTTAGGACAATTAGCGGCAAAGTTTGCCGGAGTTCCAATCATTATAAATACTATTCACGGGTTTTATTTTGATGAAAACTCTTCTTTCTTTAAAAGAAAGTTTTTTATTTTTATTGAAAAAATATCAGCAAAATGTTCTAATCTTATTTTCTTTGTTAATAAAGAAGACATGGATACCGTGGCTCGAGAGAAGATTTGTAATTCTGATTTAATTAAATATCTCAGTGGCGGTATTGACCTTTCTCGATTTAATTTAAACAGGTTTTCTGAAGAGTTTATTTTAATTAAAAGAAAAGAATTAGGTATTGGTTCAGAAAAAAAAGTTATTGGAATTGTAGCCAGATTAGTTAAAGAAAAGGGATATTTGGATCTTTTTGAAGCACTTAAAAAAGTTCTCAGGATTTTTCCAGAAACAATACTTTTAATAATAGGGCCATTGGAGCCAGAAAAAAAAGATGCGGTAAATCCCGATATTATTAAAAATTACGATGTAGAAAAAAATGTTCTATTTTTAGGAGAAAAAGAAGATGTTGAGAAAATATATCCATTAATAGATATATTTGTTTTGCCATCTTGGCGGGAGGGACTTGGTGTTTCAATTTTAGAGGCATCAGCGATGAAAAAGCCAGTAATAGCTACTGATATTCGAGGGTGTCGAGAGGCAGTAGATGATGATAAAAGCGGGATTTTAGTTCCTCTGAAAAATCCAGAAAGCTTATCTCAAGCCATAATTTATTTACTTAGAAATCCAGAAAAAGCAAAAAAGATGGGCGAAGAAGGGAGAAAAAGAGCAGAAAAAGAATTTGACGAAAGATTGGTCTTTGGTAGAATAAAAACAGAATACCAACGGCTAATTAAAGAGAAATTATGAAAATTCGCTTAGCCGAAAAAAAAGAAGCCGAACAAATCGCTGAGATTCATAAAACAGAAATAAAAAAGGGATTTTTAAGTTCTTTGAGAGGGCCTTTTTTAACAAATCTTTATTCAGCCATTATTGAGTCGGAATTTAGTTTTTGTGTCGTATCTGAAAAAGATGGTCGGGTTGTGGGTTTTATTGCTGGCGTATTGGACATTAATAAATTTTATGGTTATTTCTTGAAAAAGTATTTTTTTCAGTCGGTTTTAATGCTTTTGCCTCAAATTTTTAATTTCAAAAAATTAAAAAAGATTTTTGAAAGTTTGTTTTACCCCAAAAAAGAAAATAACTTACCAAAAGCAGAACTTTTAACTATTGCTGTTAAAAAAGAATTTCAAGGTCAAGGAATAGCTAAGCAAATGTTTGAAAAATTTGTTTCAGAGATAAAAAACAGAAAAGTAGGGATTTTTAAGGTTATAGTTGGAGAAGAACTTAAACCTGCTATTAAATTTTACGAAAAAAATGGTTTTCAATTCCTTAAAAAAATTAGTATCCATAACAAGCAAGCTTCCCGAGTTTATGTTTATCCAATAAACTAATATGTTTTACCTTTTTATATTCTTTATACCATTTTTAACCTCCTTGATCTTAACTCCTCTTTTTAAAAAAACTGCTGAAAAATATCACCTTTATGATATTGCCAAAGGTGATGTTTTGAAAATTCACAAAAAACCAATATCTGTTTTTGGTGGTCTGGCAATGCTCATTGCTGTAATAATTGGACTTTTGTTTTTTGTTTTTCAGAGACAGGTTTTTGATTGGAGAATTGCTGGTATTATTCTTGGTTCTTTGATTGTTTTTTTACTTGGATTTTGGGATGATTTAAAATGGAAACATATTTCTCAAATAAAACCCTATCAGAAGTTCTCTCTTTTAATTATATTTCCTCTAATCGCTACCATTATTCTTTTGGCTTCAGGAATAAAAATAAATTTTTTTCCAGGAATTTACTTAGCCGGTTTTTTGACTTTTTCTTATATTTTTGTCTTTATGAATGGAATCAATTATCAAGATGGAATGGATGGATTGGCTGGCGGTTTGGTGGCAATTTCTTTAATAGGTTTTTTTGTTTTAGCTCTAATTTCAGGCAATGATTTTGCTTTAATTCTTTCTTTTATTTTATTGGGAGCGGTTTTTGGTTTTTTAATTTTTAATTTTCCCCCAGCTAAAATTTTTATGGGTGATTCCGGTGCTTATTTTTTAGGATTTATTTTAGCGGTTTTGGCAATGATTTTCTCCAAATCCTATAATTTTTTAAGTATTTTAGGCCCTATTTTCATTGTCGGAATACCTATTTTTGATGGAGTATTCACTAATATAAGGCGTTTGTTTAGTAAAAAATCCATATTTTTAGGAGATAGAAGGCATTTTTATGACCGAATTTTGCAAAGAGGAATTTCAACCAAAAAAACCCTTTTGATTTGTTTTTCTCTTCAAATTATATCAGTAGCAATTGGAATATTGATCTATTATTGACAGATGTTTAGTTATGGCATATACAGGAAGTATGAAAAGAAGAAAAGGCACCTTAAAAAATGAGAAGAGCAAAGAAGAAAGCAATAAAACGTTAAGGTTGATGAGTCCTTGTCGAGTGAGCGATGAAAGACAACTTAAGGCAAAGATTGGAGTTTTTAGAGAGTTGGTGGGAGACGAATATCCTATTGGGCTGGAAATTAGAATTGAGATGGATGATATTTATAATCCTCTCGTTCTCGAAAAAACTAAGGCAAATCTTGAAAAACTACAAGAACCGATATTTCTTTCTCTCCATGGACCATTTGAGCTAAAAGAGAGTTCTAAGAGAAATTTTTTCAGCTCTAAGCAGGGTTTTAAAAACCTAGCTAAAACAGTTGAATTCGCCGAGGAGATAGAAGCAGATTTGATAAATATTCACGCCCATTTATTTGTTTCCTACGATGAATTGAGAAAGATGGAACAGAGTGACAAGCTTGAGAGTTTTAATAAAGCATCGATACAAAGAGTAAAAAGAGATCTTCAAAAATTAAGGCAAACTACATCCCCAGAAATAAAAATATGCGTAGAGAATATGCCTTATTGCCTTACCGCAGACACAGTGCTTGACCCTCAAGAAATCATTTATGAACTTTGTTTTGTTGACCCGGAGGACTTTCTACAAATTGTAGAGCCAGAGAATAATATCTTTGCCACGATTGATGTCTGCCATTTAGCGCAAGTCTACGATTCTTCTCAACTACTTAGCCGAATTAAAAAGTTAGGCAGAGGGCTTGGTCATATTCATCTTAGTGATTTGGGCAATATATGGCAGCCATTTATTAGTTTAGCCGAGGAAGGCGTAATTCCTGGTGATGGAAGAATTGGAGAGAGTGTATATAAGAAAATTCTGGCTTATCTTCTGGAATTTTCAGAGAAACAGGACTTAGGTATTGTTTTGGAAATAGACGATAAGGATTTCATAAAACTTGAAGAATCTAAGAAAAGTTTCGAGAGAGTAATGGGTTGGCTAAAAGAATTAAAAAGAGAGTAAGAAATTTTGCTCTCTGTTTTTTTGATAAGATATTTGAATTTGCTATAATAAATAAATGAACTGGAAAATTCCTTTGGCACAGCCGGATATTACAAATTTAGAAAGAAAGGCGGTTTTAGAGGTTCTAAAAACACCTGTTTTATCTTTAGGACCGAAATTAGAGGAATTTGAGAAGAAAATTGCTAAATATACAGGAGTGAAATATGCTGTTGGAGTAAATAGCGGAACCAGTGCTTTGCATTTAATAATTCGGGCACTGGGAATCAAAAAAGGAGACGAAGTAATCACTACTCCTTTTTCTTTTATTGCTTCTGCAAATTGTATTTTATTTGAAAGAGCAAAGCCGGTTTTTGTAGATATTGACCCCCTGACCTTAAATATAGATCCAGAAAAAATTGAAAAAAAAATTACTAAAAGAGCTAAAGCAATTTTAGCAATAGATGCTTTTGGTCATCCAGCAAATTGGGCTCAATTAGAAAAAATTGCTAAGAAACATAAACTTTTTTTAATTGAGGATTCAGCCGAAGCATTGGGTTCGGAGTACAAAGGTAAAAAGTGTGGTTCTTTTGGGGATGCAGGGGTTTTTGCTTTTTATCCAAATAAACAAATCACTACTGCTGGTGAAGGAGGTGTAGTTTTGACGAATAATAAAAAAATTGCAGATTTATGTCGCAGTATGGCTAATCAGGGACGTAGAAATAAAGACGGAAAATGGTTAGAGCATATTCGATTAGGTTACAATTATAGAATGCCGGAAATTTGTGCAACAATAGGGGTTACTCAAATGGAACGACTAAACAAAATTCTTGAAAAACGGGATAAGGTGGCTAAAATGTATAATAAGAAATTAAAAAATTTTTCTGAAATTAAAATTCCATATATTACTTCAAATGTTAAAATAAGTTGGTTTGTTTATGTGGTTCAGCTTCAAAAAAAATACTCAAAAAAAGACAGAGATAAAATTATTGAAAAAATGGCAAGAAAGGGAATTCAATGCAGCGATTATTTTCAGTCAATTCATTTACAGCCATTTTATAGAAAAAAGTTTGGCTATAAACCCGGTGATTTTGCAATTACTGAAAGTATTAGCCAGAGAACCATTGCTTTGCCTTTCTATAATAATTTAACAGAAAAAGAAATAAATTATATTGTAAAGACCTTAAAACGAATATTAAATGCCTGATTTTAAATTCTTGCTAAAAAAATTAATGGAGCGGACGCCGAAAAAGCGAATGATTTTCTTTTTAGTTAGTGATATTATACTGATTTCTTTTTCAGTTTGGTTGGCTTTTTTGATTAGGTTTGAGGGACAAATACCTGACTGTTATTTTTTAAACATTGGAGGAATTATCATTTTAGCTTTAATAATTACTATTCCTATTTTTTACTTTTTTAAGCTTTATTATTTCAGTTGGTCTTATGTGAGTTTGGAAGAGTTAATTTCTTTATTCAAGGCTACAATCTTGAGTTTTTTACTCTTAACAGCTTTTTATTTTGTTTTAAAGGATTACACGGTTTTTAGCGGTTTTCCCCGTTCTGTTCTTTTTATTAGTTATTTTTTAATTTTTATATTCTGCGGAGCTGCTCGTTTTTCTAAAAGAATCTATTTTTATCTTTTTCAAAAAAAAGAAACAAGAGGCAAAGAGAAAACTTTAATTGTCGGGGCAGGTGATGCCGGTGAACAAATTTTAAGAAGCATTCAGAGTTCTTTTGACGCTCCTTATGAGCCCGTTGGTTTTATTGATGATAATGAATTAAAACAGGGAAATTTAATTCACGGTGTCCGTGTTTTAGGAAAGGTTAAAGATATTCCGGATATAGTGAAAAAGCAAGATATTAAAGGAATAATTATCGCTTTACCTTCAGCAGATTCAAGTATTATAAAGAAAGCAGTAGAAGTTGGAAGAATGTCAGGTCTTAAAAATATTAAGATTATTCCTTCAATTACAGAAATAATTAATGGAAAAGTTTCTATTAGAGATTTAAGAAATGTTCAAATGGAGGATTTATTAGGAAGAAAACAAGTATCTTTGAATAAAGCAGCTATTACAAGTTTTATTCAAGGAAGACGTGTTTTAATTACTGGTGCTGCTGGTTCTATTGGTTCTGAACTTTGTCGTCAAATAGCTAAATTTGAACCATATCTTCTTTTGCTCTTAGATCAAGATGAAACAGGGATTTTTAATATTTCAGAAGAAATTAAAAACAAATTTCCAACACTAAATTTTTCCTTTATTGTCGCTGACATCAGAGATGAACAAAAAATAATACAGATCTTTGAAAAATTTAAGCCAGAGATAATATTTCACGCTGCTGCTTATAAGCACGTTCCCTTAATGGAGAGTCAACCGGATGAGGCAGTGAAAAATAATATTTTTGGGACAAAAACTATTGCTGATGTTGCCCTAAAGCATAATGTAGAAAAATTTATTTTTATTTCTACTGACAAATCAGTGAACCCAAGTTCAATAATGGGTGCAACAAAAAGAGTGGGAGAGATGCTTTGTCAGTCTCTAAATCAAGAAAATTCTACAAAATTTATTTCTGTGAGATTTGGTAATGTTTTAAACAGCCGGGGAAGCGTAATACCTATTTTTAGAGAACAAATAAAAAGAGGAGGTCCGATAGAAATTACCCACTCCGAGATGAAAAGATATTTTATGGTTACTTCTGAGGCCTGTCTTTTAGTAATGCAAGCCGGAGCTATGGGAAGAGGTGGAGAGGTATTTGTTTTAGATATGGGGAAGCCAATAAAGATTGTGGACTTAGCAAAAGAATTAATTCGTCTTTCCGGTCATGAACCGGATAAAGATATTCCCATTGTTTTTACAGGTATTAGACCAGGAGAAAAACTTTTTGAAGAAATTTTAACCGCTGAAGAAGGAACTATTGCTACTCAAAATGAAAAAATTTTTATGGCAAAACTTTCAGAAGCAGATAAAGAGAAAATAAACGAAAGTTTAAGAAGGCTAGAAAAAGCAATCAAAAAATTTGACCAGAAAGAAATAAAAAGCATTCTAAAAGAACTTGTCCCAACATATTCTTTGCTTAATTGATCAAATTTTGGTTCAAAGATTTTTTTCAAAAAAGAGAAAGCAAAAGACCCCGGAAACCGGGGTCTTTTGCCGACAAAGAATGGAGTTCCTTTGATTTCTCATAGGATCTCACACTCACTAATCTAATGTTAGCAAATTCAAGAACTTGTGTCAACCCCGTAGTAGAAATTTGACTCGCTTTGCGATATGAGTTTTCCAAAAGAAAACTTTGTCAAATTTTCACTACGGGGTCAAGTGAATTAAGCACTTTCTTTATTTTTCCAATCATTTCTTTTATGTCTTTTTTCTGAAAGAAATCCTGCAAAGGAAAATTAATAACTCTTTGGCTTATCTCTATGGTATTTGGAAATTCATTTAGGTCTAATTTGTATTTTTTTTGCGCTTCCGGATTAAGAACTATAGGACTATACCACATTCTTGTACAATGGACACCTTCTTTTCTCAGTCCTTTTATAAAATCATCTCTTTTTTCTCTCAATTTTTTTGGCATTAAAACAGAAAGATAGCAAAAACCATTCTCTTTTCCTTCCCGGGTCTCAAAGCCTAAATTTTTAAGTTCTTTTTGAAAAAACAAGCCAAGATTTATTCTTTTTTTTAAATTTTTCTGGTGTTCTTCAAAGAGAGAAGAAAATAGATTCAAAGAGACCTTGTTAATTCCTCCGGTCTTAGACAGCTTTTCTTTTCTTATTATTTTTGGAGAAACGAAGCCGCCAAATTTTTTAAACAGAAAAGCCCAAAAAGGAAAATGGTTTAAGAAAGAAATAAAATCACGGGGACTGAAAGATGTTTCTTCTAAATCTATTTTCCAGTTCTTGGGACAGACCAGCATTCCTCCTCTAGCAACCGGAAGAAATTTGTATAAACTGAACAAAGAGGCCTCACCAAAATTTCCTAAATATCTTTTTCCCTTTTTTATCCCAAAACTATGGGCGCAGTCCTCAATGACTTTTAAATTATGTTTTTTAGCGATAAACAATATCTTATTTATGTTATTAGGCAGGCCGTAAATATGGGAAACAAAAATAGATTTGGTTTGGGGACTGGTTTTCTTTTCCATTTCTTCAATTTTTAAATTAAAGGTCTTAATATCAGCATCTAAGAAAATCGGTTTAATATTATATTTCTTAAAAATGGGCAGGAAGATATCGCAGATGTAAGCAGGAAAAAGCATCTGGCTGTTTCTTAAATTCATTTTTTCAATTATGATTTGAAAAGCCGACCTGCCCATGTCAGTAAAAACAATCTGCTTTTCCGGAAAGAAAGAAGAGAGCTTTTTGTTTAAGCCCTTTGAATCAGGAGTTCGGAAAAAAGAAGAGAATATTTTCTGAAAATTTTTTTTGTTTAAATTTATTTGGGGATGAACAAAATACATATTAGCTGTTTAAGAGCTGGTTGATTTTTTTTCTGGTTAGAGAACCGACAAAACCAGTTCCTTTTTCTAATCCCCAGGGTGCTAAAATTTCCTCTTGGTATTTTTCTTGGAAGTGAATTACAGCCGCTTTAGTTAATTTAAAAAAATTCCCGGTGACTAGTCCTTCTGGATAAATTGCTTTTCCTTCTGATTTCAAAAATTCTTGAAGGCAGCGAACCCTCTCATCATTTAATAATCCATAAGAGAGATTTTCTTCAAATCTTTGGCAGCTAAGATTTTCTTGGTTCTCTTCAACATTTTCTTTGTTTAATTCAGTAAGCTGGGCTTGAAGCTGATTTAAGATATTCTGAATCTCTTCAATTTTGAAAATAATTTCTTGTTTGGTCATTTCCGAAATCGGCTTTTCCAAAAAGTTTGGCTTTTCTTCTTTTTCCTTTTCTTCAACAGCAGTAGCAGAGGCCTCCCAGAAAAATGGGAAACTTGGTTCTGGATTTAAAAATCCAGACATTTTGCTTTGAATAGAGGGAATAATAACAACAGAAGTAATTTCTTTTCCAAAATCTGAAACAAAAATTTCTCCCCTTTGATTTTCATCTAATTGAAAAAAGTCAATCTCGTATTTTCCAGAGGAATTTTTGGTAATGCAAGGTATTTTAAATAAACTTTCAGGATCGCCCAAAAAACTTATTTTCAGATTTCCTTCTCCGCCGATAAATTTATACCAATTGCCGGCCCAGTTTTTAGTTGTCTGGCTGACTCCTAAACTACTTTTGCCTATTAGGGGCAGAAAATTAAAAGAAGGAGTTATTTTCAAATTTTTTAAATTCTCATTTTGATAACAGTATTCTTTTCCTAAATCACAATCGTTAACTAAAACAGTAATCGTCCAATTAGTAAAGACATCAGTAAAGTTTTCTTCATACCCGTTTTTCTTTAAAGCATAATTTAAGCTGTTAATCCCTTTTTTTTCTGTTCTCATTGAATCTGTCAAAATTTCTATTCCATATTGTTCAACTAAATATTGGGTAAAAAGATTAAGAACTCCGTAATCAGAAAGAGCGTTCTGCCATTCGGTAACGGAGTCAGTCGGGTTGGCTAAGAAGATTTTGACCCTATTTTCAAGATTACTGTTTTCATAGATATCATCATAACCGAGTAAAGTAGGAGCATATTCTGCCCTGGCTTCGTTGAGCCATATTTCTTCTTCTATTTCTTGTTTTACATTCTTTTGATAAAAAGTGATTAAATGAGTGAATTCATGAGCCAGCAAGTTTTTAGACCCTGGTTGGTTAATATAAAGAGAGTTGAGATAAACCATTTCTTTTTCATTTGAGTTAGGAACTTGTATTTTTTCATATTCGTCAGCGCTCCTAAAATATCCTCCGGCTTCTTCAATCATTGGATGAATTAGAACTGTCAGACGGCTGTCTTTATCAATTCCCGGTTTCCATTCAGAGCCGTAAAAAGAAGTTAAGGTTGGATATATTTTGCCGTGAAATTCATTATCTAAATCTTGAAGAGATTGTCTTGTTTTATTTTTTTCCTCAAGATTTAAAGAATCCCAGTAGTCGTTGTCAATAAAAAAATAGATTTCTTTTCCTATTCTTTGAAGGAGGGCAGATATTTCTTCTCTTTCAGATGAGTCATAAGAAGAATCAACAAAAAAGGACTGTTTCTCGCCTAAAAAAACAGCTGAAGCAGAAAAAGGCAGGTAAAGAAAGAATAGTATAGCTATGAAAAAAATAATTTTTATCTTTGAGTTCATGGTCATTTTTTAAATTTCGAGCGAAGCAAGAAATCAAGGTTATGGCCTTGCCATGTTCTTATGGTAGCATATTTTTTAAAAATTTGCTACAATAAAAAAGGTCGGGAGGCAGCACTCACTAAAGACTTAGAATTGGAGTCAACTCTCCCGGCCATTTTAAAAAAATCAAAAATTAAAAATCAAAATGCAAAATGACAAATCAAAATCTAAAATTTTTAAAAAGTTTAAGAAAAACATTTTATTGAAAAATTATACAACCTTTAAGATTGGCGGCCCGGCAAAATATTTTTATACAGCAAAAAATAAAGATGATTTAATCAAAGCTATTAAGACAGCAAATGAATTAAAGCTGTCTTTTTTTGTTTTAGGTGGTGGAAGCAATGTTCTTGTGGCAGATGAGGGATACCAGGGACTAGTTATAAATTTTCAATTTTCAATTTTCAATTTTCAATCAAATCCCAAATCTCAAATTACAAAAATTAATGTTGGAGCAGGGGCACCTCTATCTTTGTTAGTTTTAGAAGCGACAAAAAATGGATTAATTGGTATGGAATGGGCAGTAGGAATTCCGGGAATAACAGTTGGTGGTGCTATTAGAGGGAATGCTAGCGCTTTTGAACAGTCAATGAAAGATATAACCAAAACCGTAACGGTTTTGGAAATCCCAAATCCCAAATCCCAAATCCCAAACAAATCCCAAATTCCAAACTCCAAATTCCAAACCAGAATTTTGAAGAAAAAAGATTGTAAGTTTAAATACAGGGATAGTATTTTTAAACACAACAAGAACTTGATAATTCTTTCAGCAGAAATTGAATTAAAAAAAGGAGATAAAGAAGAAATCAAAAAAAGAGTAAGAGAGAATCTAAAATGGCGAAAAGACAATCAACCCTTAAATTTTCCTTCAGCTGGCTCAATATTCCAAAACCCCAAGAAACATCCTGCTGGTTGGCTGATTGAGAAATGCGGACTAAAAGGAAAGAAGGCTGGCAAAGCCCAGATTTCTGAAAAGCATGCTAATTTCATTGTCAATTTAGGTGATGCCAAGGCAAAAGATGTTTTGAAATTAATAAATTTAGCAAAAGGAAAAGTAAAAGAAAAATTCGGAATTAAACTGAAAGAAGAGATAAAATATCTACAATAGAAATTTCTAATTTCTAATTATTGAAAATTAAAGAATTGAAAATTTAATGAAAATTGAAAATTGATAATTGAAAATTTTTAATTACAGTTATCCACATTGACAAACTTTTTTAAAATGAAAAAATAAAGTAATGAATTTTCTTTAAAATTTTTGCCCGCCTAATTTTTAAAAAATTTTGGCGGACGGGCAAATAAGAAGTCGAATATTTGCCTTAATGTAAGATAGTTATTTCTGAAAGCATAAAATATGTGCTTTCTGAAATAATTAAATAAAATGGCAAAGAAAAAGAAGAAAAAGAAGAAAAAGAAGTAAATTTCTTCTCCAACCCCGCACCTTTTCTGGACAGAAGCCAAAGGCTTCAAAAATTCAAAGCTGTCTAGAAAAGGTGCGGGGTTGTTTTTTTATAAAAATTTGTTAAAATCAAATTAGATATGATGAAGGTTTTGTCTAAACTTTTTGGCGATGCTAACGAGAAGTATTTAAAGAAAATTCAGCCAATCGTTGAGCAGATAAATAACCTCGAACAAGAGTTCGAGGGTTTTTCTGATGAAAAGCTTCGTTTAGAATCAGAAAAACTCAAAGAAGAATTAAAAAAGGGTAAGACGCTTGATGATATATTACCAAAAGCATTTGCTTTAACAAGAGAAGCAGCAAAAAGGACTTTAAACCAAAGGCATTTTGATGTTCAATTAATCGGCGGTATTATATTGCACCAAGGAAGAATTGGAGAAATGAAAACCGGTGAAGGAAAAACATTGGCATCTACTATGCCAATTTATTTAAATGCTTTAACAGATAAGGGTGTTCATGTAGTAACAGTTAATGATTATTTAGCTAAAAGAGACACAGTTTGGATGGGACAGATTTATCACTTGCTCGGCTTGTCAGTTGGTTGTCTAGTGCATGATACAGCCTGTATTTATGATCCAGAATTTCAAGAAAAAAATCAAGAATCAAGAATCAAGAATCAAGAATCTAATAGTGAAAGAGATGAAGAAAGAGACACTTTGGGCGGATTTAAAGTTATTGAAAGTTATTTAAGGCCTTGTTCAAGAAAAGAGGCATACCAAGCGAATATTACTTATGGCACTAACAATGAATTCGGTTTTGATTATTTAAGGGATAATATGGTTTATGACTTAAAAGATAAAGCTCAGCGTGAATTTAATTTTGCGATTGTTGATGAAGTTGACTCAATTTTAATTGACGAGGCCAGAACCCCTTTGATTATTTCTGCTCCGGATATGGAAGCAACGAAAGCGTATGGAGAGTTTGCCAAAATTATTCCTCAATTAAAAAAGGAATCTGATTATGAAATTGATGAAAAGATGAAAGCTGTTACCTTAACTGAGCCGGGCATTGAAAAAATAGAGAAAATCTTAGGTATGGATAATATTTATCAGGAAAAAGGCATAAAATATTTACATCACTTAGAGCAATCTCTCCGCGCCCAAGCTCTTTTCAAGAAAGATAGGGACTATGTGGTAAAGGATGGTCAAGTTATTATTGTTGATGATTTCACTGGACGGCTTTTGCCTGGCAGGCGCTATTCCGGGGGTCTTCATCAAGCCATTGAGGCAAAAGAAGGGGTAGCAGTTCAGCCAGAATCAAAAACATTAGCTTCAATTACTTTTCAGAATTACTTTCGGCTTTACGATAAATTAGCTGGGATGACTGGAACAGCTGCCACTTCAGCAGAAGAATTTGACAAGGTTTATGGTTTAGAGGTGGTGATAATACCGACAAACAAGCCAATGATTCGCGAGGTATTGCCAGATAGAATTTACAAAACAGAAAGCGGAAAATTTAAGGCAGTGGTGGCAGAGATTAAAGAAAGGCATCAAAAAGGACAGCCGGTTTTGGTTGGCACTACTTCTATTGAGAAAAATGAATATTTAGGAAAGCTGTTAGATCGAGAAGGAGTTCCTCATCAGATTTTAAATGCCAAGCATCACCAGAAAGAAGGAGAAATTATTGCTCAGGCAGGCAGATATAAGGCAGTGACTATTGCTACTAATATGGCTGGCAGGGGAGTGGATATAATTTTAGGCGGCAATCCTCCTAATAAAGAAGAAGCAGAAAAAGTTGTTAAAAGCAAAGGGCTTTCCGTTATCGGTACAGAAAGGCATGAAGCCAGAAGAATTGACAATCAATTGCGGGGCCGGTCTGGCAGGCAGGGCGATCCTGGTTCTTCTCAATTCTTTGTTTCTTTGGCAGACGATTTATTAAGAATTTTCGGCGGTGAAAGAATCCAGAAAATGATGGAAATGCTGAAAATTCCAGAGGACCAGGCAATTGAAGCTAAAATGGTTTCAGGAGTGATTGAATCAGCGCAGGAGAAAATTGAAGGAATGAATTTTGATTTGAGAAAACATTTATTGGACTATGATGATGTTTTAAACAAACACAGGGAAGTAATCTATAAAAAGCGAAGAGAAATCTTAGAAGCGAAAAGCGAGGAGCGAAAAGCCAAAATTATAGAAATGGTTAAGAAACAGGGGAAGACAGAGCAAGATTATGAGAAAAAAGAAAAAGAAATAGGCGAAGAGAATATGAGAAAAGTGGAAAAAATTATTAGTTTGCGGAGTTTGGATTTCCTTTGGATGGACCATTTGGAAAATATGGAGTATTTAAGAGATTCTGTTCGCTTACGCGCTTATGGACAGCAGGATCCATTAGTAGAATACAAAAATGAAGGCCATAAAATGTTTCGCCAGCTTCTTAATATGATTGAGACCAATATTGTTGATACTCTTTTCCGGGTTAGTTTGGTTAAACCAGAAGAAAAAGCAACAGTTTCAGCACCGGCATTCAGCCAGCCATCTACTTCTGTGCCATCTCATAACGAGGTCGGGCCTCGTTATGAAGACGGGGCTCGTAAAAACAAACCAGGCCGGAACGATCCTTGCCCCTGCGGTAGCGGCAAAAAATATAAAAAATGTTGTTATCCTAAATATGGATAAAAAACGAGCGAAGCGAAGTCCCGCACCAAACCAAAAGTTTCGGTGCGGGCTGCTTGCTGGCCCAAATACGGATAAATCTTGAAACTTAAACTAAAAATTTTATGAAAAAATTAGTTTTATTTGACATAGATAAAACATTAATTAAACACTCTAATGCTCACATATTGGCATTTTCTGAAGCTCTTAAAAAAGTATATGGCATAAATAGTAGTATTGATGTTATTAATTACGATGGATTAACAGATCAACTTATAATAATTGAAGTTCTAAAGAAGAACGGACTTGATGATAATACGATAAAATTAAAATTAAAAGATTGTACGAAAGCAATGATAGATTCTTTTAACAAAATCGTTGACAAGAATAGGATTGTTTTATTAGACGGTGTCAAAGAATTATTAGAAGAATTAAGAGAGAATAATGTTTTATTGGGATTAGTTACCGGCAGTTTAGAACCTATAGCCAAAAGCAAACTTAAAAAAGTCAGCGTGGATTATTATTTTAAAGTCGGTGGATTTGGTAGTGATGATGTGAATAGAACTAACTTAGTAAAAATAGCAATCAAAAAAGCAGAAGATGATTTTGATTTTAGATTTAGTGATAATGTTTTTCTTGTCGGAGATACTCCTCGAGATATAAAAGCAGGGAAAGAAGCAAGAGTGAAAACAATTGGAGTAGCAACTGGTATTTATTCAAAAGAAGATTTAGAGAAATCAGGCGCTGATTTTGTTTTAGAAAACTTAAAAGATAAAAATAGATTCTTAAAAATAATTAGCGACCTTAAAAAAGGATTTTACATAATTCAATTTTAAATTTTTAATTAGAATAGAAATATGAAAAATTATCCACAGTTGAGGTATTGACAGCATTTGCGGGTGTGGTAAACTAAAACCACAGTTAATAAAAGTTAATAAGTTATAATATTTAAATTTTATGTCTAAAAATTTTAAAAAATTTGGTAAATTTTTAAAAAATTTAAGAATTAAAAGAGAATTAAGTTTAAGAAAAATATGTCGAATAACTGGTTATGATCCGAGTAATTGGAGTAAAATAGAAAGAGGAAAAATGTCTCCACCCTCTGATGAGAAAATATTACTTAAATGGGCAAAGATTTTAGGGATTAAAAACAAAAAAGATATCCAGGATTTTATTGACAAGGCAATTATAGCTCAAGGTATCATTCCACAAGATATTTTGTCTCAGAGTAATACAGTTGGGTATTTACCTGCCTTCTTTAGGACCCTCCGCAATAAAAAGCCGACCAAAAAAGAAATTGATAGATTGATAGAATTAATACGAGATGCCTAATATAAATTATAAGAGTATTGTTGTTCCTTTTTTAAATAACTCAAAAATTAAAGATAATGCCAATTTATTTAGGATAAAGTTTTGGGACAATTCTATCCCAGTTGATACCGAAGAAATTATAGATTTAAAATTGAAATTAGATATTATACCTAAAAAGGAATTGCAAAAGTTATGCGACACAGATGCATTAATTACTTCAAATTGGAGTGCGGTATATGTTGATTATGATAAGTATTTAGATGAGCGTTACAAAAATCGTTTAAGATTTTCATTCGCCCACGAATTGGGGCATTTTATTTTACATAAAAATGTCTATAATAGTTTTTGTATAAAAAATCTTGAAGATTTCTATAAATTAATTGAAAAAATTCCTCAACAACAATATGGTTATCTTGAAGCTCAAGCAAATAAATTTGCAAATTATCTACTTGTTCCAAGAAATAAATTAACTAAAGAAAGAAATAAGGCTATAAAAGAAAATAAATTATACAATTTAAAGAACATAGACATTAAAACATTAAATTCTTATCTTGCAATACCAATATCAAAAATATTCGGCGTCTCTGAAGAGGTTATAGAAATTGCTTTGAGTGATATTAATAATAAAACATAATTGATATCGATTTATAAAACATTATTCATCGCGGCGTTGTCTTTCACCAGCCGCGATTTTTTGGTAAAATAAAATAATATGGAAAAATATCCAAAAATAATTTTTAAATATTCATGAATCTATGACCAAATTTGGAAACAAGGTTATGAAAATATAATCCGCGAATTTACAAAAAGAATAAAATAATATGTTTTTATTTCCAACAGGATGCCTAATTTTAATTCTAGCTATTTTCTTTCTGCCCCTTCTTTTTATTTTGGGGTTTTTTCATATTATTACTATTGGTTTTGGGAAATTAGGCATTTCGCCAGAAGCAACATTTTTGCTGCTTCTTTTAATTTTATTTGGCTCTTTAGTAAATATCCCTTTGACCAGAAAGAAATTAGTTCAAGTTAAAGAGTATCGCTTTTTTGGTTTTTTTGCCAAACCAAATTTAATGGTTCAAGGCCTGGCTATTAATTTAGGCGGAGGGGTTATTCCTCTCTTGCTTTGTGTTTTCTTTTTATCTAAAATTCCTTTTGAGCCGGTTTTAGCAGCCACTATTTTTATGATAATTATTTGCTATTATCTGGCTCGGATTGTTCCGGGCAGAGGAATAACTCTGCCCTTTTTTGTTCCGCCGATTTTTTCAGCTATTTTTGCTTTAATCTTGGCCCCGGGATTTGCTGCTCCCTGCGCTTTTGTCTCTGGCGTTTTAGGAGCTTTAATCGGCGCTGATATTTTGAATATCAGAAAAGCCCAAAAACTAAGTCCGGGCTTTATTTCTATTGGCGGCGCTGGCGTCTTTGACGGTATTTTCTTAGTGGGTATTGTCTCGTCGTTATTAACTTTTTAAATCAATATTTTTGAAGTCCGACTTCCATAGAAAGTCCGACTTCTTTTATTTGACAATTTGGACTTAAAGGATACAATAAGATAATATTTAAATATGTCCAAAGAAAGAAATCGCATCATTATTATTCTTATATTTATTCTGGCTTTTTTGGCTGGAAATTTTGTTGAACCGAAGTATTGGAATAACACAGCTGATGTTATTAATGCCAAGAAAAATGAGATTAGATATGTTGAGCGTTTAACAAATATTCCCCAAATGCCTCAAAAAGATTTTGTCTTGGGCCTGGATTTACAAGGAGGAACTCATCTTGTTTATGAGGCAGATATGTCTCAATTAGAAGAAGAGGACTATAGTTCTTCTTTGCAGGGGTTAAGAGATGTTATTGAGAGAAGGGTTAATCTTTTTGGAGTTACCGAGCCAGTTGTTCAAGTTCAAAAAACCCCTGGCCATCATCGTTTAATCGTAGAATTAGCTGGTATAGAAGATCCAGCCAAAGCAATTGAGATGATTGGCAAAACACCTTTTTTAGAGTTCAGAGAGCAAAAAGATAATATTGAAGAGATTATGGCTAAAAGAGAAGAGATAAACAGAGAAATGCAAGCAGGAAAAACTTTTGAAGAAATACAAACCATTGAAAATTGGGAATTAGCTTTTGAAGACATTTTTAAAGCCACTGATTTAACTGGAAAATATCTTGAAAAAGCAGAAATGAGTTTTGGCCAGACCGCTTATGAGCCATTAATTTTGCTTCAGTTTGACGAAGAGGGTTCAAAGATGTTTGAGGACTTGACAGAAAAAAATATTGGCAAGCCCTTAGCTATTTATATTGATGGAATTATGATTTCCAGCCCTACTGTTCAGGAAAAGATTTCTGGCGGAAGGGCTCAAATCACTGGCAAGTTTACTTTAGATGAGGCAAAAGAATTGACTCGCAATCTTTCAGCAGGTGCCTTGCCGGTTCCAATAAATTTGATTTCCCAGCAAACAGTAGGACCCACTTTAGGGAAGATTTCTTTAGAAAAATCCCTGACAGCAGGAATTTTCGGGTTTTTGGCTATTTTATTGTTTTTAATACTTTTCTACCGCTTGCCAGGGATCTTGGCTTCTTTAGCTTTATTGATTTATGTTATCTTGGTTTTAAGTTTGTTTAAGCTAGTACCAGTTACTTTAACTTTGGCTGGAATCGGCGGATTTATTTTATCTATTGGAATGGCTGTGGATGCTAATATTTTGATTTTTTCCCGTTTTAGAGAGGAATTAAAAGAAGGAAAAACTTTTTCTCAAAGCGTGGAGCAGGGCTTTAATAGAGCTTGGCCCTCTATTAGAGACGGCAATTTAACTACTTTAATTGTAGCAGTCATTTTATTTTCTTTTGGAACAAGTTTTGTCAAGGGTTTTGCTTTGACTTTGAGTTTGGGAATTCTTTTAAGTATGTTTTCCGCTATTTTTATTACCAAGAGTTTTTTACAATACTTTGAAGGAACAAGATTGGAAAAATTCAAGCGCTTGTGGAGATAATATTATGAATTTTCTTAAATACACAAAAATCTATTTCATTTTTTCTGGAATTCTGATTCTGGGCAGTTTGCTTTGTCTTGGTCTTTTCGGTTTGAAGCCCAGTATTGAATTCAGTGGTGGAAGTATTTTAGAAATAGAATATATCGAAGAAAGACCTTCAAATCAAGAAATTCAAGAACAGCTTTCTGGCTTTGATTTAGGTGGAATAGTTATTCAGCCAACCGGAGACAAAGGAGTCATTATTAGAATGAAAGATATAACTGAAGAAACCCATCAGCAAGTCATTAAGAAGTTAAAGGAAAGTAAAGAATTAGAACAGCAAAGATATGAAAACATCGGGCCGGTTATTGGCCAGGAGTTAAAAGATAAAACAAGAACTATTATTGCTGTTTCTCTTTTAGCTATTGTTTTGTATATTGCTTTCGCTTTTAGAAAAATCCAAAGACCAATAAAAAGTTGGCAGTACGGATTAGCCGCGCTCATTGCCTTGGGCCATGATGTTTTAATACCATTGGGAGTGTTAGCTGTTTTGGGAGAGTTTTACGGCTTAGAAATTTCTATTCCTATTATCGTCGCTTTACTTACGATTCTTGGTTATTCTATTAATAATACGGTAGTTGTTTTTGACAGAATAAGAGAAAATATTTTAAATCCTCAGAGAGGAGAGGATTTTAAGGGAATAGTTAATATTTCCCTGCATCAAACCCTTACTCGCTCAATCAATACTTCTTTAACTACTTTATTTGTTCTTTCGGCTATTTTCTTTTTTGGCGGAGAAACCTTAAAATACTTTGCTTTAGCCCTGATAATGGGAATTATTGCCGGGACTTATTCTTCTTTATTCTTAGCCAGCCCTGTTCTGGTCTACTGGCTAAAACGCCGAGAGAAGATTTGACAAAATTGGATAGTATGCTATACTATAAATGGCTTTTTAAAATACTCAAAATAGAGAAAGAAAAGAAAATCTTTGTGGCTAAGAATTGTTTGTCAATGTAATAGTTGATAAGCAGCTCTCGGCCACAAAGATTACAATTCAGTAAGATAGCAAAGGTAGAAAAACCGGCCAATAAAAAATATAGAGGTGAAAAAAAGAAAAAATGTTCGAAAGTGGTTATTGTATTATTGTTTTGATTGTTTGCGCTGTCTTTTTGATTAGCGCGGTTTATGAAGTAAGAAAAGCGAACAAACAGTTAGATCATATGATAGAAGTGCTGACTGAACAGGAAGAATGGCTCAAAAAATTCAATAAAAAACTCGAAAAAGAACTTGAGGAACTCAATATTAGGACGAGATAGTTAAATTTAATTAACACTCGCCCTTATTTTTTTTATCTCTAAAAACCAAATTTTTATTTCAAAGAGTAGTCTTTCGCTTTCAATATATCCGTTTGAAATTCTTCTTCTAATTTATCAATATCTTTGCCATAAACATCTTCTACTGCTTTAGTTATGGTTTTTCCTTCCTTAAACATTTTTTGCCAAAATTCTTGTAATTTCTCTAATCCGTATTTTTTCTCAAGCCAAGGATAAACAAATCCCTCCCAATTTTTAATTTCACCTTGCCAATCTTTCCCTGTTTCTTCCCATGAAAAACTTTCACTCTTCTTTTCTAATTCTCTAAATTCTTTTTGAGATTGTTCAAATTGATGTTTTCTAAAACGCTTATTGCCAAAATCTGTTCTAATTTTTTCTCCAATGAAAATACAGACCATTTCTTGCTCCCATTTGCTCTCTGATTTCTCATTGCCAACTCCGCCAAAAAACGGATGTAAATGTCCAAGTTCATGACCCACTCCGGAAAATATACCGCTGCGGGTAGTATTTTTGATTTCTTCCTCAGAAATTCCTTTTTCTTGTAATAAATCCTTATATTTTTCTATTTCCTCTTTTCTTGTAACAGATACATATTTAAAAACGCTTTTAGTTTCTTTATCAAAAGTTGCCGGCTCTGGCCTTATATTTGGAAAATTTTCCTCTAAGAATTTAGAATATTTTTCTTTATCTGAAAATAAATAGATTTTTGATTTCTCGCCCCCCATATCTCTTTTTGAACCCAATGTCTTATCAACAAATTCTTTTACTTCATCAAATCTTTTCTCATCGCCGTCTTCTAAAATATTTTTTATCTCATTATTATAATAAATCTCAAAATTTTCAGATATTAATGGCTCTTTTTCAAAAATATTTTCTTCTTTTTCATACGCTTGATTTGCTTCTCCTCTCGCCTTTTCTAAATCTTCTTTTGCTGTTTTTTTAAATTCTTTTTCTTTTTTTATTCCTTCTTTCTCAACTTTTTCTATTTCTGGTTCTACTTTTTCCTCTTTTTTTTGTAGCTCTATCTCAGGCGATTTTTTAAATTTTGATTCTCTGAATGGCATAATAATAAAAAATTTTATCTTTTAACTATATTTCACTATACCAAATTTTTGATGAATTAAGCAAGTGCAAACACTGGAAAATTTCTCTATCTCTTGCTTTTCCGCTATTCATTTTATCTCCATTTTTCGCTGTGGTTTTTAAAAAAATTCAACATGGTTAGATAAAAGTTAGACAGTAAATTTTAGACAATATTTATCCACAGAAAAAAATTTGACACTTCTTTTGGAATATGATATAAAAACTTAATATGTTTGTTAATTATCAAAAAATTTGTAATGATATTCTAAAAGATTTACCGCAGGAAAGAACTAAAGATATTATAAGCCGACGTTTTGGTTTTGGAATAGAGAAAAAAGAGACATTAGAATCAATTGGCAAAAGTTATAATATTACCCGGGAAAGAGTGCGCCAGATAGAAGAAGATGGGCTTAAAAAAGTCAAGGGAAAAGCAGAACAGATATCTCAAGAGGCCTTTCAGGGTTTTGCCAAAGAATTAAAGGATTGCGGTGGACTAAAGAGAGAAGATTTACTTTTAGAAAAACTTGGAGGAAAAAAGTTTAAACCCCAAGTTTTATTTTTATTGACTTTGGGAGAACAATTTGAAAGATTTTCTGAAACCGAAGATTTTTATCCTTTTTGGACCATAGATAAAAATGCTTTGAATTCAGCCCAACAAGTTATAGACTCCTTTATTAAAGAGCTGAAGAAAAAAAATCAGCCCCTGTCTTTAAAAAATATCAGTGTTTCATCTTCTTATTTTTCACGGCGTAGCCGTGAAAATCAAGGTTCTGTCGAGCAGAGCGAGGCAGGTTCTTACTACCAAAGGCAGCAAGGTTCTGCCAAGCAGAGAGAGGCAGGTTCTTATATTGAAATCTCAAAACAGATATTAGCAGGGCCAGAAGGATTATACGGCTTTTCTATTTGGCCGGAGATTAATCCGAGAGGAATTAAAGATAAAGCATTTTTAGTGATAAAAAGAGAAAACAAGCCATTACACTTTACTAAAGTAGCAGAGTTTATTGAAGCACAAGAGCAAGAGGAGAAACCCTGCCTGGTCAAGACGGTTCATAATGAATTAATTAAAGATCCAAGATTTGTTTTAGTAGGCCGGGGTCTTTATGCCTTGAGCGATTGGGGGTATCAGCCAGGAGTAGTGAAAGATGTTATTATTGATGTATTAAAAAAATCAGAAAAGCCCCTGTCTTCAAAAGAAATTGCTGACCAAGTTCTCTCCCAACGTTTTGTTCAGAAAAATACCATTCTATTGAATCTGCAGAACAAAAAATATTTCCTAAGAGATTCTCAAGGAAAATACACCATAAAAGAAGCATAATTAATGGAAGAGCAAATTTTTCTAATTTCTAATACTATTTGGGATTTTTTAAGGACTTGGTGGTGGGTGATTATACCCTTTATTTTTATTAAGCCCTTTTTATTTCTTTATCTTTGGTGGAGAAATCAAGTTTGGTTTGGTAAAATAAGATGCATTGTATTGGAAATAAAACCGCCCAAAGAGGTTTTAAGGCCTATTAAAGCAATGGAAACTGTCTTTAATGGCTTATGGCATTTTTACGATCCGCCCAATTATAGAGAAAAATGGTTTGAAGGAAAAGCGCAATTAGGTTTTTCTTTAGAAATCGCTTGTTTTGGGGGTGAGCCCCATTTTTTTATTCGAATTCCAGAAAATGCTCGTAATTTAGTGGAATCAGTACTTTATTCCCAGTATCCGGACTTGGAAATTATAGAAGTTGATGATTA
This sequence comes from Candidatus Parcubacteria bacterium, assembly GCA_023130975.1. Classification (GTDB taxonomy): domain Bacteria; phylum Patescibacteriota; class Minisyncoccia; order Minisyncoccales; family JAGMDC01; genus JAGLYZ01. Next base: position 39,180 of record JAGMAD010000005.1, on the reverse strand, counting down.
TACCAAATATGTTCCCCAAGACGTTCCTAATAAGGACTGGGAAATATGGGGCTGTGATTATGATCAGCTAAAAGATGAGGTTTATCCCATTAAGACATATTCTAAATTTTTTGAAGAAAGACCAGAAGTAGCAAAAGAAGAAAAAAGAATTGATCCTATGTCCAATCTTTTAGAAGGAATGGCAAAATTTAAACCGGGCGAGCAGTTATGGGTTCAAATTACGGCTGTGCCGGTTTCTCATCTTGACGAAAGCAAATATTTTATAGAAAAAGGAAAGAAAGAAGTAGATAAATTAGTGAACAGACCTAAGCCGCCAATTTCAAAACCAATAATTGAAGAAGCAATAGATGTCTTAGTTACTGGAGAAGTGCCAAAAGAAGCAGAGGAAAAAGAAAGAGCTATTCTTCCGGAAATGGAGCTGACGCCCGGGGAGAAAAAAGTAGTGTCTGCCATTGAAGATAAAACGAGCAAGTACGCTTTTAAATGTTGTATAAGGTTTCTTCAGTTAGGGAAAAGAGATGTCTTTTTCTCTCCTAACAAAGCTATCCCAATGGGTTTTTTTGACCTTTTTGGCACAGCAGATCTTAATGGATTAAAACCAATGAAAAGAACTATCACTAAGGTTCATACTGTTTGGCTTTGGTTTTTAGATAATAGAAGGGTTTATGTTCGAAAAAGGAAAATGTTCAGGAACTATATTGAAAGATTAAGTCCTTTTTTTCCATGGCCAGGTGGTAATTTTATTCTTAACATTGAAGAATTAGCTTCTTTATATCATTTTCCAGGTAGAGGAGTTACAGCTGCGCCTTCTATTTCTCGGGTTGAGGCCAAGAGAGGTGAGGCTCCACCCGAATTGCCCACGGAATAGCGCTCGGAAGTATAACTTTTGAGAATACCGCTTAGAGAGTGATTTTTAGGAATTTCGCTCAGGGAGTAACTTTTGGTACACGCAAATTTCTCCAGCGGAAATTTACTGCTACTCGCGAATTGCCCCCTCCTTTTGCGCAAGCGCGAAAAGGAGGGGGACCAAGCCAATTCGCTGCGGATTGTCCCAAAAATTATTCCCCTCGCTTTAATATCCCAAAAATTATTTGCCTCGCTCAATTAATTCGTAAATTCGTAACTGATTCGTTATTCGTTGATAATTATGGACATTAATTTTTTCGGAGAAACAAACTTTCGTAATATCAGAAAAAAATTTGGCATCAAGACCGATGATAGACGTCGGCATCTTTATGTAGTTGGAAAAACTGGTATGGGCAAAACAGCTATGCTGGAGAATATGGCTATCCAAGACGTCAGAGACGGTAAGGGAATAGGTTTTGTTGACCCTCATGGCGAGGCAGCAGAAAATCTTCTTGATTTTGTGCCCAAGGATAGAATTAAAGATGTTGTTTATTTCAATCCCGCTGACTTAGATTATCCCATTGCTTTTAATATTATGGAAGAAGTAGCTCTTGAAAAACGGCATTTAGTGGCTGGCGGCTTAATGGGTGTCTTTAAAAAGATTTGGCCTGATGTTTGGTCAGCCAGAATGGAATATATTTTAAATAACTGTATTTTAGCTCTTTTAGAATATCCTGGTTCCACTCTTTTGGGCATCAATCGAATGCTGGCTGATACTGATTACCGCAAAGAGGTGATAGAGAAAGTAACTGACCCGGTAGTAAAAGCATTTTGGGTTCAAGAATTTGCCAGGTATACCCAAAGATATGAGATAGAGGCCACAGCAGCTATTCAAAACAAAATTGGCCAGTTTATTTCCGCGCCCTTAATTAGAAACATTATTGGCCAGGTTGAATCATCTATTGATATGAGAGAGGTGATGGATAAAGGAAAGATTTTAATATTGAACTTGTCTAAAGGGAGAATAGGGGAGGATGCTTCTCGCTTGTTGGGCGCCCTTTTAATTACCAGAATACAGTTAGCAGCAATGTCCAGAGTGGATATGCCGGAAGAGAAAAGAAATGATTTTTTCCTTTATGTAGACGAATTTCAAAACTTTGCCACCGAGTCCTTTGTCAATATCTTATCTGAAGCCAGAAAATACCGCTTGTCCTTAATTCTGGCTCATCAATATATTGCTCAAATGGAAGAAACAGTCAGAGATGCTGTTTTTGGCAACGTAGGCACTATTGCTTCTTTTCGAATAGGAGCAGAGGACGCCCAATTTTTAGAAAGAGAATTTATGCCAGAATTTTTTGCCTCTGATTTAGTTAATTTAGCCAAATATAACATCTATCTAAAGCTAATGATTGACGGTGTAGCCAGCAGGCCATTTTCTGCTGAAACCCTGTTGCCTGCATCAAAGCCAGAAGATTCAAACAGAGAAGAGATTATTGAAAAATCGCGGGCCAAATACGGTACAGAAAGAAAAATCGTTGAAGAAAAAATTAGCCAGTGGTCAGAACCAATAAAAGAAGCTGAACCAGTCAGGCCCTTGCCAGTTCTTTATGATGCTCAATGCCAGGAATGCGGTAGGTTGATAAAAGTTCCTTTTAAGCCGGATGGAGTAAGGCCTGTTTATTGCAAGTCCTGCCTTGAAAAAATAACTAAAACAGAAGATAAAAAAGAACCGAGTATGTCCTTGAATGAAGCAGTGGAAAAAGAACCTATTTTTTTCTCTCCTCATAGAAAAGTTCAAGAAAAAAGAGAAAAGCCCGAAAGAAAAGAAATCAATACTAAAGAATTAAAAGAAGTTTTAGAAGAGTCCCTGAAAAAAGAAGAAGACGAAAAATGAAGACATTAAAAGATTTTGATTTTCAAGGAAAAAGAGTTTTATTAAGAACTGATTTTAATGTCCCTTTGTCAAAACAAGGGGATATTTTAGATGATTTTCGGATTAAAGCAGCTATTCCCAGCATTGAATATTTGGCAAAAAATCAAGCTAAGATTATTATAATTAGTCATCTCGGCAGGCCGGAAAAAAGAGAAGAAAAGTTTAGCTTAAGACCAATTGCCAATAGATTAGGAGAATTATTAAATAAAAAAGTTAGGTTTTTTTCGGATTGTATTGGCGATAAGGTTGAAAAGGAAATAGAAAAAATGGAATCAGGAGATATTGTTGTTTTGGAGAATTTAAGATTTTACAAAGGGGAGAAAGAAAATAATGAAAAATTTGCGAAGGACTTGGCAAAATTAACAGGCGATATTTACCCCGCACCTTTTGTCAGCAAGGTACCTTCAGCACCTAAATTAAGAAAGTTAGCCGACAAAAGGTGCGGGGTTTATATTAATGATGCTTTTGCTGTTTGCCATCGTTCCCATGCCTCAATTACTGGTCTGCCAAAGTTTTTGCCTTCAGGTATTGGTTTTTCAGTAGAAAAAGAAATAGAGACATTGAAACAATTAATGTTTAAGCCAAAAAAACCTTTAATAGCAATAATTGGCGGCGCCAAAGTAAAAACAAAAGTAAAATTGATTAACAAACTTTCTGAAACAACTGATTATGTTTTAATTGGCGGCCTGATACCTAAAGAAATAGAATGGCAGAATGTAAAATTTAAATATCCAGAAAAAATTATTCTTCCTGTGGACTGGGTGGATAGCGGTGATATTGGAGAAAAAACAATAAAAATATTTATTGAAAAAATTAAAAAAGCAAAAACCATTTTTTGGAATGGTCCATTGGGAAAAACTGAAGAAAAGAGATTTTCTAAAGCTACAAGAGAGATTGCCAAAGCTGTTGTTAAAGGTAAAGCTTTTTCAGTAGTTGGAGGAGGGGAGACGATTGAGTTTTTAACCAGGGTTGGTTTAATTAAAAAATTTAGTTTTGTTTCCACTGGCGGCGGCGCAATGCTTGATTATTTAGTTGATGAAAAGTTGGTAGGAATAGAAGCAATATGCTCGGGAAAGTAATTTTTAGGAGACGCTCATTATAATAAAAAAAGGAAGGTATTCCTAATATGGCAATACCTTATGATCGTGAGAAATGAAATCTATGAAATTGTAAGTGTGCTATATGACAATAGGAGAAGGATAGGATGCTATCTGCATTGAGCCAAACGGCTCCTAAAAAATACATTTGATAGTTGCTCCTATCTCATTCCTATTGCTACCTTTCCAAAAGTTACCAAATGGGCAACTTTTATGGTCCCGGTTCACGCGTTTTCAAAACTTTCCTATTGTGCCTATCATGGCAATTTTCATTATACACAACCATAAAATCTTATCAACCCCCCACCACTTTGTAAAACGCCATCTAAAATTTCCTAAATATTTCCTCATTTATTTTGACTTTTGACAAAGTGGTGGGGGGTCAAGGGGTAATATGCCTGAAATCAAAAATTTAAAAAAAGCAGCTAATAGAATTCTAAAGGCAATCAAAAATAAAGAGAAAATCATTATCTATGGTGATGCTGATTTAGACGGCACTGCTTCAGTAGTTATTTTAGAGGAAGCTATTGAGAATTTGGAAGGGAATATTGCTGCTGTTTACCCCCACACCAAACGAGGACATAGTGCCTTTGGCACTAAAACTGACGAAGTCAGTCCTCGTTATGGTGTGGAGGTTTATTTTGTGGACCGAGAAAATGAAGGTTATGGAATCAATAAAAATGCCTTGGCTTTTTTAAAGCATCTCTCGCCAGCTCTGCTTATTGCCTTAGATTTGGGTATCACTAACTTTGAAGAAGTTAAAATAGCCAAAAAACTTGGTTTGGAAACAATTATTATTGACCATCATCAGGTAATTGATTCTTTGCCAGATGCCTCAATTATCGTTGACCCAAAACAAAAAGACGATAACTATCCCTTTAAAGAATTTGCCGCTGCTGGTCTTGTTTATGAATTGACGAAGGTTATGCTTAAAGACAAAATGAGCAATTCATTAGATAATAGTTTTTTAGAATTAGCGGCTTTAGCTACTATCGCTGATATGATGGTTCGAGAAGAAGATAACAAAACATATATTGAAAAAGGGCTTCAGTCCCTAAAAGACACTCAACGGATAGGATTAAAAGTTTTTTTTGAAATTAACTCTCTAAATTCGCCAGCTGGCGGATTAAAAGAAAAAGAAAAAGTTCAAAAAATTGTTTCTGCTTTGAATGTAAGCGAAATTAAAGACCATTTGACCGAGGCATACTTGCTTCTTACTTGCCAGAACAAGGGAAAAGCAAAAAATTTAGTAGAAAAGTTATTGGACAGAAATGAAGCAAGACGTTCTCAGATAAAAGACATTGTAGAACAGGTAGAAGAGAGAATTTTAGATAACTCTGATTCTGTAATTTTTGAAGGGGATATTGGCTGGCCTAATGTCTTAATTGGTTCGGTAGCTTCGAGGGTCTGCAATAAGCATAAAAAGCCCACTTTTATTTTTAAAAAGAGAAAGGAAAACAGTATGGGCGCAGTGCGAGTGCCTTCTAATATGGATGCTGTAAAAGCAATGAAAAGCTGTCAAAAGCTTTTAATGACTTTTGGCGGCCACGCGCCGGCTGCCGGCTTTACTGTGAAAAACGAGAATTTAGAAAAATTTAAAAAATGTTTAATTAAATACTTTAAAAATGTTTAGAGGTTCGGCCTCTAAACATTAAAATTTATGAAGAAAATTATCATTTACACAGATGGCGGTTCCCGGGGAAATCCAGGACCATCAGCTATAGGAGTAGTAATTTCTGATGAAAAGGGTAATAGATTAAAAGAATATTCCCAATATTTAGGCGATGATTTAACCAATAACGAGGCGGAATATCAGGCCGTGATTTTTGCTTTGAAAAAAATTAAATTATTATTCGGTAAAAAGACAGCTTATAATTCAGAGATTGAAATTAATTCTGATTCTCAATTATTAGTCAAGCAAATGAACGGTGAATATAAGATTTTGGAGCCCAATATCCAGCCCTTGTTTTTAAAGGTCTGGAATTTAAAAATTGATTTTAAAAAACTAACATTTAAATCAATCCCCAGAGAACAAAACAAAGAAGCAGACAGATTAGTCAACGAGGCATTAGACAGCCAAAATAAAGTCAGAAAATTATTTTGATAAAAGCATTGACAGGTTGATTTTATTTTGTTACTATAGAAACAGTCTAAGTAGGCAAGGCAATCGCTGAGCATTCAGTTCGCTGAGTGCTTAGAGGAAAGTCCGAACACCCATTTTAAGCACATAATTTATGTGCTTGGTCTAAAAAGATAGCGGCTAACAGCCGTCGACCGCAAGGTTAGAGGTGCGAACAGAGACGCCGAAGCTCGAAAGAGCTAAGGCGCCAAGCACTCAGTTTGCTGAGTGCTTGGCGAGTTCTTCGAGTTAATCGAAGAAGTGAAACGGCTAAATCCTTATCGGGTGCAAGAACAAGCATTTCGGCAATCTCCGGATTTGCCGAAGTGAAAAAGTAGTTCGCTTGACCGAGCACTCAAAATTTTGAGTGCTCGGCGATAGATAAATGATTGCCCAAGACAGAATTCGGCTTATTGCCTGCTTGGGCTTTTTTATTTGCTTTAAAAAAGTTAAAATTAAACTATGGAACCTTTATCTAATCCTCAAAAAAAACTTATTGTAAATATTAACAAAGAAAAATGGGCTCGTTATCCCATAAAGACACATTTTATTGAAACAAAAGATAGATTAGAAAATATTATTGAAAGATATATTCTTCCTTTTACTCAAAAAAATGATATTATTGTTTTATGTCAGAAAATAGTTGCCATCACACAAGGCAAGATAGTTTATAAAAAAGATATTAAAGTAAGCCATTGGGCTAAATTTTTGTCTAAGTTTGTTCAAAAAACCCCTTATGGTTTTTCAGTCGGCAATCCTTTAAAAATGCAATTAGCCATTAACTTAGCTGGCCTGCCCAGAATTTTATTAGCCAGTTTTTTAGGCGGTTTTGCTAAGATTTTTGGCATTAAGGGAGTTTTTTACAGAATAGCTGGTCATCAAATAAATCAAATAGACGGATTTTACGCCCAGGCATTTCCTCAATATGCTGAAATGGGCATATTAGGATTTAAGAATCTTGACAATTTCTGTAATAAATTAAAAGAAAAGTATGGATTTTCTTTTGTCGCAGCAGATATAAATGATTTAGGAGGAAATATTTTAGGAAAAACCGATGACTTAGAGAGTAAAAATAAGTTATTGCTTCAGATACTAAAAGATAATCCTGCTGGCCAGTCAAATGAACAGACACCAATAATTATTTTGAGAAAATCAGATAATTATGTTTCGTAGAATTTTTAACCTCCAAACCAAAAACATTAATTCAGCTGCTTTTATATTGGCCGGGGCTTTTTTAATTAGCGCTCTTTTGGGTTTTATTAGAGACCGGCTTTTAGCTGGCAAATTCGGCGCTGGAGACGAATTAGACATATATTATGCTGCTTTTGAAATCCCGGATTTCTTAACAATGGTCTTAATGACCGGTGCTATTTCCGCAGCCATTATTCCTCTTTTCAGCCAGTATTTAATTAGTTCCAAAGACAAGGCCTGGCAATATCTCTCCAATCTTTTAAATTTATTTTTGTTTATTTTAATAATCGCTTCTCTCGTCTTGTTTATATTTGCTCCCCAATTAATTTCTTTGATTGCCCCTGGCTTTTCGGCTGAAAAAAAAGTCCTGACAACACTTTTAACCAGGATTATGCTTTTAAGCCCGATTATCTTAGGGATGAGTAATATAATCTCTGGAATTCTACGGGTCTTTAGAAGATTTCTCATTACTTCCTTGGCTCCGATAATGTATAATCTTGGTATTATTTTCGGCATTTTATTTTTTGTTCCTTATATGGGTATTAAAGGTTTGGCTTGGGGAGTAGCTTTTGGAGCTCTTTTGCACTTTTTGATTCAAATTCCGGTTTTATTTAAAACTGGATTTAAGTATGAAAAAATTTTTAATTTTTCTGAACCCGGTTTTAAAAAAACAATAAAACTAACTATTCCTCGCTCTATAGGATTAGCTGCCACTCAAATTAATTTAGTGGTAGTAACCATTATTGCTTCTACTTTGAGCGCTGGAAGCATAGCTGTTTTTAATTTAGCAGAAAATCTTTCTCGTCCTCTTTTAACCTTAGTGGCAATTTCTTTTTCCACGGCTGCTTTTCCCAGCTTGAGTTTGTCATTTGCCAAAAAGCAGAAAGAAAAATTCAATGATATCTTTTTTTCTGTTTTTTATAAAATTCTTTTTTTAAGTTTATTTTTAAGTATTCTCCTTTTTATTTTTAAAGAAGAAGTAGTCAATATTATTCTGAGAGTAGGGAAGTTTAGTTTGTTAGACGCCCAATTGACTTCTGCTTGTTTAGCTATGATTTGCTTTGGAATTTTCGCCCAGTCCCTGGTTCTTTTGATTGCTAAAGCATTTTATGCTGTTCAAAACACTAAAATTCCGGCTTTTGCCAGCGTAATAGCAACCCTGATAAATGTTTTCCTTTGTTTTTATTTCGTTCATTTACTTTCTTTTAATAATTCTTTTCAACAATTTTGGACCAGCTTTCTCAATATCCAAAATTTAGAAAATATTCAAGTCATTGGCTTGCCTTTAGCCCTGTCTTTTTCAGCTATATTTCAACTTGCTTTACTTTTAATATTTTCAACTCGGTTAAAATGGAAACAATAAAAAAACAGATTCGCAATTTTGTAATTATTTCGCACGTAGATCACGGTAAATCTACTTTAGCTGATAGGTTTTTAGAACTAACTAATGCTGTTCCTGAAGAAAAAATGAAGGAGCAGTTTTTAGATATGATGGACTTAGAAAGAGAAAAAGGAATTACCATCAAACTTCAACCTTGCCGAATGGAGTATAAAGGATTCATTCTGAATCTAATTGATACTCCTGGCCATGTGGATTTTTCTTACGAAGTTTCTCGTTCTTTAGCAGCTGTAGAGGGAGCAATTTTGTTGGTAGATGTTATTAAGGGAATTCAAGCCCAGACCTTAGCTAATTTAGAATTGGCTAAAAAACAAGATTTGGTCATTATTCCAGTAATTAACAAAATTGATTTGCTTCCAGCCACGGCCAAAATTGAAGAAACAAAAAAAGAATTAGCGAAAATTCTGGATATTTCAGAACAGGATATTTTATCTATTTCAGCTAAAAAGGGCACCAATGTTGAGAAGGTTTTAGAGAAAGTAATAGAGAAGGTGCCTTTGCCTATAGAAAAAAAAGAAAAGCCATTTCGGGCTTTGATTTTTGATTCCAAATACGATGCCTATAAAGGGGTTATTGCTTATGTTCGGGTTGTAGATGGTCAGATAGAAACTAATAAAGAAATATACTTGATGGCTTCTGAAACCGAAGCAAAAATAAAAGAGCTGGGTTATTTTAAACCAGAATTTTTACCAAAAGATGTTTTGTCTGCTGGTGAAATCGGTTATATCGCTACTGGCATTAAAGAACCAGGCAAAGTTCGAGTTGGAGACACCATAACCAAGTTAAAAGTTAAAAGTGAAAAGTTAAAAGTTGTTGATATTGAGGCCTTGCCGGGTTATAAGGAGCCGAAGCCGGTTGTTTTTGTAAGTATTTATCCGGAAAATTCTAAAAAGTACGGTTTATTGAAAGAATCTTTAAGTAAATTAAAACTAAATGATGCTTCTTTATATTTTGAGCCAGAGCATAAAGAAATTTTTGGACAAGGATTTCGCTGCGGGTTTCTTGGCTCTTTACATTTAGAAATTGCTGTAGAGCGTCTTCGCAGAGAGTTTGATTTAGAATTAATAGTTTTTTCGCCTTCAGTAGTTTATAAAATTATTGATGAAAATAATAAAGAAACTTTAATTTATTCATCAGCTGACTGGCCGGGTTCCCTTTACGCTGGCTCAAAAAGCAAGCAGGGTGAAGGCAAAAAGATTCAAGAACCCTATGTTAAATTAGAAATTATTACCCTCTCGGATTATTTAGGCAAAGTAATGAAAGTGTTGGATGAATTTGAAACAAAATATATTGGGACTGAATATCTGGGACCAAATAAATTACTTTTAATACATTATTGTCCTTTAAGAGAAATTATTACTGGCTTTTACGATAAGCTTATGTCAGCTTCTCAGGGTTATGCCTCTATGAATTACGAAATTTTAGGATATCAAAAATCTGATTTAAAGAAAATAGAGACATTGATAGCTGAAAAAAAAGAAGAAGTATTTTCTAAAATTGTTCCCAGAAATAAGGCATATTCAGAAGCCAGGAAGTTTTTAAAGAAAATAAAAGAAGTTCTGCCTCCTCAACAATTTAGCGTTGCTCTTCAAGCTGTTGTTGATGGAAAAATTATTGCCCGGGAAACAGTTAGAGCAAGAGGCAAGGACGTTATTGCTCCTCTTTACGGCGGTGACTATACCAGAAAAAGAAAACTCTTAGAAAAACAGAAAAAGGGAAAGAAAAAACTCAAGGAAAGAGGCAAAATTAAAATCCCTTCTGATGTCTACTTGAAAGTTTTGAGTTAATTCTTTAAGATTAAATTAGAAGAGAGGAGCGAATAGAAAACCAATCATACCTAAAACAACTAAGGATATTAGAATAATCCAGATCGCTTTTAGAATTGTTTTTCCTTTAAGTTTTGCCATTCTTTTATGATAACAAAATTTGGAAAATATAAAAAGAGCAGAAAGAAAGATTTGCGTTCAATATTTTATTTTGTGCTTTTAGGAGTGTTTATTTTTGGAGTAATTAGTTTTTTGGTTGTTTCTAATTGGAGAATAAGCCAGAAAAGAGCTGACCTTCGTTTAAAAATAGAAGAATTGACAGAAGAGATTGAGGTTTTAGAAGCAAGGAAAGAACAATTAGAGGCCGGTGTTTACCAGTCCTTCCAAGATGAGTATTGGGAGGAAAAAATTAGGGAGCAGGGTTATAAAAAACCAGGCGAGGAGGCAGTGGTGATTAAAAAAGAAATAGAAGAAAAAGAAAATCAAGAAGAAAAAGAAAAAAGTTTTTTAGATAAATTTTTAGAAAAATTCAAGCGGGATTAGTTGAGTGGCCCAACATGACCTTCCCAAGGTTAAGACACGGGTTCAATTCCCGTATCCCGCTCAATTTGCTTAAGCAAATTGAGCGAGGCTCGCTCCGAAGGGGCGGCCCGCTTTACTTGCCGATGTAGCTTAATGGTAAAGCAATGGTTTCGTAAATCATCGACGGCAGTTCGATTCTGCCCATCGGCTCTTGACAAATTTTTCAGAGTATGTTATACAATAAGTAAAGATGAAAGACAAATTTCATCTTTGAACAGCACATTGAAAGCACTCAAATAAAAAGGGAAGGAGAAAATAAAATAAGTGATTGAGTGGTTAAGTGGTTTAGTGATTGAGAGAGGAATTTTTTACCTCCGCTTCAGTTAATCAAATTTTATGGTGAGTTTACCAGACCATTGGTCGATTGAAGAGGAGGTAAAAAAGATGAAAGTGAATGGCAAAATATACCGCTTTGTGGCAGTAAAGGATTCTCCAATCCCATACGGGGTTGGAATGAACGATCCAGATAATGAATTTTGGATCGTCCCGGCCTACGGTGAACACTTTACCAGAGTGTTTGTTCGTTCCATACTCCCTGTTGGAGAAGATGGGACAAGAGAACCGTGGGTTGAACAGGAAAAGAGTGATCTCTTTCTCCTCGGAGATATTCTCTCTCGCTTCTCCCTATGGGAAGGCGATGAAATATATCTCCAAAAGAGTAGTTTTCTTTTATAGAAACCACTCTAAAAAATAAAAAAAATTTATTTTTTTCTTCCCTTTTTTCTTTTTTCCAGCGGACAATTTATTTGCCCATTGGAAAAAGGAAAAATAGTATCTTTAAAAAACCCAACAAGGCCAGAGTCACTTTTGCAGGACGGGAAATCTCTCTCCTCTGCTTTTCGCAAGAAAAGCTCTGTTCTCTGAAAGCACCTTTGGTCTTTTCTTTTTGGCAATTTTTGCTATACTAATTTAAGAGGTCGAAAATTTTTAATTTTAAAATTTTAAGAATTATGTCTCTTTTTGATAAAAAAGAACATCTTACCAGAAGCCAATTTAGAGAAAGATTAAGAAAATCCTCACCGAATATTCCTGGTTCCAGCAGAATGTTTAGTCGTCAGGAGCGAGCGAAATTAGAAAAGGAAGTGTTTGGGAGAAAGTATGGTCAAATGATTGATAAAGTAGAGTTTAAGCGGAAACTTCGGGAGTTAAGGCATAAAAAATTTATAGCAAAGACCGGCACCGAGAAAACAAATATAGACAGAAAAATCAGATACTTAGAAAAATTAAGCGACATTCATATCTAAAGGCCTTCCTTTTTTAATCGTAGCTACTTTACTTTTTGTGATTTCTGGAATATCTCGTAGAATTCATTGTTGGGAAGGAGCAATGTATATTCTGATTTATATTTTATTTATCGTCAAACTCTGCGGATTGTTTTAAGTATTCTAAAAATAAAAAACCGTCACAAAATAGACCGATCGTCCTACTTTGTGACGGTTTTTTTAAGAAATTTTTTTCAAAAAACAGCAGTCAGATTTTCATAACTCTTGACAAATTTTTCAAAGTTTAGAAAATTTGAGGGGACTTTATTCACCCTCTTTTATTTTTGGAAATTTTTGCTATAATAAGGTTATATGAAAAGTTTTGAAGAAACAATCAAAGATTTAGAAGGTAAACTCCGCCAGTTGGCGGACTGTCTTTGACTTAATTAAAAAGCAAGAAAAAATTCAAGAATTAGAAAAAGAAATTCAGAAACCGGATTTTTGGCAGAACCAGGAAAAGGCAGCTGAGATTTCCCAAGAATTAGCGGATTTAAAAGAAGAAAAAGAGAAATTTGAAAAACTTAAAGAAAATTTAGAGGAGTTAAAAGAAATAATTAAATTAAGTGATGAAACATTAGAAAAAGAAATAGAAGAAAGAATTTTTCAATTTGAAAAAGAAATAAAAAAAGAGGAAGAAAAAACTTTTCTTTCCGGAAAATACGATAAAGGAAATACTGTTTTATCCATATATTCTGGTGCTGGCGGCCAGGACGCCCAGGACTGGGCAACAATGCTTTTACGGATGTATGAAAGATATTGCGCAGGAAAAGAATTTAAGACAAAAATTTTACATCAGTCCTTTGGAGAAGGAGGAGGACCAGAAGGAAGGATTGGAACTAAATCAGCAACTCTGGAAATTAAAGGAAAATACGCTTTTGGATTTTTGAAGAAAGAGACCGGGGTTCACCGTTTGGTTCGCATTTCTCCTTTTTCTCCACAAAAACTCCGCCATACCTCTTTTGCTTTAATTGAAGTTTTGCCAGAGATTTCAAGGATAGACGAAAAAGAAATAAAAATCAGTCCAGATGATTTAAGAATTGATGCTTTTCGGGCTTCTGGTCCTGGTGGCCAGTATGTCAACAGAAGAGAATCAGCCATTCGTATTACTCATCTTCCAACTAATATTGTGGTAAGCTGCCAGGGTGAGCGCCTCCAGGGCTTGAATAAAGAAAAAGCAATGAAATTATTGTATGCTAAGCTTTATCAAATGAAAGAAAAAGAAAGACAAAAAGAAATCAAGGAAGTGAAAGGAAAATCAGTTTCTGCTGAGTGGGGGAATCAAATTAGGTCTTATGTTCTGCATCCATATAAAATGGTCAAGGACTTGCGGACCAGCATTGAAACCTCTAATGTGGAAGCTGTTTTAGACGGAAATTTGGATAAGTTTATTGAAGCAGAAATTAAAAGCTAAAATATGATTAAATTTCAAAATGTAAGCAAAATCTATAATTCTGATATTTGCGCCCTTGATAATATTTCTTTAGAGATAAAGGAAAAGGAGTTTGTTTCTATTGTTGGCAGATGCGGAGCAGGAAAGACGACTTTATTGAAATTGCTTTTAGCGGAAGAGAAGCCGAATTCCGGACAAGTTTTTTTCCAGGATAATGATGTTCAGAAAATTAAGTCCCGTCATCTTCCAGAACTTCGGCGAAGAGTTGGAGTAATATTTCAGGATTATAAGCTGCTTTCTTCCCGAAATGTTTACGAAAATGTTGCCTATGTAATGGAGGTTATGGGAGCCAGCAATGAAGAAATTAAAAGAGATGTGCCCCAGGTTCTGGAAATTGTGGGTTTGACCGAGAAAAGAGAAAACTTCCCGGTCCAGCTTTCTGGCGGAGAAAAGCAGAGAGTAGCGATTGCCCGGGCTTTGATTCATAGGCCTCAATTGATAATTGCTGATGAACCGACTGGTAATCTTGACCCTTATCACACCCAGGATATTATAAAACTTTTGGAAAAAATCAATGAATTAGGAACAACGGTTATTTTAGCCACTCATTACAAAGAGATAGTTAATGGTTTAAAAAAAAGAGTGGTTACTTTAGAACAAGGCCGGATAATCAGAGACGAAGAAAAGGGCCGTTTTATACTTTAATCAAAGAAAATGCCTATAATAATTTCTTTAAAACGGATATTTAATACTGGTTGGAAAAGTTTTTCCCAAAACATTGGACTCTCTGTAGCCACGGTTTTTGTTTTAGTGCTTATTATCTCTTTAGCCAGCTCGCTTTTTATCATAAAAGATGCTACTCAATTCGTGATTTCTGACCTTCAAGAGAAAGTTGATGTTTCCGTTTACTTTAAAGAAGATTGTCCAGAAGAAAACATTTTAGTCATTAAAGAAAAAGTTGAAGCTATCTCTGAAGTGAAAAGAGTAGAATATGTTTCCAGAGAAGAAGCGCTGGAAAGTTTTCAACAAAGGCATCAAGATGATGAAGTTTTAATGAGCTCATTAGATGAGTTGGGAACAAATCCTTTTTTAGCCTCTTTAAATATTAAATCCTGGCAGGCATCTCAATACGCCTCAGTGGTCAATTTTTTAGAAAATAATGGATTTGAAGGACAAATAGCTAAGATTGATTATTTTCAGAAGAAACCAGTAATTGAAAAAATATTTTCCATAAGCTCTCAAATCAATATAACTGGTCTTATTTTAGGTTTGATATTTTCTATTATTGCTCTTTTGATTGTTTTTAACCATGTCCGTTTGGCGATTCTGAATTCCAAAGAAGAAATTGAGATTCAACGTCTGGTTGGCGCCTCCAATTGGTTTATCAGAGGACCTTTTATAGTTCAGGGAATAATCGCTGGAATATTCGCTGTTTTCATCAGTGTTTTAATTTTTGGTCTTGGTATTTTCTTTTTGAGTCCTAAAATCGGAGAGATTGTTCCAGGATTTATTCTCTTTGAATATTTTGCCAGCAATTTCTTTATGATTCTTTTAATTCAGCTCTTAGTAGGCATTGGCTTAGGAGTTATTTCCAGCTCAATCGCCATCAGAAAATACTTAAAGGTGTAATTTTTGAAAAGCTAAATATTGCCGGGTCGGCTAATGGTAGGCCAAATGCCCCTGGAGCATTGAATCTTGGTTCGAATCCAAGCCCGGCAGCCACCATATGCTAAGTCAGGTGACTAAGCCGTCCAGCGCTTGGCCATTTTTATCTATCGCCAAGAAGGCGGTTTTTTGGTAGAATTGAAATAATGAAAATTTACATAGAAAAAAATAAATTTAATGAAAATTTATATAGCTTTATGAAAGATTGCGGATATATGCCTTTTCATGACAGTTATATAAGAGCTTTGGCTCCAAGCGGTTATCCACGGTTCCATATTTATACAAGCGAAACAGATGAAAAATATATTCTCAACCTGCATCTTGACCAAAAAAAACCAAGTTATGACAGAGAAAGCGCGCATAGCGGAGAATATGCCGGACAGGTTGTGGAACAAGAAGCAAGAAGAATACAAAACAACATTGACCAATCTTAAAAATGTTTAAGGTCAGGTTTTAAACTATTTGAATTTGACAAAATTATACTAAAATAGAGGTCAAGAAAACAGAGTCATCTCTATTTTTCAGAGATAGCGAACAACGAGGTAGGGCAGATAAAAATCGCCTCTGCCAGTTGGCGGAAAAGCGGTTTTTTTGGTAGAATTAAATAGGATTATGAAAATATCAAAAGCAGAATTTGCTAAAGGTGTTATCGGGGACGATTACGGTTTGAAAGACAATTTACCGCACATCGCTTTTTTGGGCCGCTCCAATGCTGGAAAATCAAGCATGATTAACTCTTTAGTGGGCAAAAAAGACCTTGTAAAAACAAGCAAGATACCTGGGAAAACACGTCAAGCGAATTTTTTCCGCATTAATAATTCTTTTTATTTTGTGGATTTTCCCGGATATGGATATGCGAAGCATTCGATGTTGGAGCGCAACAAAATGATTAAAAGGATTTTTTGGTATGTGGAGTTTTCCGATGCGAGGCCAAAAGCAGTTTTCTTAATTATTGACGCTAATGTCGGCTTGACTGCCCTCGATCGAGATATGATAAAAATTCTCAAGGCAAATAAACATCAAATTGTCATTGTTGCAAACAAAATTGATAAATTAGCTAAAGGCGCCGCGGGAAAACAGCTTTCCTTAATCCAAAAAGAAGCGCGAGATATACCGGTTTTAGGATATTCGGCTAAAACAAACGAAGGAAAAGACGAATTAACCAAAAAAATTGCGAGTTTTGTATAAAATAGTCTAATCGAAACAAGTCAATGGGACACTCCCAAGATATCTGAATTTGCCCTTAAAACACGGGTTCTAGACTGACGTTACAAGCAAAATTCATTATGTTAAAAACAAAATATCAAAATAGAGATCCCCAGCTTGAAACTTCTGGTAAAATTATCGGATTTTACGAAAGAGAATTTTATTGTTTTTCTAATTTTTCCAGTTTTGCAGTTACATGGAAAGGAAGATTTTGGCTGACATCTGAACATGCATATCAAGCTTCAAGGTTTATGGGGAAAAATTCTAAAATTGTCGAGAAAATATTTAAAGCCAGATCTGCTGACGATGCTTATAGAATTGCTAAAAGATATTTAAGAAATGATTTCGGTAAATACAGAGATGATGACTTAAAAAATATGGAAGACATTGTCAGGCACAAATTAAAACAGAATCCTTATGTTATGCATAAGTTAATGCAGACCGGAAAAAGAAAGATTGTTGAAGATTCTCCGAAAGATGATTTTTGGGGATGGGGCAAGAAAAGAAATGGAAGGAATGAATTAGGAAAAATTTGGATGAAATTAAGAGATAAAATTATAAAACAGCCCCGACCGAGACGCGTTATTTATAAATTTGAGAAATAATTAAAGGAATCGCCTTTTTGACGATTTTTTAATTTTGCTGCGGGAATTAAACCCCTGCGAACTTTCATTATTGTTTTACCTAATTTAATCCATCAAAACAAGAAAAAGAATTTACGCTGAACATTTCTGCGAGCGGCTTCGCCGCCCGCAGGGAAACACTAATTCGCTTCAAGCAAATTTTATTTGACAAAAAGTATTGAAGAAATTAAAATAAGAATAGAAAAAGAATTATGACCGAAAGAGAGAAAATTAAAAATTTCTTAAAACCTACAAGAGCAAAAATAGTTCTTACGGTTTTGATTTTTATTGGAACGATTTACTTTGTCAATAAATTTTCCATTTCTAGTAAATTTATTTTATATTTTTTGTTTCCCGAAGTTTTTTTTAATTTCTTTTATGATTATTTAGAAATCAAATTAAATATCCCCTCGGAAATAGATTTATGGTTATATTTAGTACCACTATCTATATTAGTGAGGATAACCTATTATTATTTGCTTCTGTGCGGAGTATTCTTTGTCTATAAAAAAATAAAAGGGAGAAAAAATGAAATCCCCCTCAAAATTTTTAGAAATTAGAGACCTTTACTACTTACTTATCTCTAATCAAAATATGTCCACCAGGCCGCGTCATACATCTCTATATCCATCGGATTAGCTCTGTCTTTCCACCAGTAAGTGAATAACCAGGCAGCAGCATGTCCGCTGATTTCAGTATCAATGGTACTTTCGCTTCGTTGAACCTCTATCCCTTTTAACTGAGCTTCGTATATTACTACATCTGTGGCATAACCAGGCCATAAAAATAGAGACCACGCTTCATCGTCCTCAAAATAGAGCTGAACTACTTCTGTTTGAGGATTACCTATCACTGTATACGCCGAAACTGGTATTACTACAGCGCTCATCATTGTTAGTATCGCTACTACCATCACTACCGGAATTACTTTCTTTCTATCCATCTTTTTCATCTCCTTTTCATTCAACGATTATCCAAGGTTCTGACTATTTTGATTTCTCGGATAACCTAATTTATCTACCAAACTTTTGATAAACAAATTAGATTACCCGAGATTCATCCAACCCATATTTTATTGTAAAAATTCTATTCTTATCTTAATTTCTTCAATACTTTTTGTCAAATAAAATTTGCTTGAAGCGAATTAGTGTTTCCCTGCGGGCGGCGAAGCCGCTCGCAGAAATGTTCAGCGTAAATTCTTTTTCTTGTTTTGATGGATTAAATTAGGTGAAACAATAATGAAAGTTCGCAGGGGTTTAATTCCCGCAGCCGTCATATGCTAAGTCAGATGACTGAGACACCTATTAGATAAAAGATTGTCCTCCCTCATAGTGGATAATCTTTTATTTTGCCTTGAAATTTCTAAAATTTAGAGCTACATTAAAAGAAGATAAACGATTTTAACTATAGGGCCTTATAGAATTTTGTAATTAAGAAAATAAAAGTTAAAGATAAAACAATATGAAAACTAAACTAATAACAATTACTTTAGTAAGCTTGGTAGGGATTTTGATGATGGCTTCAACAGGAGCCGTAAAGGCAGAATTTAACACAATTTATGTACCTGATGATTACCCAACAATTCAGGCGGCAGTGGATGCGGCAAATTCTGGAGATACCATAATCGTTAGAGACGGAACTTACACCGAAAACATTGATGTAGATAAACCTCACCTTACTATAAAATCAGAAAACGGAGCCGAGAAAACAATTGTTCGGGCAGAAAATTTAGACGATTCCGTTTTTGAGGTAACTACTGACCATGTGAGCATAACTGGCTTCACAGTGAAAGGAATAGGTGATTACGGAATAGCTCTCTTCTGGGGAACAAAGCATTCCAATATTTCTGATAATATTGTCTCAAATACCACCTGTGGGATAGCTCTTCTTAATTCAGATTATAATATAATCATAGCTAACAGCGTTTCGGATAATGATCTAGGAATCTGCCTTTGGAACTCTTCTTCAAATAACACTATAGAAAGTAATATTGCCTCGAATAATGAACGTAGCGGGATTTACCTCGACGGTTCCCCAGATAACATCTTGACTAATAACATAATGTCTAATAACAGATACAACCTTGACATCGTCGGTTCTCTTTCTCACTTTACTCAAAGCATAGACACAAGCAATAAAGTAAATGGAAAGCCAGTATATTATTGGGTTAATAAACAAGACCAAGAGATACCTAGTGATGCTGGTTATGTAGGCATAGTAAATTCCAAAAATATAATGGTCAAGAATTTAATCTTAACCAACAATGGCCAGGGTATATTACTTGTCTATTCCACTGATTCAATTATAGAGAACATACACATTTCCAATAATGACCTCGGAATCCATCTTTCGGGCTCCTCAAATAACAACATAAGATTTAACGTTGTCTCGAATAATAATGTAGGAATCGCCCTGGAGTATTCTTCGAATCGCAACAACATAGAATATAATAATGTAATGTTGAGCGATGGTGGGCTCGTTTTGGATAATTCTTCAGATAATAACCTTTATCTTAATAACTTTGTAGACAACACCAATAATGTTTGGTATTCTTTCGATTCAACTAACATCTGGAACTCCCCAGAACAAATAACCTACACCTACAACGGCAACATCTATACAAATTATCTTGGCAATTATTGGGATGATTATATTGGAATTGATACTGATGGAGATGGAATTGGCGATACTCCTTACAATATAGATGGAGATAAAGACAATTATCCGTTGATGCAGCCTTTTGAGAATTATGTGGAAGGAGAAGTTCCGCCGATTCCTAGCGAATTTTGGGTAGAAGTAAAAGAAGACGGAGAGTGTATTTATAGCGATAAAAATGGAAATCTTCCTTCAGAAATTGAACTCGAGGAAAATAAAGTTAAATGTCTTCCATCCGGATGGGTGCTTAAAAAGGAATTAGATGAAAACGGTAATCCCATTGAAGAAAGTTTAGATGGGAAAGGAATTAGATGGTTTAATAAACTAATAGATGTAACCGATGATACAGTTGGATGGATGGAGAGAGGAGATTTAAACGATGATAAAACCAAACAAGCCGAATGGAAAAGGAGAATAGAAATAATAATATTCGGCATGAATTCTGAAATCTCTCCTGATTTTAGATTTAGTAAAAATAAATTGCAGTATGGCCAAGAAAATAATGATATTAAATATTTACAGATTATTCTGAAGCATAAGAAATTTTTCCCGGCAGATGTAAAGGTTGTTAATCATTTTGGCCCAACAACTCAAGAAGCCGTGAAGAAATTTCAAGAAAAATATAATTTGGACGAAAGAAATGGAGAAGTCGACGATGAAACTGTAGAAAAATTAAATAGTATTCTTAGCAAAAATTGTATCTTAGATGTAAGCAGGGCATCCTCGATTCGTAATGAAGACGAAAATTTGATTGATAATCCTCCCCAGTGGTTAAAAACAGATTTCTTTCAAGGAGCAAGTAGAGAAGAAAGATTAGGTTTTCTTTTAGCAATGGACCTTCAAGAATCAGGAGGAGTGTCATTTGATAATGAATATGTAAAACCTGATCTCTACGATTGTGGCCGGGGAATAATGCAAATTACTACTCCCGTGTTTATAGGTTGGGGAAGTGGTGTAGGTTGTTATAAAAATGAATGTAAAAGATGTGAATCTGAGGAAGATAGAGATAGTTGTAAATGTTATTACACTAATACTAATCAAGGAATAGGAGCAAATTTAAAAGATGGATTGCGCGGATTACAGTGGCATTATAACCAAAGCAATTGTGAATATTATTCCGATGAATGTCTTTTAGTAGAAAACATAGGTATAGAGTTCGATAATTATTATGAGGATAGAACAATAAGGTTTACTTATAAATGTGTTCCGGAAAGTGAAATAGAGAGTCCTTCGTGCACAAACGATGGTAAAAAATGTAATAGCAAAATTAAAGAAGTTGCTGAGGTGCATACAAATGAAGCAGGTGAAGAAATAACAGATATCTCAATTCCGTGTAACAAATTTAGAATTATAGATAGTATGTGGAGGCATAATGGTCGAAAGGTTTATGAACGAGGAACATGCAAGGGGAATGATTATTTATGGTGCATTGCCGAAAAACTTGATGAGACTTCTTCTACTACCGATGAAATTGTAGATATATTTGAACGCACAATGCCTAATAAAGATGATTGGATTAAAAAACTTAAATTTGTAAGTAATGCGCCAAATACAATGTTGAAAATATTAAGTCCTGCAAATCTTCAAGTTTATGATTCAGAAGGACGCATAACTGGTTTAGTAAACGGAGACTTAATAACAGGAATTCCATTTTCTTCTTACAAAGAGGAGGAAAACATGATTACAGTTCCTTTCTCGTACGATTCTTATCACTATAAGATAGCAGGCACAGAAACAGGAAATTATGGTTTTGAAGCAATTTTTATCGAAAACGGAAACATTGCTACTTTTACTGCTACCGAGATTCCAATTTCTACCAGCACGATTCACCAATATACTATTGATTGGGATGCTCTTTCACAAGGCAAAAAAGGAGTTACTCTTCAAATAGATGCTGATGGCGACGGAGTATTTGAAAAGACTGTTACCGCAGATAACAATCTTACTTACGACGAATTTATCTTACAAACAGAAACAATTATAGATTTTGATCCAGATACTCTAAATCTTGAAGATAAAGGAAAATCTGTTACTACTTATATTGAACTTCCGGAAAGATATGAAATAAACCAAATTGATATTTCTAGTATAATTCTGAATGGTTCAGTTTCGGTCTTGTCCAAGCCAACTGAAATTGGCGATTATGACAATGATGAGATGCCAGATTTAATGATCAAGTTTAATAGATCTGAAGTCCAAGCCATTCTCACCTCAAAAGAAGAAGTTCTATTAACGCTTATAGGAAAATTAGCTCACAATGAAGGATATATTGATTTCAAAGGTTCTGATACGATTAGGGTTATAAATCCCGGTAAAGATAAAGAATAAATAAAGTCGTTTGTTAATATATAGTGAGTAGCAGGGTAGAGTAGTAATCAATAAACTAAATTTGCTCTTGTGGCGAGAGGTCTGGTATGTAAATATACTCGGTTTGGCGCTGGATAATGTTTCTAACATCCTTCACGATGTTCAGCCATCATATACTAAGTCAAGCGACCGAGCCGCCCAGCAATAATCTGGGCGGTTTTTATTGAATTTTTCTAAAATAAAGCTATTATAAAAGAAGATATGGTAAATAAATAATTTTTATTACATTATTTAATGTAGTATGTCTGATTTGCTAGCTAAATGAAATTATTTTTATAAAATAACTATGACAAACTTTCATATTTGGACAATTCTCGGAATAATAACTATTGTTTTGTTAATAATCTTTTGGCGAAAAAGAAATGCTGTTTGGGGAGGTCTGACAATAGGTATTATTATTGGATTTATATTTACTGTTTTTTATCTTTTCCAAGGAAGCGGATTTGATTGGTTTGTGATCGGAAAAGGTGCGATATTGGGAACAATATTAGGTTTTATGGCAGAATTATTATGGAAAGCCTCTGATTTTATTAAAAAGAAAAAATGCAGATAATTTATGAAAGAAAAAATTAAGAAATAGAATTATGGAAACTTTCGAACTAATCATTTTTATTTTTTTCATTCTGCTTAATACTTTTATTTTTCTCTTGTGGTTATACAAGAAAAGAAATTATAGACACGGAAAGCTTTATGAAAGTGGCGAGGTAGTAACATTATATAGTCTACCAAGAGTGGTTTTTGTTCTGTATATAGTTTTTTTAATATTTTATCTTGCGAACTTTAATAAATTACACTTGATATATATTTGTCCAATTATATATTTTATTATCACTCATAAAATGGCTAAAAGAGTTATAAAAGAAGACAAAAAACTTTATGAAAGAAAAAATTAAAATCGCAGTTAATAAAGAAGCTAACTCAAAAGAAATATCTGATTTGAAAAATATTGCTAATTCTTGCGGTTTAAAAGATTTCTCCGTTGAGAATAGTAGTAGGAGTAGGGAATTAGGAGCTTCTATGCCGCCAGAGTTATGGATGCTTATTAAGTTTTCTGTTGGTGTTTTAGTAACAGGATTCTTTGGGGCAATGGGGGTAGATTTATGGAAAGGAATAAAAAAGTTTGTTGTTAAATCCTTTAAATACTATGAAAACCCTACAGAGCCTTATTTGTATAATCCTGATATTTACATTGAGGTTCAAGAAGGAGATGATTTAAAACTTCAAATATTTTTTCCAACTAGAAATTTTAAAGAACAAGAATTAAAAAAATCGTTAAAAAAACTTGATAAGATTTTAAAGAATTATAAATTAAACAAATTTTCGGCACTATATTTTTCTAAAATGAAGTATCTTCCCATAAGAAAATGGAAAGTTTCAAAGATAAAATTTAAGAATAGCGAAGAAATTCTTAAAGAAAATTTTGAGAATAAAAAACCTTAGATTTATTTTTAACTTACCACGCAGGATCTAATGTTATCTTTATGCTACATCCGATTAAACTAAAAAGCCCATCACTGGGCAATTTTTATTTTAAATCAACTTGTTTTTAAGGCAAAAAAGTGATAATCTTTAATCGGGATGTATTAATAACCTATTTATTCTATGCTTCAAGATTATTTTATTGTAATTGGTTGGATTTTAGTTATTGGCGGTTGGTTTGCGACATATTTTTTGTTAAAGAAAAAAGAAATTGAAGCATCAAAGTATAAAATAAAGTTAGATGTTTATGCAAAATTTATTGAGATAATGTATCAATATTCCAATATCGATAACTTATTTAAGGGTTGTGTTTTTTCTATTTCTCTTAAGAAAAGGGGGTGGGAAATAACTAATAAAATGACAGAAATTTATGATTCTGAAGCTCAATTGAGATTAGTAGCACCGCCAAACATAGTGTCTGAGGTAGAATCTTTAACAATTAAGATATTAGAGATGTTAAGCCTTTGGTCAAAAACAAATAAAGTTAATGCAAAAAAACTCATAGAGCTTGTCGTAGACATTAATGAACAAAAAAATAGAATCACAAACTTAATGAGAGATGATTTAGGTGTGAAGGGTTTGATACCAGATTAAACAAGAAAAATAGAAAAGCAGGGATGTTTCTGAATTTTTAAGAGAAGTAAAAATAAGGTCAACTTTGTTTTTGAAATAACTAAAATTTAGGTCGTAGTTTAAGAATTATGGAAGAAGAAAACCAACAAAAAGATGAGAAAATTTTTTCTGTCTCGGATTATATTAAAATTGTAAACCAGGGATTAAAAGCTTTTAGATCGAAAATCATAGGAGAAGTAAGCGAAGTTAGTTTTGGGCCCACGGGTCACGTCTATTTCACCCTGAAAGATGAAAAAGATGAGAGTATAATAAAGTGTGTAATCTGGAAGCATAAGTACGATATTTATGGCATTAAATTAAAAGAGGGAATTAAAATTATTGCCACTGGATATCCCGAAATATATGCACCGTGGGGAAAGCTGTCTTTTAAATCTGAAGTCATTGAACATGCCGGAGAGGGAACTTTAAAAAAAGAGTATGAAAAATTAAAAGAGAAATTAACCAAAGAGGGACTTTTTGAAGAAGTTAGAAAACGGCCAATTCCAAAATATCCGCAGAAAGTCGGAATAATTACCTCAAAACAGGGTGCAGTTCTCGCCGATTTTTTAAATAATTTAGGAAGGTTTGGATTCAAAATTAAAATGATTGATTCTCGTGTGGAGGGACAAGCTGCTATTGTCGATTTATTGCTTTCTATCAAAACGCTGAAGAAAGAAAATATAGAAGTACTGGTAATTATGCGCGGAGGAGGTTCTTTGGAATCAATGTCGGCGTTTAATAACGAATCACTAGTTAGAGGAATAACTGGTTTTCCGGTTCCGGTAATTGCGGCGATTGGTCACCACAAAGACATTCCTCTCGCGGCGTTAGCAGCCGATTGTTCGGTTTCAACGCCAAGTATTGCCGCAACCTTTCTTAACGAATCATGGGGACAAGCTAGGCTCTTGTTAGAAAAACATGAAAGAGGTATTGTCGACTTTTATGGAGATATATTGGAAAGTGTTAAGATTAACCTGAAGAACTCGTGGGAAAAATCCGTGTTTGGGTTTAATTCATTATTATCAATAATCAAACAACAATTAGAGCATTCAGAAAAAATTATTTATCTTCGTAATCCCGAGACCCAACTTAAGCTTGGTTACAGTATTGCACGATGCGAAGGTAGATTGATTAGAAGTATAAAAGATACTAAAATAGGGGAAGATGTAGATATTCGAGTAGTGGATGGAACAATTATTTCTAAAGTAAAAAACATAAAAAAACATGCCTAAAGAAAATCCAGATATTAAAAATTTAAGCGATAACCTTAAGAAGCTTTCCGAGATTACCGAATGGTTTGAAAACCAAGAAGAGGTTGATATTGAAGAGGGTTTGAAAAAAGTAAAAGAGGCAGCAGGCCTTATTAAAGCCAGCAAAGAACGACTCAAGGCGGTGGAGAACGAATTCGAAGAAATTAAAAAAGAAGTACATATTGAAGAGGATAATGACGATGAAGAAAGTGTGGAAGAAGATACGCCTCAAATTTAATTTTTTTCCGGAAGAAAGAATGGAGTCAACTCTATTTTTCAGTAAAAAACATTGTCAGTTCTGATTAAAAATCAGAGTTGACGCTGTTTTTATAAAAAAAAACGAGGAGATTTTTAATTTAAATCTCCTTTTTGATTTTGTTTTTAATTTTGTGGCTCTTATCTTCAAGCGTAGAAAGCAATATCATTGTCTACTGTGGTATTTGGGACCAGAGCTATTACATTTATGTTGAGTCCACGTTCAGTTTGATATGTGGCGAGATAATAGCCGGCTAAAACTGATTTCAAATCGAATTCTCCTTTTTCAGACAGTTTTTTTATATACTCTGAACGTTTGTCTTTTCTCTCAAGAGCAATTTTTTCTACCAGATCTCTAATCCTTCCATCTTCTTTTTTATCCAAACCCAATGCTTCTCCAACAGTTTTTCCAACCATTTTTTTTCCACCTCTTTTAAATGTTCAGTAATTTTATTTCGGGGGCTGGAATACCTCGCTGTTTACAGCGGGGATGAAAGCCGCCGAAAGAACTCGCCCGCCCGCTTCGCCGTAGCTTCAGCGAGGCGAGAAGGGATATACTGCCATTTAAGGTAGTGTAGTTCATAATAAATTTTTTTTAAGAAATGTCAAGGATTTAAAGCCAAAACATTGATAGAAAGCCAAAAATAAGGTAAATTAAGAGCATAGAGGATAAACTCTATCATCAATGTTAGAGAAAGATTTTGAGAAATTAGTTAAAGAAGCTATGAAGAAATTGCCTAAACATATCCAAGAGAAAATGGATA
The DNA here is from genome assembly GCA_023130975.1 of Candidatus Parcubacteria bacterium. GTDB lineage: Bacteria > Patescibacteriota > Minisyncoccia > Minisyncoccales > JAGMDC01 > JAGLYZ01. Next base: position 12,719 of record JAGMAD010000005.1, on the reverse strand, counting down.
ATGTGGCTATTGTAGTTAAGAAAAAACCTTCTTCATATGAATTGGAAAAAACTGGGATAAAAATAGGAGGAACGCTTTTAGGGCTTTATCAAGGAGTTCCTAAAACAGCTTGGGGCAGAGGTTTTGGCATGATACTGCCAGACAAAATTACTATTTTCCAGGGCTCAATTGAACAAATAGCTTCTTCACAGGAAGAAATAAAAGAATTAGTCACAATCGTTGTTTGGCACGAAATCGCTCATCACTTTGGCTTCAATGAAACCCAAATCCGCAAATTAGAAACTAAGTGGAGAAAGAGATAATTAGAAAATCCGATTAAAATATGAAATTTTTTAATCCATCAAAAAGAGCTGAGATTGTTAGAAGTAAGATGAAGAAAGGTGGGAAATATTTGATTGCAGAGATAACTTCAAGTGTTCAAGAAACTAATGTTCCCCATAAAATTCTTAACGACTATTTTAGATACAAGGACTATATGGACAATAGGGAATGGTTTCAGGCCTCTTTAGATGAAGTTTGGTCGCCAGAGTTTTTAGGCCTATCTAGTAATTTTCAATCAAGACCAATAGAAGAAATTAAAAAATTAGAATTTCAAAATCCTTCTTATTCTGCTGCTTTCCAATTGGGCGGAGATCCAAGAAATTATAGTAAGGTTTTTACAATTCAAGTTGCTGGTTGTGATTTTGATTGTAATTATTGTTATGTGCCTAAACAAATAAATGTTGCTGACCCGAAATTAGGAAAATATTTTTCAGCAAAAGAGATAATTAGTTATTTTTTATCAGCAAAAGAAAAATCAAAAGAGCTAATGAATGTCATAAGGATAAGCGGCGGCAATCCAACAATAATTCCTGAAATAATTATAGATGTTTACAATGAAATAAAGAATCAGGGTTTGGATGTTTATCTTTGGATTGATTCTAATCTTTCAACTGCAAAATATTTAGAAAATTTAGAAGGTGATTTAAAAAATATACTGAATCAAAAAAATGTAGGTGTAGTTGGATGTTTTAAAGGGACTTGTAAAGAAGATTTTTCTATGCTCACAGGCGCTGAACCAGAGCATTATAAAAAACAATTTGAGACAGCAAAATGGTTTTTAGAACATAGAACTGATTTTTATGTTTATTTACCTGCTTTAGTTTACGAAGATAATATTGAGGAAAAATTAACTATGTTTGTTGAAAGATTAAGAGAGTTAAATAAAAATTTACCTCTCAGAGTAGAGGTTTTAGAAATTATAGATTACCCTGGGGCAAAATTAAATTTTGAGAGAGCAAAAAAATTAGGCAGGCCAATACCCAAAACTGATCAAAGAATAGTATTTGACTTATGGTATAACAAACTTCTGCCTAAATTTTATTCTCAAGAGGATTTAAATAAATACTGTTGCGAAATTTCTTTGTATTAAGGAAAATCCGATACGGAGAATCCAGACCTGGATTTTCAAAATAAACCAAGCAAAAAATCAAGGGATTAATTAAAAATAATTTATGAAATGGATTGCTTTTAGTGGAAGTTGGAGAAAAATAAATAGGGAAGTAGAAAAAGATATCAGACGAACAATAAAAGAAATTATTTCCAGAGGAGATGGTATTGTTTCTGGCGGAGCTTTAAATGTTGATTATATCGCTATTGATGAGATATTAAAATTAGATCCAACTGCTAAAAGAATAAAAATTTTTCTTCCAACAAGTTTAGAAATTTACACCAGACATTATCGTAAACGGGCAGTAGAAGAAATAATTACAAAAGGACAAGCCGAAGAATTAATTGCCCAGTTGAGTAAGATTAAAGAAATAAATACAGCATCAATTATTGAAAATAAAAACAATAAGATTGTAAATAAAAATACATATCATGAGAGGAATTCTGCAATTGTAGAGATGGCAGATGAGTTAAATGCTTTTTATGTCAATATAGGTGTTGGCGGCGCTGGTGTAAAAGATATTATTGAAAAAGCTCGCAAAAAAGGTATCCCAGTAAAAGTTTTTAATTATACTATAACAAAGCAAAGCTTTGATATATCAAACTAAAGTTTGTTATGACTGATTTCCAAAAGAAAAAATAGATTGAGATAAGGTGAAAATAAATCCACAGATCCTGCCTTTTCAGCAAAAAGCTCATCACGGGTTTTTTGCTAAAACCTTTATTTTTATTTAAAGGTAAGGTATAATTAAAAAACCATGGAACAGATTCAATTATTTATTATTGATATTATTAAAACTTATAGTATAAGTGTTTTTTGGATTTTAGTTTTATTCTTTGGAGCTAGAATTGTGTTGAAGAAAATAGTTAGGAACATAGTTAAATCAGTTGAAGATGAAAATCAGGAAAGTAGATCAGATTTAGAAAAAAGGGCTGAAACATTGGGAAATATAATTATTACCACTGGCAATGTTGTTATCTATATTGTAGTTCTTTTAATGGTTTTAAGGCTTTTTGGCGTGGATATTACTCCGATTTTAGCAGGAGTAGGAATTATTGGATTGGCAGTTGGCTTCGGCGCCCAGTCATTGGTTAAAGATTTTGTTTCAGGCCTGTTCATTTTAATTGAGAACCAATATGGTATTGGAGATAAAGTAAAAATAGGAAGTTTTGAAGGACAAGTTAAAAAAATCACAATGCGTTCCACTGTTTTGCAAGATGATGAAGGCAAGACGTTTCACATATCAAACGGTTTAATTAAGGATGTAGTGAATTTTTCTCAAAGGAAAAAGTAAAGAACCTTTCACTTCGCTCAAGAGGGCGTTTTTTTTTATTTCGGAACATAAATACCTCGCCGCTCTGCGGCGAGGATACATCTACCGAAAGAACTTGCCCAAAGGGATACCCCGCCCCGCCAGCTGGCGGGGCGGGGTAGTTCATTTCAGCGGCAAAAAGCTTTTTTAACTTCTTCTTTGCTGTTTTTCAATTCTTTTTATTGCTTCTCTAACACCCATTTCTACTTTTCTCTCTTTTACTTCAGCGATAAAATTCTGACCGGAAAAAAATTCTACTTGGAGAGTAATGTCAAAAAGAATAATTCCTCCGGCCGGCTTTTTTGATTTTTTAAAATTTATTTTTATTTGCTGGACAGGGGACATTTTATCTAACTTTTTTCCCAGTCGTTCAAGTAGAGCATATATTTTTCCCATTTCATAATTAGTGCTTTCTTTTGTCGGCTTTCTGAAAATAATGGGAATTTCTCTTTTCGGTTTTAGCTTTGCCAGAGCTTTTAAAATAGTGCGGATAGAGATAATGCCAGAAGGATAATTATTTTTATCTACTATGACAATACTATTTTTCCCTGCCCTCATCATCCCCTGAAGAACTTTTTCAATGCCTAATTCTTTTTTAGCAGTCAGGACATTTCTGATATAGAATTTTGAAATCGGACTATCAAATCTTGTTGTTATCTCTTTGTCAAAAGAGTAATTTATGGGTTTTCCTTTTCTGGTAGAAAATCTTTGCTTAGTGGTCGGCTTGGTAAATGCCTCTTCAATGTCTCTTCTGGCGATAATGCCAGCTAACTTGCCTTTGTCATTGACTAAAATAATACGCGAGGTTGCTTTTTGGCGGAGCAGGGAATAGATATCTTTTGCTTTAGTATCTGTTCTAGCAGTTATTGCCTTTTCTATTTTTATACTCTCTGCAATTTCTTTGATAAGTTCTTGTTGGTTTATGGCCGCCTTTATAATATTTCTGGCAGTGACTTTTCCCTTAATTTCCTCTTTTTCATTCATTACTGGAAGAATATAAATTCTGGTAGAGATCATAAAATCAGCGATTTCATAAAAATGAGTTGAGTTGTTTATACGAGGAGGAACAATAATCAGAGATTTAACTTTAGTTGTATAGGGATATCGTTTTCTAAATAAGGTATAGTAAGGAGAAACCAAACCAAGGAATTTATTGTTTTTATCAAGGACAAAAACTGGTTCGTGGCTGCTATTTATCATAGATAAAGCAGAACCAAGAGTAGTTTCTGGTCTGCATTGAGCAATATCTTTGAAAGCAGTAATGTAGGGATTAATGCTATTGTTCATCAGTATTCATAATACCATAAAAGCGAGGTGAATGAAATTTAAGAACCTGCCTCGCTCTGCTCGGCAGAACCTTGATTTTCACGGCTACGCCGCGAAAATTAAAAAACTCATTTTATCACAAATTCACCTTTGGAAAGAATTCATTTTTTGGTACAATGAATTATAGACCTCTTGCAAAATAACCTTTTCTACTGCAATCCCAAAATTTTGGCTGCAAATCATTCAGAGATGCGCGTTATACAACATATAACCTTCTCATTCTTCACAATTTTCGCTCAAAATTTTGTGATTTCGCTACGAAAAATTATTTCGCAATAGGTCTTATGAGAATTATTTCTTGGAATGTTAATGGAATAAGGGCGGTTTTTAAAAAAGGTTTTTTAAAATGGCTTAAAGAGTCCAAAGCTGATATTGTTTGTCTTCAGGAAACAAAGGCATGGCCAGAGCAGTTAGAGCCAGAATTAGTAAATCCCAAAGGATACTTTTCTTATTTTAATTCTGCTCAAAAAAAAGGATATGCTGGATTAGTTGTTTATACAAAAGAAAAACCTTTAAAGGTAGAAAATGAACTACCCCGCCCCAGAGGGGCGGGGTATCCCTTCGGGCAAGTTCTTTCGGCAGATGTATCCTCGCCGCAGAACGGCGAGGTATTTATGTTCCGAAATAAAACAGGCATAAAGCGATTTGATGAAGAGGGGAGAGTATTAGAAATTCAATATCCTGATTTTCTTTTAATTAATCTTTATTTGCCTCACGGCGGAAGGAAAAAAGAAAATATGGGTTATAAGCTGGAGATTTACGATCATTTATTGAGATATTTGAAAAAGATAAAAAATGAGAAAGTAATATTAATCGGGGATTTCAATATCGCCCATCAGGAGATTGATTTAGCCAGACCAAAGGATAATAAAAATAACACTATGTTCACCTTAGAAGAAAGAAAAAGAATTGATAAAATAATTGAGCTCGGTTTTAGCGACACTTTCAGAAAATTTAACAAAGAACCAGGAAATTATACTTGGTGGCCTTATTATAGAAATGCCAGACAAAGAAATTTGGGCTGGAGAATAGATTATATTTTCACTAGCAAGGCATTAACTCCAAAATTAAAAAAAGCATTTATCCTTAAAGACATAAAAGGTTCAGACCATTGTCCAATAGGAATAGAGATTTCAAAATGAAAACAATAGAAGAAATTTCTCTTATTACTCTTTATGATAATTACCAAGTTAAGCCAGAACTCAAAACGGGCTGGGGTTTTAGCTGTTTAGTAAAAATGTCTGACCAGAATATTTTGTTTGATACTGGCGCTGACAGTCCGACTTTATTCAGTAATATGGAAAAGCTAAAGATTGATCCCAAGAGCATTGATTTTGTTTTTATATCTCATATACACGGAGACCATACTGGCGGATTGCAGGATTTATTAAAATTAAATGAAGGTTTAAAAGTATATACTCCTGATTTATTTTCAGAACCAACAAAAATATTTAAAAATGTATATTCAACGGGTCGGTTAGGGGATTGGGTTAAAGAACAATCTTTAGTATTAAACACTGAAAAAGGATTAGTAATTATTACTGGCTGCGCCCATCCTGGAATTATTAATATTATTAAGAAAAGCAAAGACATGCTTAAAGGAGAGGTTTACCCCCACACCATAACGAGGACTGGTGCCTTCGGCACCAAAACGCAAAGCATGTCCTCGTTTGGTGTGGGGGTTTATTTGGTTTTGGGCGGTTTTCATTTGTCAGGAAATAGTGATTCTGAATTGAGAAAGATTATTGATGATTTCAGAAGGCTAGAAGTTCAAAAAACAGCGCCCTGTCATTGCTCTGGAGATAGATGCCGAGAATTGTTCAAACAAGAATACCAAGCTGATTTTATAGAAAACGGAGTAGGGAAAATAATTAATATACAATAAATACAGAATGTTTAGAGGTTCAACCTCTAAACATTCTTTGTCCGAGGCGCCCTTGTCCTGAACCTGTCGAAGGATTGCCTCGGGCTTTTATTGTGGTAGAATAAGGAAAATTAAAATTTACAATGACTACCTTAATAGAAAAAATTTTAAAAAAAGGAGGAATTGGAGTTTTGCCTACTGATACAATTTATGGATTGGTTGGTTCAGCTCTTTCCAGAAAAACAGTTGAAAGGATTTACAAGGTTAAAAAGAGAAAACAAGACAAACCTTTTATTATTTTGATTTCCTCTTTGAAAGATTTAAAATTGTTTAATATAAGGCCAGACAAGGAAATTCTTATACTTTTAAGAAAAATTTTTCCAGCGAAAGTAAGCATTATATTGCCTTGTAAGAATAAAAAATTTTTCTATTTACACAGAAACAAAAATAGCTTAGCTTTTAGAATACCGAAAGATATATGGTTAAGAAGATTACTTTCTAAAACAGGACCTCTTGTTGCTCCAAGTGCAAACTTGGAGGGAATGCCTCCAGCAGAGATCATTGAGGAAGCAAAGGAATATTTCGGCGACAAAATAGATTTTTATTTCAACAAAGGAAGAAAAAAAGAAAAACCATCTATAATCTTAGAAATTAAAAGATTGACTTGACCTTATCGCTTTGATAAGTTATGTTAAAATCATAGCAAAAAAAGAATAAAAACTACTAATCAAAGGTCGAAAAAATTTAAATTTAATTAAAGGTAAAAATATGAAAAAAGTAGGTTTAGGAATTTTAATTGGGATAGTGGTTTTAAGCCTTTCTGGTATGGCTGGAGCAGAAAAGCTGATACCAGCAGCAGATCAGGCAAAGCAAAAAGCAAAAGCAGATAATTCTCCAGTGATAAAAAAGGTAGAAGACGAACATTTAGTTTTAACCCCGCCTGGCTTGGAAAAGATTGTCTTTATCCACCATAAAAAAGATTTTGCCAAACCGCCTTGGGCTGGAGAGAAAGGAAAAAAGGAAGCCAAATGTTATGGTTTTTTAGGAAGAGGAGTTAATTGGAAAGATTTATCAGTGAGTTATGTGATAGACCCAAGCGGTTCTAATTTGGCAGAAGATTTTGTGGCCAGCGCAATTTCAGCAGGAGCAGAAGAATGGGATACTCACACTGGTGCGGAACTCTTTAATGATGAGTACGGAATTGTTAATGACGGAAGCTGGGACAGTGATATTCCTGATGGCAGAAATGAATTAGTATTCGGAGATTATCCAGACCCTCATGTAATAGCTGTAGCAGTTGTCTGGGGCTATTTCTCAGGACCACCCAGTTTAAGAAAAATCATTGAGTTTGATGTCTTGTTTGATACTGATTTTACTTGGGGAGATGCTACTTTAGATTCAGCAGTAATGGATTTACAGAACATAGCAACCCATGAAATTGGACATGGTGTTGGTTTAGCCGATGTATATGATAGTGCTTGTTCAGAAGTAACGATGTATGGCTACTCTGATTATGGAGAAACAAAGAAAAGAACTCTTGACCAACCCGATATTACTGGTCTTCAGACCATGTACGGAATTTAATTTTAATAGGCGAAAAAAGGTAATTGATGTATGAGGAATAACAAAATCCCTTATTAAGGGATTTTGTTTTGCTGAAAATGAATTGAATTGTATAATAATAAAAAATGAAGAAAAAAATAATATTAATAACAATCATAGTTTCTTTTACTTTTCTTTTCGCAACAATAATTTTATACAAAGAAAACAAGTCGCTTTCCTTTTTTGATATTAACTCCGATATTGATATTAGTTCTAAAACATCTAAAGAAACAAACTGGCAATGGATAGAAAAGCAAAAGAAAATATATCAATTGTCTCCAACAGAAATCAACTCAATCTTAAAAGAACTTTGGCAACGATTTCCCAATAAAGATGAGCGGCTAAAAGCCATAGCGATTTTGCGGCTGGGCACGCCTTATCAACTTGGTTGTTTGGGTGAGGAATCAGGACCAGATAAAGACCCTATTTTTCGGCTGGATGTGACAGATTGTACTGTATTTGTCTTAACCACTACTGCTTTACTTCATTCCCAGAATTTGGAACAAGCAAGAGAGATGATGAAGTTTCTAAACTATGGGCCAGATAAAGAAATAAGAACCACTCGTCGCTTCGCTCCTCAGAACCTTGTTTCCTCGCTTCGCTCTGAAATGACTTATGAAAATCGGCTTCATTTTACTACTGACCGTAATATGGTCTCGCCTTATTTCTCTGACATTACTGAAGAAGTTGCCAGCTCTTCTAATCTCATCACAAGGAAAGTGATTTTGAATAGGATAAAAACAAATGGTAAACGTTGGATAGATATTGATTGGCAGAAAGAAATAATGATAAAATATCTGCCTAATAAATATATTACCAAGGAGCTTCTTATGGGTTTGCCTAAATCGGTTGGCATTGCCTTTGTTAAAGAAAAGTATTTTGAGACAGGGTTGGATGTGATTCATGAAGGGCTTTTGTTTAACGGAGAATTATTTATTGAGGCAAGTTCAATACAGAAAAAAGTTGCAGCAGAAGATTTCTTTGATTATTATTTCGGCGAAAATGGTTCTAGTCCTCGGTTTGACGGAATTATATTATTTGACTTGACCTTTGACTTCTAAATAGTTAAACTAAATTAATGGTGAAAAAGAGGAAAAACAAAAAAATATTAAAGAAAAAGAAGAAGATTTTAAAGAAAAAAGAGGTCAGAAAGAAAAAAACTCTTAAAAAAATAAAAAAGAGAAAGGTTAGTGTTAAGCCAAAAAAAGCAAAAAAGAAATTTTTCAAAAGGGCTAAAGTAATTAAGAGAAAAAAAGTATCTCGGCCTCTAAAAAGTTCAGAGGTTTTTGATGATGTTTACCAGACAAAAATAAAAGTAGTTGGTATTGGTGGAGGCGGCAGTTCTATTGTTTCAGAAATTGCTCCACAATTAAAAAAAGTAAGTTTTATAGCAGCCAATACAGACGCTCAAGCCCTTAAAAAAATAGGCAAGAAATGTAAACGTTTTTCTTTTGGCCAGAATTTAACCAGAGGTCTGGGCTGCGGAATGAACTCGGATTTAGGAAAAAAGGCTGCACAAGAAGCCAGAGAAAGCATAAAGAAAATTTTGGAAGGAGCAGATCTTTGTGTTTTGGTTTCTTCTTTGGGCGGCGGCACTGGCTCTGGCGCTTCTCCGATTTTTGCTGAGGTTTCCCAAGAGCTTAAAAATATTACTTTTGGGATTTTTACTTTACCTTTTAAATTTGAAGGAGAAAAGAAATTAAAGATTGCTTTGAATGCCTTAGAGAAATTAAAGCCAGATTTAAATGCTTTTACGGTTATTCCCAACGAAAAAATTTTTCAAATTATTGATAAAAAAATTCCTTTGAAACAATCTCTTTCCAGTTTAAATAAAATTTTAGAACAGGGATTAGAAGGCCTTATTGAAATGATTTTTTTGCCAGGCCTGATTAATATTGATTGGGCTGATTTAAAAGTAATTTTAGAAGGCAGGGGAAAGCTCTGTTATTTAAACAGTATTGACGCCAGGGGTGATGAAGAACCAGAAGAAATAGTGAGACGGCTTACTCAAAGTCCCTTAAGCGAATACAATCCTCAGAAAGCAGATAAAATTTTATATAATATAACCTCTGATAAGGATTTGAAAATGGATACAGTTGAACAAATCAGCAAGGCCATTACTGGTTTTAATCAACGGGCAAAAATTATTTTTGGCATCTCTCAATATCCAAGTTATAAGAAAAAAATAAGAATAACTTTATTAGCCACTAGTAATGGTCAAAAAGAGAAGGTTGTAAAAAAAAGAAAAAAAGCAAAGCCCAAACCAAAACCAGCCGCCCCCAAAGGGGGCGAGCCTCGCCCAGAAAATTCTGGGCGGGAGCCAGAGCCAAAACCAGAACTGAAACCAGAACCAGAAGCAAAGCCAAAACCAAAAGAACCCCCAAAAAGAACTCGACTTCTTTTGGAAAAGGGAAAAGAGAAAATTTCTAAATTGAAAAAATTAAAAAAGAAAAAACCAAAAAAGAAAAAAAGGGTTCAGATATCAATTCCAAAAGCTCCAAAAGAAAAAACCAGAAAAAGTGCTTTACAATTGAAGAAAGAAGCAGAACAAACTGAAAAAGAGCTCTTGGCAGAAGAAAAAAAATGGGACATCCCTGCTTTTTTACGCAAAAACACAAATAATAATCAATAATCAATAATAATGATTAAGAAAGCTGTTATTCCTATTGCTGGTTTAGGGACAAGATTTTTACCCTTGTCTAAAGCTTCACCCAAAGAGCTTTTACCTTTGGTTGATAAACCGGAAATTCAATATATTATTGAAGAAATTAAAAATTCAGGCATAAATGATATTATTTTTGTTATTCGTCCAAAAGCAAAGGAGGTTTTAAATTATTTCCAAAAATCTCCAAAATTAGAGAAGATATTAAAAGAAAGGAAAAAAGAGAATTTTTTAGAAGAAGTTAAAAAATTAACAGAAATTTCCAAGAATACTTCTTTTTCATGGGCTGTCCAAAAAGAGCCATTAGGTGATGGTCACGCTATATTACAGGCAAAAAAATTAATAGGTAAAGATCCTTTTGTAGTTTTGTTTCCTGATGATATTATTGATTCAAAGACACCTTGCTTGATTCAGCTTGAACAAGTTTTTAAAACCTGCCAGAAGCCGGTTATTGCTTTAAAAAAAATGCCTAAAGAAAAACTTCATCGTTACGGTGTAGTAAAAGTAGAAAAAATTGCTAATCGTATTTATAAAATCAAAAAGATTATTGAAAAACCAAGTCCAGAGAACGCTCCTTCTGATTTAGTTGTAGTTGGAAGGTATATCCATACTCCAGAAGTTTTTCAATATTTAGAAAAAGCCAGTCCTGGCAGGAAAGGCGAAATATATATGTCTGAAGTTTTAGAGAAAATGCTTAGTGATGGCAAAATAATCTATGGTTATGAGTTTGAAGGCGAATGGTTAGAATGTGGAAATAAATTAGATTGGCTAAAATCAAATTTTTATCTTTCTTTAAAACATCCAAAATTCGGTCCGGAATTAAAAAAATATATAAGAGAAATAACATAAATGAATAATCATACAATAAAATCAATCGAGGCAAGAGAGATATTAGATTCGAGGGGAATACCCACCATAGAAGTAGAGCTAATAACCGAACTTGGCTCTTTTTTTGCTTCTGTTCCTTCTGGAACTTCAACTGGAAAAAATGAAGCCAAAGAGTTAAGAGATGGGGGAGAAAGATATAATGGCAATGGAGTATTAAGGGCAGTAGAAAACGTAGAAAAGATTATTGCGCCTGAATTAAAAGGAAAGGATGTTATTAATCAGAAAGAAATTGATGAAATGATAATTAAATTAGATGGAACAAAGGATAAATCAAGATTAGGCGCTAATGCTATTTTAGGTGTTTCTATGGCTGTTTGCCGGGCCGGCGCTTCTGCTAATAATCTACCACTTTATAAATATCTTAATGAAATTTCTAATTATCCAATATCTAATATCCAAAAGCTAATATCTAATCTTAGGCCTTGTTTTTTGATGATTGAAGGAGGGGTTCATGCTGGAAATGATTTGGATTTTCAGGAGTTTATGATTCAGCCAAGAGAAGATAAATTTTCAAAAAATCTGGAAATAGGAACAGAAATTTATCATTGTCTCAAAGAAATTTTAGAAAAGGAACAAGGAAAATCGTCTATAAATGTTGGTTTGGAAGGCGGTTTTACTCCTTCTTTAAGGTTTCCAGAGCAAGCACTGGACTTAATAGTTAGGGCAATAGAGAAAACCGGTCAGAAAGATAGAATAGATATTATTTTGGACTGTGCTGCTTCCCAGTTTTTCAAAGATAAAAAATACCAAACTCAAATGGGTGTTTTTGTTAGAGATGGTTTCTTTAGATATTATTCAGATTTAATATCTAAATATCCCATTATTGGCTTAGAGGATCCCTTTTCAGAAGAGGACTGGCAGGGCTTTAAACAAATCACTAAACTGGCAGAGAACAGTTCTCTGCCAGCTGGCAGAGAACTGTTCTCTGTAATTGGCGATGATTTATTAGTAACAAATCTTCGGAGAGTTAAAAAAGCAATAAAAGAAAATGCCTGCAATAGTATGATTGTCAAGCCAAATCAAATCGGAACTGTTTCTGAAACAATAGAAGTAGCGAGATACGCCAAAGAAAATAATTTTAAAATTTTCGTCAAGCATCGTTCCGGAGAAACAAAAGATGATTTCATTGCTGATTTAGCTGTCGGCTTAGCTGCTGATGGAATAATGGCTGGAGCGCCAGCCCGCAGTGAAAGATTAGTAAAATATAATCGGTTGTTAAAAATTGAGGAAGAATTATTAAACAAATGAGGGAAGAGTTGTTGGTGCCTGACATCAACAGTATAATTACCCTTAATCTTACCAGATTTTGGTAATTTAGGGGTGTTACCTATGTATCTCATCATCTTCAGCTCAAAACTGGGGAAAACTATTTTGTAATTTTGGTATAATATAGTGTTTTTTTGTTTGATTGGTTATATAATAAAATAATGTTAATCTACGATATTATTCCTCCGTCTAAAATAATTCCGCGGAATTCAAGGAAAAAGAAAATTCGGCTTTTGAATATTTTAAAGCCAACCTTGTCTTCGTGGCTGATTGTTTTGTTAATCCTCCAGATTGTGGCTGGCGTTTTGTTTTCGCCTCCGATTGAGGAAGCTCAGGCAGACGGAGAGAACTGGCTTACGGGTTGGAGTTA
>JAGMAD010000049.1 GCA_023130975.1 Candidatus Parcubacteria bacterium | reverse complement strand
TTCAATTTGTTACATGGATAGCAGATATCTCCAATCGAGTTCCGTAGCATTTGCAACTTGCGTTCTCTATTCCTCAGTCCTTTCCTACATTTTAGGAGTGAGGACTTATAGCCGTAGTGCCCGGTTCTGAAACCATGATATATAGCAACAAAAAAGATGGGTAACGCTTCACCGGTTACAATAACCGTAGCAAAGAGCAGGGTATTGCAATCTGAATGCATTTGTCCGTTACGCCTGCATCGGCCGAGGTCCCCATCTCTCAGCCCTTGTAATTTTTCACCTTAATATTATTCTCAAAAAACAATGTTATATCTTGCTCTTCTTCTTCACTTGATACGAGCCTCACAAACCGGAGATTCGTTTTAGCCCTTGAGCATGCAACATAAAACAGCTGTTCAGTTATTTTCTTCTTTTCAGAATTATGACCTTTGGAGAAAACAGTTTTGAAATCGTACTTAGACCAAAAATATTCATCCAACACCACTAAAACATTCTCTATTCCCGATCCTTTTGTTTTATGCATTGTAATATACGGGGAATCTTCATTTTGATAATGAAAATAATTCATTATCTCTTTAAACTTTAGATCATCAGAAAATAAATCATGGTAGAAAATCTCTTTCTTGATATCTCTTTGAAATTCATTGAAATCATCTTGCTCTAAATCAGGAAAATCATCTTTAATTCTATTAAATGTGTTTTTTCCATCCAAATATAACGTTTTAAATTTTTCAAAACTATCATTCGTACGCAACTCATCGAAGAACCTATCTCTCTGCTCCAAATACTCTGATTGTCGTTCAGATTTATTTAGGAGATTGAAATTAAATGCCTCACTTAGTGTTTGGAATGCACCCTCATCAGAATTGATTATTCTATCAAATTTTTCTTTTACATCTTTTTTGTCAGATATGGATTTAATAGAAAGCCCTTGCTTTTTAAGCTTGGACAGCACTAAGTTATAGTTAGGTGATCCGGTCCAAGGCTTGTATGCTAAACATAATTCAAACAAATCGGTGAATTGTAGCCTTGCTAAATGTCTATTCATATATTCTATGGGTTCGACATACCTATCTGAAAATATTCCATACAGTTTTCCAAAGCCGGCGTCATGAGCAATGGATTTATTGGTGAGTTTTAGTTGCTTAAAATTGTCTTGCCCTTTTAAGGCTTCTAAAATTAAAGCATCTAACGCTTTTATATATTCATCTTTTTTCTCCTTGGAGCTATAAGCGTTTGGTTTATCGTCATAAAATGAATAATAAAGAACCACACTTCCCTGTCTTTCATCTATAGTTTCTTTCGTCCCATCTTCTTTCTTTTTAAATGCAACCTCTTGTATCAATCCATCGTTTCTTAGTTTGTTAACGAAGTTCGTTACTTGTTCTGAGCATCTATAATTATCCTTTTTGTCAATTCTCCTTAACTCCCCACCAATAACATATTCTTCTACATCGCCCATGCCATCATCATAAATAGCTTGCATCGAATCTCCAAACAGTCCAATTAGCGTCTTGTCTTTGATAGGAAGCTTGCTCAAGAGGATATCAATGTTTTTATTGTTGGCATCCGGATATTCATCAATGAAAATACAATCAAATTTATCTTGTAGGATCTTTCCTATGAGTGAATATTTCTCAAATAATAAGGAGGCGATACCTAATAAACCATCGTGGCCAAAAGTGAGGTCATGCAAGTTATTAAACATAGTCTCATTGTATTGTATTTGATTGTAATCTTTCTCTTGAATTTGTTTTAATAATTCGGCATTGAGCACTTCAATTTTATCATTCAGTGCTGAATTGTAACTTTGAGGATCTTGATCATACAACTTTTTTCCTTCAACTTTATCTGCCCGTTTATTTTCTAACGTAAATAATAATGAAGCATATTTCCTATATGTTTTTTTATATTTTTCATGTTCCTTTTTCTTCTGAATTATTTCATCGCCATTGTAATATTCAAGTTCTTGACGCTCCATTAAATCAAGCTGAAACAACTTATGAAATACTTTGTGCATATTTTTTTTATAATCTTTGATAAATCCATTCAGAAATGAGTGTATCGTACTTACAGTATAATGCCCACCTACACGCGACTTAATTTCGTCTACTGCAAGATTAGTATGCGTGATGCAGACAATTTTTTTGTCAGGATAATCATTTGATATAAATTCCAGAGTTTGTTTGAGAGTTTCTGTTTTACCGCTTCCGGCACCACCTTGTAAAACAAAGCTCTTATTATCACCAATACTATCCTTTATTTCATCAAATGCGGTCATTATTCCTGTTCCCAAATCCACAACAAACCTTCCTTGATATAAAGAGGTGTTTCCCATTGAATTTCATCATTGGATAAGGCCTGATATAGTAATGAAGCTGCAAAATCCGATTTTT
>JAGMAD010000048.1 GCA_023130975.1 Candidatus Parcubacteria bacterium | reverse complement strand
TCTACGATGTCGTGGCACTCAACAACTATCTAATAGCAACTCCGAATGATCCACCAATTATTATAACTCTCAATTTAAAAATAATAAAATTGAAATCAAAGGAATGTTATAGGATAAATGAATTGTCTTGTGGCAATAACAATTTACTTAAAGAAATAAATGATACCAGAAAAAAAAGATCAGAAGATATACCACACCAAATATGGCCACTGACTTTTAATCCTTTTACTAAAACCACTTTTTTATCTATATTATCAGATTCATGGTATATTCCTAAAGATCAAATTAAATTAGAATTTAATCGTGATTATTCTTCCTATAACTATTTTGTTTTACCCAAGAAAACAATTATTGTTTGTCCGTATGGCTCTTATTAATGATGTTTCTAAATTTTTTACTTTCTAATTCCTGATTTATCATCTTAAGACGTTTCTCTGAGATATTATATCTAATTTGTAGCTGCTAATATTTACTCTTATAGCTATCAAAGCGGTTTGATGTAATCAAACATTTTTCTCACGTGCCCCATGCACTTTAGATACCCATTATATGCCAAAATTTGCCCTTTTTCTATTTAATATATCCGACATATGACTTATGGAATTAGAAGATAAAGAAATAGATGAAATTGAAAAAAATATCCCAAATAAAATATTCGATATTCAAAAGAGCCTACTCTTTAGTATGGAATTATTTCTTTTTAAGAAAGGTCCAGAAACCAAACTGGATATTGCCACTGTGTGCATGAAGGATGCAGTAGATGTCGGATGTGATGCTGTTTATGCACTAAGGCAAGCACACATTCATTTAAGACAACATAACAACATCATAACAGATGAATATTGTAAATTTTTAGAACTGAATAGATTCAAATTTTATTTAGACGATATTTCACTTCGGCATTATGCTGGTGCTGAACATATCGCTTATTTTATTATAGCATTTAAACAAATAAATGACACTGACTTAAATCCATACAGAAGTAAGCACACATCCATGGCTTCGACTGTAGGCCTTTATATGATTAAAGAGCACCCATCTGATCAAATTACATCAGTAATTACCAATTTAAATAACAATACCGATTGGAGTAAAACCAGAGAGTACAGAAATAAATGGGTCCATGAGCAGCCACCATTGATAGAAGGCCTTGGCATAGTTTATAAACGAAAAAGTAGATGGGTGCCTATTAAGGGCGGATATGAATTGAGATTAGGATTCGGTGATACGCCCGATTATACTATAAATAATTTACTCACAATGATGGGTAATGCATCGGAAATATTCGTCGAGACATTGGATGCTATTAAGGACATATTTTTTAATCATTTAAAAGATCTTGGTGTTAAATTTAAAGATGGAAGGCCACACAGTGTAAAAGTTCCATAAGAGTAAGTCAGTAGTTGCTAATATTCATCGAAATTTTAAAATATTCCTTGATGGTCAAAAAAAACAGCGAGTTTTTCATAGCGACACCCGAAGCGCTGAAAAAGTTAAACAGTGGAAGCATAATTAAATTTCTTAATGATGCATTGTATAATTTCTATCAGAATACTGAAGGATTTAAAAATTGATAACTTAAGGAAAGATTTTTCTATATGAATAATTCTGATGTCGCATGTATTAACTGTTTTAAAGATAAGATTCTGCGTGAAGAAATAATTTCATTCAATAAAAAAGGGGATTGTCAATGGTGTGGTTCTCAAGATGTTAATGTTATTCCGTTATATGAATTGGGGAAATTGTTTCGTGACGTTGCTTCACTTTATAAACAAAATGATAATGGAATTGACACTATTTCATTTCTTTTTCAAGATGGTTGGGACATATTTAGTGACAAAATTGAAAACGATCCAGAACTTATGCAGGATTTAACAGTGTCAATTCTTAAATCAGGAATACCGCAAAAAGAATTATTTACTGATTATCCTGATTATGGTGAAAGTTTTCAGAGGCAAGAGCCGCAGCTTTTAGAGCATTGGCATGAAATAGCTGAAGCATTTTTGACTGGCAACAATTTAATAAAAGAGACTGAAACTAGTAAGGTTGATTTTTACAATGATTTGCCCGGCCTGCTCGAAGTTGTATTTGATGATTTGGCAGTTAGTTATGAACCTGGAGATATTTTTTACAGAGCAAGAATTCATAAGGACAGATATAGGACGGAGTTGTTTTCTTTAGCTGAGTTGGGAGCGCCTCCACCTGAAAAAGCAGAAGCTGGCAGAGCTAACCTGAAAAATAAACCTGTCTTATATCTTGCAAATAATGATAAAATAGCTATTTATGAGGTACGCGCCTGGAAGGGAACTGCTGTCGCATTGGCGAAGGTCAGGGTAAAACAACGTGTTTCTGTTGTTAACCTGTTAGATTATAAGCTCCCTGAAAGCCCTTTTTTTAAAGAAGAATATCTTGCCTGGAAGGTCCAACTGGCTGAGCTTTTTTATAGGTTGGCTGAAGAGTTGTCTATGCCTGTTATGAAGCATGAGCAGGAACAGTTATATCAATCAACGCAGTACCTTTGTGAATTAATCCGCAAGGCAGGCTATCATGGTGTAAAGTATCCAAGCTCGTCTGATTTCGGTCACAACATTGTTTTATTTAATCCTGAGCATGCAGAGCCTATTGATTTAACTTATATAAAAATTGATGATATTGATCATATCTATCATGAGCTAAAAGAGTTTGAGCCAGTCTATGATGAAGGGCCGTATGATTACCTGTTTGGAAATAGCTTAAATTGAAACAGGTAATTTGTTGTTTCTTGTATCTATATTTACTTTATGGGAGAAATCGTTTTTTAAACCACCAAGATTCTATTAATACTGCAAGAATGGACGGGGCCTAAAAATGTTGACGGTTAATTAAGCCGCTTTCTTCATTT
>JAGMAD010000047.1 GCA_023130975.1 Candidatus Parcubacteria bacterium | reverse complement strand
ATATACACATGTATCTAAAAAAGCGATTGATAAAATAATAAATCCAATGGATGATTTTTTTGACTAGAAAAGGTGATATAATGATAAAAGAAAAATATAAACAATTGTGCTTGCACCACCAGATTGGCGGTATATGTGCAATTGGTTATACACAGACGTTAGGCGTAATATGGAAAAAATGAATAAAGAAGTGACAACAATAGACGCTAAACACATATTCATTGATATTGTAAATTACACTTACAATAGAAGTGTTGAAGCGCAAACTGAACTAATAACAGTTTTAAATAAAATAGTTAATGAAACAATTGATTCGATTGAATTAGATAGCGAAAATGTATTGTTTATACCTACAGGAGATGGTATGTGTATCTCTCTTCTCAATATTTTAAGTCCATTTGATGTTCATATTCAAATTGGCTTAATGCTTTTAGAGAAACTGGAAAAGCATAATATATCTCAAAAAGATAAAATGCGAATATTTACAATAAGAATTGGTATTAATGAAAATATAGATAATTTAATTATTGATATTAATAACCAAAGAAATATCTCCGGGTCAGGAATAAATATCGCCTCTCGAATTGAAGGTCTCGCAGATAAAAGTCAAATACTCGTGGGCAATTCTGTGTTTGAGAAATTAATTCAACGTGAGAAATACATGCAATCTTTTGTTTCGTATACAGCAAAAGTTAAGCATGGATTCCCTTTAAAAGTCCACCAATATGTAAATAATAACCTTTCCTTTTTAAATAGTGAGACTCCATCAGAATTTAAAGTAATACCTCAAAAGAAGAAAAGTTTGTCCGAATTCGAAGGTTACTACATTGCTAATTGCATAATAAATGAGGACTTTATTAATTCAAAACTTGGTAATCCAACTTCTAGTTATTCATTGCATATCTTAATGTACCATAATACTTTAGACATGATTGAGAAATCTAAGGCTACAAAATTAAATCCTAATTATACTAAAAGAGTTAAGGGAACACTGGATGAATACTATGAGCACCTTCAAACAATAAATCTTTGGCTACTTCATGATATTAGATATAAACTTGTGAATGATAGTTTAAAAGAATTGAACGATTGTTTCGTTGAAAAATATTTGATTTTAAACGAAGTAGGAAAAACTAGGTTAAGGAAAGAGCAACCTGAAATTTATAAAATATGTGAAATAGAATAATACTACGCCTAACAAAAAATATAGTGCATTTGGCAGATAGTGTTAAAAATGAAGATATTAGCAATAAATAAAATTAGTCGCAACTTGAAAATGAAGCGTTTCAA
>JAGMAD010000046.1 GCA_023130975.1 Candidatus Parcubacteria bacterium | reverse complement strand
GTAGGGTTGTAATTACTTTTTTCATCCGTCAGGTTAAAAGGATGCGAGGGGATATGCATGGGTGAATGGAGTAATAAATATGGGGGGATATTAAACATGGAGGATAAGCAATGAAAATAGGATATTATATTCTGCATATACCATATAACAATCAATTGATTTTTAATAATGCAAAATATCTTAGAAAATATGATCATGCTGGAGCAGGAGCTGTGGCATATCATTTAGCATTGAGGTGGTTGGAATCAACAGCCGAGAGGTTAGGAATGAGGCCATGCGAAGATGAGATAAATAAATTGAGTTGAAAAAATCTTGGGAGAAAATTAAATGAATAAAAAAAATCCTTCAAGCAAGCTCAAAAACCCTAATATTGGAATTATAACTAGTCCATTTAATTATATAGCAGGGAAAGTAGCTCTATCGAAACTTGTTGAAGTACTTGTACCATTATCCAATCAAATATATATATTTACTGGAAATTTTCCTGAAAAAGTTAATGAAAAAGTTCATATAATCCAATACAAAAATGTTTATATAAAAAAATCGATATTAATTTGGATTTTTAAACAAATTTTGATACAGCTAAAAATTTCTGTCAGTTTGATTAAAAATTTCAAAAATGTTGACGTTATAATTTTTTATGTGGGGGCTGGACCATATTTACTTCCCATGTTATCATCAAAATTGTTGAGAAAGAGAACAGTTGTAATTGCAACAGGATTTAATGCAATAACTACTGAGAAACTTTATGGTGAAAGGTTATTTGGAATGGGAATTATTTTTTCTAAAATCTCAAAAGTCTTAGAAAAGACCAACTATGCCCTATCTGACCAAATTGGTATGGCAATGGAATCAAAAATCATTAACTTCCCAGAATTAGAGAAGTATAAAAATAAAATTTCGCAATTTGGATCCTATTTTTTGAACGATAACCTCTTTAAAATAAAGAAACAATTAAGTGAGAGAAGAAATATAATAGGATTTGTTGGACGTTTGAGCAGAGAAAAGGGAGTTATTGAACTTGCCAGAGCTATACCTCTTATATTATTAAAAAAGAGTGATGTCAGGTTTTTAATAATCGGGGACGGTCCGCTAATGGTTGATATGAAAAATGAGCTAAAGAAAGTTAGGTGTTTAGATAAAGTGGATTTCGTTGGAGAGGTACCCCACGAAAAACTTCCAGATTATTTCAACGAAATGAAATTTCACATTCTTCCATCTTACATAGAAGCCTTTGGCGGCACAGCAATCGAAGCAATGGCATGCGGTGCAATTTCCATCGCAAATTCTGTTGGGGGGCTTCCTGATGTGATAGCAAATAATAAGACCGGATTTCTGTTAAAGGATAACATGCCGCAGACGATAGCAGATAAGATCCTCGAAGTGTGGGACCATCCAGAACTCGATGAGATTCAAAGAAATGCGAAAGAATTTGTAGAAAAAACCTTGTCGTATGAAAAGGCGATAGAAAGAT
>JAGMAD010000045.1 GCA_023130975.1 Candidatus Parcubacteria bacterium | reverse complement strand
TTTTAGTTTCATGGGTATACCTCCTTAATTTTGTTGGTTAATTTAAAACGGAGGTATGCCTTATATTAACAAAACTTGCAATCTGAACTCTTATACGAGACGGAAAACAATATGATTATTAAACCAGGTATATCCATAATTAATGGTGATAATGAAGAATTTGAAGTGATAGAAGAAATTGGTGCAGGCGGTTGTGGCGTTGTATATAAAATTCAAAATAAATCAACGAAAAACAGCTTTGCCGTCAAAACACTATCTCCATCTTTTACAGATGATAAATTGCTTAAAGGCCTTATTAATGAAGCCCAAATGGCAATACAGATTTCTCATATTAATGTCTTAAAGTATTACTTTTTTCATGATGGTAGCCAGTTCCCTGAGCTACCCCCATACATTATCATGGAATTTGCTAATGGAGGAAGTCTGGCAACATTAATCGAGAACGCCAAAGAACAAATTGCTGAAAGTGAATTGTTGAATATATATTCCTCTTTAATTTCCGGTATGAAGGCTATAAATGAAAAAATAATTCATAGGGATATTAAGCCTGAAAATATTCTTCTAAAAGACGATGTATTAAAAATAGCTGATTTTGGATTATCAAAAATAATAGATGAGAAAACTAGGACAAGTAGCTTTAAGGGTTGGGGTACTCCAAAATATATTGCACCAGAGGCCTGGGTTGGTAAAAAAAATACTATTCAAATGGATGTTTATTCTATGGGGATAATGTTTTATGAACTTTTAACTTTATCTTATCCATTTGAACTTACAAACCCATATGATTATTCTGAATGGCAAAACGTTCATTTGTACTCCCCACCCAAACAGATTGAAAAATTAAGAACTGATACATCTCCAAAATTGGCGCAAATTATTTCAAAAATGATAGAAAAAGAAATTTCTGTTCGTTATAAGAACTGGGAAGAAATCGAATCAGATCTTGAAGGCTTAGAGATATCAACTGAAATTGATAGCACAATCGCACGAATTGTTAAGAAAAAAATGGAAAAAGATGAAGAACAGTTGAAAGAAAAACTCGAAGCAGAAAAGAAGGAGGAAAAGCGAGAACAATTTGAAAAAATGATTCAATTTAAAATACAAAAGGATATTATTGATCCACTTCAGGGTATTATTGATAAATTTAATGAAAATTATGTGCATGGAAAATTGAGAATAGCCTTTCTTTTCTATCCTCAATTTTCCATGCACATAATTTT
>JAGMAD010000044.1 GCA_023130975.1 Candidatus Parcubacteria bacterium | reverse complement strand
GTACATCCCAACAAGCCCGTTGAATACTTTGGTAAGGAAGCGTCCAATTTCACGCGATCACTCGTTGCAGGCAAGCATGTAACTCTTGAATTCGATTGGCAGCGTCGTGACAAGTACAATAGGCTTCTGGCTTACGTCTATTTAGATGATAGAATGCTACTTAATAAAAAGATTATTAAGGAAGGCTATGGACATGCCTATACAAGATTTCCATTTAAATACATAGACGACTTTCGGGCAGCAGAGCGTGAAGCACGAAGGGCAGGCAAGGGACTCTGGAAAACATCTACTAATCAAACCAGAACAGAGATCCATCAGGTCAAAAGCAATAAAGCTCCCACAGACGAAGACGTTTGCGATAAAATTGTTTACGTTACCAGAACAGGAAAAAAATATCATAGAGCGGTATGCCGATACCTTAGAAAATCAAGAATCCCGATGAAACTATGTGATGCCATTAACGCCGGGTATACCCCGTGTAAGGTTTGTAGACCTCCTGTCCCATAAACTGAATATCAGGACGTTATTTTCATAAAAAGAGGGTTTTTGCTTTTTGGAACATAATAGCTATCTCCAGAACGTGAAGACATAGATGGGATAGCGCAGATTAATGAAAGGAGAACAATCATGGATCCCAACTTTTTTTACATAGACTGGGAACGTCTTTTTGAGGTTTTGGTCGCAATTGTTGTGCTTTCTTTTCTTATGGAACGTGCCTTAGCGCCTTTGTTCGAGTCTCAATTCTATATAAAGAGATTTCAGGGCAAGAGCCTGAAAGAGATTATTGCATTTATTGTTGGTGTTCTTGTCTGCTGGTTTTGGGAGTTTGATGCCCTGAGTGTGTTATTCCTGAAAGAAACCATCACTTTTCCAGGCATAGTGTTAACAGGAGCAATTGTTGCGGGTGGAAGTAAAGCCTCAATCAAACTATTTCGCGATATTATGGGATTCAAGAGCGGCTCCGAGGACATACGACTGAAAGCAAGACAGAAAGAAGCGACAGGAGGGACTTCGACATGAAGAAAATATCTTATTTGTGTTTTATGATTACGTTCTTTTTTCCTGTTTCAATAGTTTTCGGTGATTATTTGGAGGTTCGTCGTCCCGCAACAATAAAGGCTGAGCCAAATCGAGATGCAAGGACTCTTGAGAAGGTCTCTATAGGAACCCGTTTAAATCTTCTGGATGAAGGCAGCCAAACTAACGGTTATTACAGCGTTCAAACTGTTTCATTAGGGCAAACTGGATGGATCTACCGGACATTGGTACGTCGGTATCGTGGTGAAATTCCGGTTCCAGTGACCGAAGGCAAGGTTCTCGATCCCCTGGCTGACCCGACTTTGAACCTTACTCCAGAACAACAGCGTTATGCATCTCGCCACTTAACTATAGGGAAACCGCAAGGAATATATGAGCGTGTGCGCGAGGGCTATGTTTTGGCCCAGGATGCCAGGCTGAAAATCCCAATTTGGGTTCAGTACAAACTGAGCGTGGATGAATTGCAGGGATCGGCAAGCAGGAGCGATAACTTTCAGTCTGATAAGTCAATACCATCTGGATCTCGGGCCGAATTAAAGGATTATTCCGGGAGCGGATTTGATCGAGGCCATATGGCACCTGCCGGTGATATGAAGAGGAGCCGGCGGGTGATGTCTGAAAGCTTCCTGCTCTCCAATATGTCACCGCAGGTTGGAATAGGATTTAACCGTCACGTTTGGAAAAATCTTGAAGAAGCTGTCAGGGGCTGGGTAGAACAACGCGGCACGTTGACCATCATCACTGGCCCTGTCTTTGCCGTAGACGGCAATCAGGTTTGCTATCAGGTGATCGGAGAGAATCACGTGGCAGTGCCGACGCACTTCTATAAGATCATTGTAGATGCCAATAGCTCAGATAACATAGAAGCCCTGGCTTTTATGCTTCCGAATAAAAAAGTTTCTGGGCACCATTATAGCGAATTTTTAACGACCATTGATAAAATAGAAAAAGCCACGGGACTTGATTTCCTCTCTGCGTTGCCAGTGAGTGTACAGGAACCTATAGAATCTCGGAGAACACCGAAGATTTGGTGAAAATCTTTTTCAGAAGGAATCTTGTTTATACTTTTTGACTTTGGAATTCTTTACGCCCCTAAATATGAACAAAACTGGTCATATCTCGGTTGGGGCGTGGAACGGTTTTGTTCACATTTGGGGGCGTAAGATTTAAATAGTTTAGACTCTTCAATAATGCATGAGTTTCAAAGAAAGATATGAAAAGGGTAAAACAAAACTTCTGAAGGATAGATTTGTTTGTAAAGAAAACAGGGAACTGTTCACGGAGTTTTTTGCCTGGGAAGAAGAAAAACTAAAACGTATCAATGATCTTCCTGAGATTGATGATTCTTCTTATAAGACACTCAATGGTTATGTTAATCGTTTCAGAAATGTAAACAAATGGTTTGAAAATAAACCATGGAAGAATCTCACACTTGCAGAAATAAAAAGCGTATACAGAGATTTAGAAGATGGGAAAATTAAAAATCGAAATGGGAAACGATTTGAAGACCGAAGAAGTTATTACAATAAAGTTTTCAGATCCAAACCTTTTAAGCTTGCTGGGAAAAATGAAGAAGTAAAACAAGCCTTAGAATTTTTTACAGACAGAAGGAAAAAAGAGGTCCGGTTTGTTAATGAAGAAAATTTTAAAAAAATAATAAGTGTTTTATCAAGACCACAGCATTTTGCTTTATTTTGGTTGGCCTGGGACATAGGGGAAAATATCAATTCATTATTGAAATTAACGAAAAAAAATTTCAAGAAACAAATTAATAGGCAAACAAAAGAGCCTGAGTATCTTGTTTATTTACCGCAAGACAAATTAAAGAGAAGCCGACAATCCAGAAGTGAACCAACTCTTTATCAGGAAACAGTCCGTTATTTGGATATGGTTTTGCAAGGTCTAAATGATGATAACTTAATTTTTCCGTTCGGATACAGGCAGGCATTAAAAATATTTGATAGTGCAGTGAAAAAAAGTAACGCCAAATGCGAACCCAATAGCAACAAACCTTCATGGAAAGATCTAAGAAGCGGGATGGCTTGTTATCTTTTTTCTCAAGGATGGCATTCTGATGATATTAATTTAAGATTGGGACATACGATCAGTAGCAGGGAATTAGATGTTTATCTCAATTATATGGCTCAGAACAGGAAGCGGGCAAAGAAAATATTGTATAACAATAATCTTGAAGATGTTAAAAATGATTTGGAGGAAGCCCGGCAGCGTGAAAAACTCCACTCAAATAGGCTTGAGAGACAAAAAGAGGATATTGAGCAACAAAGAATAAAAATATTGAAACTTGAAAATGCGATGAAGGATAAAGTGAAGTTTGATGATATAGCTCAAAATTTGTTTGAGAACGAAAAAGTCCAAGAAGCTCTTTTACAAGTCATGCTAAAAAAAGGGTTCGGAAAGCAGCTAATGAAACTCGCTGCCAAGTGATTTCCCCTCCTTATTAACCCAATAATACCTTTTTCGATCCCTGCCCATCTCAGTCTCAACCAATTCCTTATCCATCAACTCCTTAAGAATACTTTTAGTGCTTATCCGTGAAAGACGGGGATTCAGGTTTGAGGATTTTATGCGAATCTCTTCAGAAGTGCGTCTCACTGAATTTAGCGATAGCGTTTTTAAAACAACATATCTTTGCCGGGGACTTGCCAATATCCATCCAATCAAATCATAATCTTTTTTATCCCCCGAAGTAGAAATCGGTATCTTGAGTAGTCTTCTGGCCTTATTTGTTAAAACATAAAGCTTGCCCTTGTGTCCTTCAGGATTAAGGCATTCTATGATTCCCCGTTTCAAATAGGGTTTAAGATTGAATTTATCAATACCAAGTTCATTCTTAACTTGCGTTGGTGTTTTCGGAACAGAAAATGAAAAAAGAATTTGTTTATTTTTTAATTGACTTATCCAGTCGGTCAGTTTCTGCTCCCCCATCTATATAAAACGCTGGGAGCCAAATAAAGGGCTTGTACAATAATGAGAACGGTTTTTTTGTTTCTGTTTCCAGTTTTCCATTCTATATGTTTTTTGTCTGGAAATAGAAGAGTCTTATTGGTTATACTGGATAAGATTTACGGAAATAAGATAAATTTTAAAAAAAAGATACACGGGTAAAAATATTAGGATTTTAAAATAAAATAACTGGCGTCACAAAATATTGGTATTTTCCCCAGTGGAGATCCTGAAATTTTTGCATGTACAGAAATGAAGATAATATGTTAAGTGAAATCAGTCTAAGATTCTGCTTTATTGCGGATTAAATCCATGGAAAGATTTTCTGGTGATTGATATATGCCAATTAGAAACAGTGATATAAGATTAATTGATGGTAACATTACCTCCACAGCTAAGGAGGTTAAAGAATACCTGTCCCATATAGGCTTCAAAGTTGAGCAGGAAAAAATAAAACAAAGTAAGGTTGTTATTGAAACAAGCAATCAGCAACGGTCGGTAATTAAATTATACCTGTCCACAAGTCCACAGATTATTCGTTGGCATCTTGAACAAAAATCTGACGAGCAAGTTCAGATAGAAATTGAATGCGATCTTTTTAAAAAATTTAAACTCTTTTATTATACCTGTTTTTGTACTCTCTTAATTGGATGTACTTTTTTATTATTATTGGGTTTTTCTGTGACGTCATCGAACAAAATAATAGAGTTTTATTCTTCGGCTAAACTATTAACAACAGGATTATTTTTTTATATATTATCTGTGGCTTTCTTTTTCAAAATGAATGCATTCTCTGTTCAGGCCGGGATTTTTTTAAAAAACTTTTACACCACCTTAACTACAAAAGGTTTTGTGAATGAAATACTAATTCAAGATAATATAAATTTTCCAGAACTCAAAAAATCTGCTGTTTTATTTCTTTTGCCAGTAGTTTCAGAGTTGGCATTCATAATAATAGAAAATTTTGAGGGTAATTATCGTATACCCGTATCTCTATATGGACTATTCCTATATGGACTAGTTTTTTTAATTGTTGTTCTGATTGTTCTTGTAATAATAATGACTTGGCGACCTGCTATCTCAAAAAGATTCATTTTTCTTGTTGTTGGAGTTGAAATGTGTCTCCCTTTTGCTGTTTATACAAATGTACCAATTGTTTTTGTTAATTTTGTTTCCGATAATATAGGCGATGCAAAATTTATAATTGAGAGATTGGAAAACCCATCAGAGATAGAAGTTGAAAACTTGCAACGTGCATTTTTTAATATTCCCGAATTAAAGAAGGATGTATACAATGTTATCTTGATGATACCATCTTTTTTGTTTTTTGTTTTATTTATTACCTTTTTATTTCTAAAATCAACCATTAGTCTGCCAATCAAAGTGGCTCGCAATTTAAATCGATTTAAATCTATCCACAAGGAATCACTCTATTACAAAGCTTTAGAATCTGGAAATTCATCTATACTTTTTAATTCAGTTGTTTTTATATTATGGCAGTTGATAACCGTAGCAAATATTATTGGTGTGTTTTTTGCGTTCTCTATATTTGAAAATGCTTTGATAAAAACAAATTTAGTGTTTAAATCAGTTTTTGTTGATCAATTTTTCTACAACATAAAAATTATATCATCAATTCTTTTATCAATTGACTATCATTTTTATAATGAAATGATTTTCCAAAGGATGATAATGCTTTTATATTCTTTGCCGGCCATCTTGATTGTTTTCTTTGTTCTTAGAAAAAATATAAAATCGATGATGGAAAGATATTCTTTATTAAAGAAAAAATCTAATCATCACGAAAAAATCGAGAAACAACTGGCTGAGAAAGTAAAAGGAATATGTAAATTTATAAATATTCAGACTCCAATAATTCGAGTGATTGATTCTCCAAATATTGACGCGAAAACTAAATATCTCGATTTCCCAATATTTAAGAATATTTTGGTTATACCAGAGGGCACTTGGAATGAATTATATGATAACGAAGATGAGCTTGATGCTCTGCTTGCTCATGAAATTTGGCATATTAAGAAACATACTTTTTTAAGAAGGTTGCTTTGTGTCCTTTCGGATTATTCTCTTTTTGGCAACGGATTCTTGGCTATGTTCCAAAATTCTTATAGAATAGAAAAAGAGGCTGATGAGTTTGCAGTTAGGTGGTTGATTGAAAATCATCAAGAAAAAAATAAAGCGGTAAGCTTTTTAAGATCTCTATTGGAAAGAATTGAAGAGGTTAACTGGAAAAATGTTTTTTTGCAACCAAAGGATGCTTTTAATTTTTCAATGTTGAAAGAAGACTCTTACAGGGATGGCCTTGTGAAGAGGTATGATAATTCATCCAAAGTTGAAAGGATAAAGATAAATCTAAAACTATTATATCAAATGTATTTTGGTGAGGAAATTCTTTCATACTTTCATCCATCAATTAATCAGAGGATAGCCTGGATACAGGAAAAATATGGCACACATGAAACCAATTGATCTTAAGGAAGTTGCTAAGAGATTTACTGAGCAATATTACCCACAGTGGTTGTCGAGATTTGATAGGATTTGGGAGATGTTTGAAAAAACCGACATCAATAAAATTGTTTCTGACCCTGCAAAATTTCAATATCAGCAGGGGAATGCATTTGGGATCACTGGGACAGCAGACCCCGAATCTAAAGAGTATATGAGCGGGATTGCGATTGTTGCTTTTACTTATCAGGGTACAAAGGATGAAGATTCCATAAGTGAGGATGAAGTTAAAAAAAGAATATCTTTAGTTCCAAACTTAAAAATTACACATGGGCTACAACAAAAATTAGAAAATGTTATCAGTGAAATGTTGCCTTTGATGGTTGGGGAGTCCGTTGCGAAAGCCAAGAATAAAAAACTTACTAAACAAAAAAC
This sequence comes from Candidatus Parcubacteria bacterium, assembly GCA_023130975.1. GTDB lineage: Bacteria > Patescibacteriota > Minisyncoccia > Minisyncoccales > JAGMDC01 > JAGLYZ01. The sequence goes on along the minus strand of JAGMAD010000044.1, from coordinate 2,931 downwards.
ATCAGAAAGACAAACAAAAGAGTTCGTAGTTTATCTGGCGCGTTCAAGCGGATTTGGAACAGATAATTTTCTTGTCAATGAAGAGGAACTTCATTCCAAATATCTCTTTGAAAAACGGCAATACGATATAATAATTTATCATCAAAATATTGAAGTCAAATCAATAACGAAAAAGGCTGGCGTTGAAGAAATTGAGTTTAAACCAATTGAAATATATTCTAACATTTTGAACTTACTTATATTATTTCTGAAATATAAAGATGAGAATTTACCATTTTTGCCATTATATCACTGTGCCTGGAGAGATAGTTATGAACATGTAGAAAATGATTCAGAGCAAGATAAAATGGTTGACAGTTTAAAACATGCTGTTAGTACTTTGAGAAAATACAAAAATATTATTAATAGCTTTACTATACCCAATGCCAAAAGGGGCAATAATACTTACACATGTAAAGGTAATTTCAAATTTTGCCTAATCCTTAAGAAGTCTATTGATCAGAGGTATACTCTTGAGGTAAATTAAGAGAAGGCAAACCACACTCCCCGAGTATCTCATTAAGTTTAAGCCACGTCTTTCTTTTATAACCTCTAAATCCATAAAGCATTTCTTTCTCCGAAAAAGAGTAAAGCTCGCCAATGGTATCTATTTTCCGCGGAACAAATTGATTTGATGCACTATCACTACGGAGACGACCAATCATGCACATAGTCCTTAGTGATGCACCCCTCCTTTTAATTTTCCCCGTCCTTCTGCCATTATCAATTAATCTGTAGAGCTCTCTCAGGTCAGACCCAAGTCCGATTTTCTGCACTTCATTTCGTTTTTCCATCTTTAAACCCCTCAAAATATATATTGTTAAATATCTTAAGGAATTAGGTCTTAATAAATTTGTCGGTAAGGTAAGTGCGAATATTTTAAAAAAATATATTTGTGGCAGATTTTACATTAGTTCACTTTCACCGACCATAGGTTCATCGATTTTAATTAAAATATTTATTACAGATTCCATAACGTCTAATCGTATTAATAACGAAATATCGAAAGGAGGTTTAAAGATGGGATATTTAACTAAAATCAAAAAACAATGTTTTGAAAATTTCTGCACGATTGAAAGCCAAAATTGTGAAAAGTGCAGAATTGTTAAGTCCATGGATATTCTTGAGGGATTCATTCAAATTCGTGAATCAGAACAAGACATTAACTCCATTTATCAACAAATACCTGAACATGGTGAGGACATTCATAAAGTTTACAGTGTTGCCGGGCTTGAAGATCCCCTAAAAGAAATAAAAACCGACTATAACCATAATTAACTCAGTAGATTGATCAATTATAAAAAAGGAGACATTATGAAAAGCCTACAAGAAATCCTAAAAGCAAACGGCCAGAGTCCAAATCAAGCATACCAAACCGGCAAATTAGAATTCGACAAAACAGCAGGCTGCTTGGTCTATAGCCCACCCGGAGTTAACAACTCTGAAAGAAAAAGCTTCCAAGTAATTCAAAGTTCTAAAAATGAAAGGAGAACACATGAACCCTTTTGAAAATCAAAAGCATGAAAATTACCATCCGCCAACCCAGGATATCGGATTTCCCGATTTTAACACCCGGTGGTCGCCTCAGTTTAATGAAGGAATAAAGACCAAGACCGGAAAAATTTTAGAAAAAGGAGCAGATATTCTTAAGAAAGCTTCCAACTTTTATATGTATGGGCTTGGCTTAATCGCATTATTAATCTTTTTGCCTGCAATATTAAGATTTCTTTATGAGTTCAGTTCCTGGGTTTTTGATGCAGCCGGAAAAATATTCCCTTAAAGGGAGGTGGTAAAAATGGAAAACAATCCAATTAACAGCCTTATTGATCTTCTTGTGGTTTCAGGACATTCAAGGGTTGAATTAGAACGTGTGATTTTTCAACAGGGTGGACATTTGATAATCCCGGTTGAATATCTTGGTTTTATTGGTGGAAATATAACCCAGATATCTCCTGATCAATTTGGCAGAATAATATACAAAAATATAATCATCAGCCCCTTGCTTGCTTGTGGTCACATAACAAGAAGTATCAATGAAATAGCCGGCACCTGCTTTGTATGTAAGAGACTAATTTGCACCAAATGTCTTTTTACCTGTGATTTAACCGGTGTCCCTGTTTGTCCAATGCATTCGACAGTTAAAGACGGTGTGGTAATTGGCAACCATGCAAAAAAAGGCCTTTGGAGGTTCAAAGTTCGTAGAATCAGAGAAGAAAAGGAGCTTGGACTATATGTCAGAAAACAGATTCCCTATAAATAAAACTGTAAGCCAATATCGGTATTTTAAAAGACCGTCCCTGCATGACCCTCAAAATTCTAGGAGTCAGATTTTTGAAAATCCGCGGGGATACCAGGTCAAGGGAGATATCAGACTTGGATATATCCATAATTCTAAAATGATTTTTGGGATTTTGAAAAAAGAGTTAGTGAAACATCTTTTGATCTGTGGCTCTTCCGGGGCTGGTAAATCAAATTTTTTAAGGGTTATGCAAGTAGAACTCAATCGACTTGGGATTCCGTTTCTGGTTTTTGATACTGCAAAGCTGGGTTCAAGGTTTCTAAGGCATTATATGGACGATCTTATAATCTTAAGATGGGATAAAGAATTCTTTTTTAATCCATTGCAGCCTCCTCCCAGTGTTAAGCTTAAAGAATGGCTCATGGTTTTTAGTGAAATAACAACAGAAATCTTTGGGCTTAGAACAGCCTCAAAACTTTTTTTAACAGAATTCGTTCAAAACCGGCTGTTTCAAAAAAATAAAACATTTGAATCTTCTCATTTTCCAACCATGCATGATCTTAACCGAGAACTTGAGAAACGCCTAAAAGAAAGAATACCAATAAATGAGCGAGGATATATCAACAGCATCCACAGCAAGATTAAGGCAGTCT
>JAGMAD010000043.1 GCA_023130975.1 Candidatus Parcubacteria bacterium | reverse complement strand
ACCATATCATAAAAAGAACAAGCCTTGATGTCTTTAAAAGATCCACTTGGGTAGTAATTTACCAGCGATCCGGTATATGCACTGAATTTATATAATGCTCCAGTATCGGCACTTACTCCGCTATAATCATTGAATAACCAAATATTCGTATAAAAGGAAATCGGTGTACCGGATTCGTGATTGTATTGAGTTGTCCCATTTATATTCACATGATCTGGTGCTGCTGAACTGACAGATACCTCCTCTATTTGGCCACTATTATTCGGTCCCAATGTGATCGTATACCCACTGCTCATCTTTGAACCATCAACCACACTGAGAGTAGATGAACCAGCAGATTCATAATCTGAAAAAGTTGTATGATAGTGCTCGATTGTCATAGCCTCTGACGAGTACTTATGAGATCCACCAGGTATAAAATCAAATGTGTTTCTAAGCGTACAAACATAGTTGTTTATATACCATCTTTTCACGGTCATTTTATCAGTACCAGTATTTTCAAGTGACCATATATTTCTTCCATCATATTCAAGTGATAAAACTGTATTGGTTATTGTAGTATCAAGGGGGTAAGAGAAAGAAACAGTACCATCATCTGTCTTGATGGTGATTGAATCAGAATCATTATCCATACACCAGAAATAACCTTCCACTATTGCTATATTCTGTTTTCTAAAACGAATGTTCTCGTAAGCCATATTATTATTTTTCCTCCCTCCGAAAAAAATTTATACTCGGAAGTTCATACTCTTTAAGCGTATTCCCTCTTTAAAATTCCCGTTCTTCGTTAAATAAACACCTTCTAAATTATCCCAACAAATTTTCATATCACTCCTTACCCTTCCCTTTAAAAGAAAAATTAATATCCTGTGGCACGTATGAAGATGTGCCTTCTACAGATAAAAAACCAGTCAAACGTTCCACTCTTTCCATAATTGTCAAACCGATTTCACCAGCTTTTTTATTTTCTCCCAAGTCAACATATATCACAATAAACAAAGGACCATATAAATTTTTTAATATATTTTTAACTTCTTTAGCTCTCTGTGCATTACTAAAATGTTTAGTATAATCGTTTGTAATAAAGCCCATACCAAACATCATTGATTTGGGTGTATTAATCTCATTAAATATAGTTGGATTATGTCCAGAATATTGGTATTCTCCGCTTACCAAAACAACAAGAAATATATTTTTACATTTACTCAATGCTATATGTACAGAAGCGCTCAGTTCTTTAAGAAGATAATAATCATCGCAAAAAATGAATACTCGTTTATCAGCACACATTGCAATTCCTAATGCTAAGGAGAGGCCAATTCCAGTTTCATCTTCAATATAAAAATTTCCTTCCCTGTCGTTAAAAAATGCCTCTCGACATATATTATTTCCGGCAAATATTGCTAAATCATTCTCTTTTAGATATGACGAGAATAGTTTTATTATGGTTTGCCTTTTCATTTTGATACCCCCTTTCCGTTTTACATTGTAAATCCACATATCTACATCCCTTTACAGAGTGTACCATTTTGTGACAGTGTTTACATAAAGTAATGCAGCTGTCCATATCATTTTGAAACATTGGATGCTGTCTAACTGGATCTGTATGATGGACATGTAATTGGGCTTCCTTTATTGTTTTACCGCAAATTTGACATGTCCAATTATCCCGTTCTAAAACCATTTGTCGTAAATACGGATTAACTTCTCTGGAAGTCGTGTGCTTGAAACCTTTTGGATACATTTTTCTATTGTATGTTGGACAAGCCTGCTTACAGTTTTCTGAACAATAAAGACGGCCCTCACCACAATTTAAATGATTAATGGACTTAAGTCTATTAGCAACTGATCTACTTGTTGGGACGTACCATTGTCCACAATAAACACACCTTGCTTCCAATATACCAGTATTTTTTTGTTCACGGACTTCCTCATAAGAATTTAATCTATCCTTATAAAGATTATATACAACTAAACCGCCACCTTTATAGCCAGGATTCAAAATCCCATAACAATCTTTACCTGGATTATTCTTCCCCATTTTAGAACAAGAACGACTACAAAATAAACCAATACCGAATTTCTGTGCTAAATATGGTTCTCCACAATTTTCACAAACATCTTTCTCAATATATTCCATCTTACTGTTTAACGATCTAAAAGTCCCGTTCTGAGTAAAAATAATTTTTTCCATATTATCCCAACAAATTTTCATTTTAATATCCCCTCCTTTATCAACAAAATGGAAGGCTTGCCTCTACCCGTTAATTTATCTAAATCCTTTTTAAAATCCTCTGATAATTCCTTATGCCAAAATGGATATGTTACTTTAACATCTTCATAAACAATTAGTAACATTGGTATGTTGAAATCTTTGATCAACTGTATTTCATTTTTTAGCCCGGCCAAAAAACTTGCCGGTAATAATACCCCTCCCTTGAATCCTGCAAGCCAACCACCGCTTACTATTCCAAACGCTATTCTCTCGTTGACGGAAGGCATATAATGAAGCATATCCTTGTTCATTGTCTTGTACAATGAATTAAGTCCTAAACAAGGCACACCGGCAAACAACCTGTAATCTAATCCATCACATAAATATTTCCAAAAGTCCTTAGCCTTTACCATAATTCCTCCTTAATAATAATCCAAGACACGCTTAAACGGTTTCCATGTAACCCTATATTTGTAAGGATCACCTGAGATCTCTAAATTCTCGGTTACGTCCATACCATTTACTGACACTTTTATACTATCCATATCAATTCCAGCAGCGGGCAATAAGTCCTCAATCTCAAATATTACATTAGACATGATATCAACATTATCCAAATCATTGGCCGGTTCAATAATAGAAACTATTGGCGGCCTAAGATCTTCTCTTAACTCACCCCAAGCCACCTGTGAAGCTATTTTCTCTGTAGCACGATTAATTTCCAAATCCAAGTTATCTGAAGTTGCCAAATGAATAAAAGCAGGAGTAATATCACCACCATTCTTATGCGGCTCATCTGTAGCAATATGTACCAACCAAATGGGCTCAGCCCTATCGTCTTTATTTGTTAGTTTCCTAAATGTAATAGAACATTTAACAACCTTATCAGGATTTAGTGAATTTCTAATTATATATTCAGCCAATTTAAATCTCTCCCGCCAACTTTAAAAAATTACTCCGAAAAGTCAATTGAATTTATCATTGTCTTTATACCATGCCTCGTTATCTTATCCACATCTTCAAACCAGGCAGAAGGCCCCGCGTCTGGATCTTGCTCTCTGAGAAGTTGTACCTTTGCTTCATTAGCCACATAATTATTAGCAATTGCAGTGGAACTAAAGGAAAGTACGGTTCCGCCACCAGTAGGTGCTCCGTCTAATTGAAAATAATCATCATGAGTTCTATCCGTAATTAACAAGCAATCTCCTTCAGCTGCTCCTATATTTTGATTGATAGTAATACCGCTAGCCCCCACAGTGTAATCAGAGGTCACCAACGCTTCATTAATTGAAGCTG
>JAGMAD010000042.1 GCA_023130975.1 Candidatus Parcubacteria bacterium | reverse complement strand
TAGTTAAACCGTCTTCTTCGGTAAAGAGCATTAAAGCACAGTTTACCCTTAGAGAGAAATCACAAAGCATAAATTCCAATCCCAAACATAGCTTTTCTGATTTATTTGTTTCTTCTGTTTTGGCTCAAAATGCAGATACAAGATTTGTTTTAGCTGAATTTGAACTTACAGATCCTGATGAAGATGGCATTTACACAGCTGAGTTCCAATCACCTTTAGTTGCTGGCGAATACGAACTTATTGCTTTATTGGATTTTGAAGATGAAGATATACAAAACAAAGAATTAAGAGTAATAACCTTGGTTGATCCTGAAGGATATATTTATACTAATTTACCTCAGGGTGAAGCAAGGATAAAAGATGCTGAGGTTTTCCTTTACTGGCTTAATACTGAAAAGCAGGCATACCAGTTGTGGCAGGCAGATGAATATCAGCAAATCAATCCTCAGATTACTAGACAAACAGGAGAGTATTCATTTTTGGTTCCAGAAGGAACATACTATCTCAAAGTTGAAGCAGACAGGTACCTTGATTTTCAAACAGAACCTTTTGAAGTAAAAGAAGGCGAAGGAATACACCAAAACATTGAGCTTGAAAAGGGTTTTTGGCAGGGGTTGGATTGGAGGATAATAGCTATAGTCAGTTTAGCTATAATTTCAACCATAACATTAATGCTTTTGCTCTATAATTTTTATCATGATAGAAAGTTTAGAAAAAAATTAGAGAATTGAGCAATTTTTTATTTTCTATAAATATTTTGTATTACTTATAGAATTGTGATCGCATTGCTATAAGTAAAACTCAAAATTGCCAGAGAACTGTTCTCTGACAATTTTATTTTTTGAATAACAAATCTAATAAAGTATAATAATAGTAAGGAAATGAAAAAGATTTCAAAATATTTTCTATTTGGTTTACTGATTTTTCTTTTAGCAATTTTCAGCTATTTTTTTATTGGTCAAGCACCTCAACAAGAAAAAATTACTTGGGGAGTAAGTTTTTCCCAAAAGCATAGCCAATATCTAAACCTTGATTGGAAAGAGACATATTTGGCTTTACTTGATGATTTAAAAATAAAAAATTTACGGCTAATTACTCACTGGGATTTAATTGAGCCAAAAAAAGACAAATATGCCTTTGATGATTTGGACTGGCAAATTAAAGAAGCAGAAAAAAGAGAAATAAAAGTTATTTTAGTGATTGGTATGAAAACTCCTCGCTGGCCAGAATGCCACATTCCTAATTGGGCAGAAGATTTAAACCGAGAAGAAAGAGAAAAAGAGATTTTAGGTTTACTAAAAGAAATAGTTTTAAAATATGAAGATTCAGATTCAATAATTGCTTGGCAGGTGGAGAATGAACCTTTTTTTGAATTTGGAGAATGTCCTGAAATCAGAGAGGAATTTGTAAAAGAAGAGATAGAATTAGTGAAAGCCATTGACCCCCACACCAAACGAGGACAGGACGCTGAAGGCGTCAAAATTAACGAAGTTAGTCCTCGTTATGGTGTGGGGGTTGATTTTAACCACAGAAAAATTATTATTACAGAGAGCGGCACTGGTTCTTTTTGGTTTCAAGGAGCAGAATTAGGCGATATAGTAGGTATTTCTTTATACAGAAAGGTTTGGTTTCATAAGCCCAGGATTTACGTCAGTTATCCTTCTCCCCCAATTTTTTATTGGCGCAAAGCCCAAATTGTCCAAAGATTGTTTAATAAAGAAGTAATTTGCACTGAATTGCAGACAGAACCTTGGGGTCCAGTTTTACTATATGATTTATCTCTTGAAGAGCAGAAAAAGACAATGAATTTAGAACAATTCAAGAAGAACATTGATTTTGCCAAGAAAACTGGCTTGAAAGAATTTTATCTTTGGGGAGGAGAATGGTGGTATTGGCTCAAAACAAAACAAAACGATAATAGGATATGGGACGAGGCGAAAAAAGTAATAGCTACTCAAAATTAAAAATTAAAAATTTTATGGTTATACCTTATTATTTAAAAATTGGCAAGGCGCCTGATGTTGAGGATCTAAAAGAAAGGATCATCTATAGAGCTTTGGAAATTTTTCCTGGTACTTTAGTTTGGCTCACCTTGATTGGAATGTTTGTTTTATCTTGGTTTCGTCCGATCTGGGCAGCTATTTTTATTATTAGTTTCTGTGTTTATTGGTTGTTAAGAAGTATTTATTTTTCTTCTTGTTTAGCTTTCTCTTATATAAAACTTAATAAAAATTTAAATACTGACTGGCAAAAAAAATTAGATGAATTATCGGTTTACAATCCCAAGTTGGCGCTTAAGGGTTGGAAAGATATTTATCAATTAGTTATTTTTCCAATGTATAAAGAAAGCATAGAGATAGTCAGAGAAAGTTTTCAGGCCTTAGTAGATTGTCATTATCCTAAAAATAAAATGATTGTTGTTTTAGGCATAGAAAAAAGGGCAGGAGAAGAAGCAGAGAAAGTGGCTCAAGAGATAGAGAAAGAGTTCGGTGATAAATTTTATAAATTTTTAATCACCAAACATCCAAATAATATTTCAGGAGAGATTGCCGGCAAGGGTTCCAATGAGTGCTGGGCTGGTAGGGAAGCAAAGAAAAAAATAATAGACCGAGAAAAAATTCCTTATGAAAAAATTATTATCTCCAGTTTTGATATTGATACCCAGGTTTTCCCTCAGTATTTTTCCTGTTTGACCTATTATTATCTTACTGATTCTCAGCCGTTTCATTCCAGTTTTCAACCAATTCCTTTATATTTAAACAATCTTGAGGCAGCACCATTTTTTTCAAGAATTGTTGCCTGCTGTAATGTTTTCTGGCAGATGATACAGCAGCAACGTCCGGAAAAGCTAGTTACTTATTCCTCTCATTCTATGAGTTTTAAGGCCTTAGTAGAAATGGATTTTTGGCAGAGTAATGTTGTTTCCGAAGATGCCGGCATATTTTGGAAATCATTTTTATTTTTTAATGGTAATTACAAAACAGTGCCTCTTCATTATCCTATTTCTCAAGATAACTGCGTTGATAAAACTTTAAGAGAAACTATTATCAATCAATACAAACAACAACGGCGTTGGGCTTGGGGCAGTGAAGGTATTCCTTATCTTTTATTCGGCTTCTTTAAAAATAAGCAGATTTCCTTTAGGAAAAAATTTCATTATGCATTTTTAATGATAGAAGGATGTTGGGCTTGGGCAACCAATGCCTTAATTATTCTTTTTTTGGGTTGGCTGCCTATTATTTTGGGTGGTGATGAATTCAAGACAAGCTTACTCTCTTATAATCTTCCAAGTATTACTGGCAATTTAATGAAAATAGCTCTTTTTGCAGTGGTAGTATTTTTGGTTGTTAACACCTTATTAATAGGTCTTCGTCCTTTTTATTTTGGTCGCTGGAAACATCTTTTTATACTTACGCAATGGCTTTTTTTGCCTTTTAGTTTAATAATTTTTGGAGCCATTCCGGCTATTGATGCCCAGACCAGATTGATGTTCGGCAAATATATGGGTTTTTGGACAACGAAAAAGATCCGTTTTAAAAAAAATGTTTGAAAAATGTTCAAAAATCCATTATGAACTACCCTGCCCTAAGGGGCAGGGTATCCCTTCGGGCGAGTTCTTTCGGCGGCTTTCATTCCCGCTGTAAACAGCAGGGTATTCTCGCCGCCGAAATAAAAAAGTATGAACTTATACGAATTACCAAAATTAAAGTTTCCAAAATTTATAAAAACTCCTGAAAACCAGAAAATAGAGAAAGGTTTTCTTTGGAGAATTTTAATATTAAGCATCCTTATTTCTTCTATCTGCGGCTTTTTAGCCGGAGGATTTTTCAGTTATTATTTCTATCAGGAAGTAAAAGATTATCTTTTAGAACTTAATATTGAAATACCGGAAACTGAAAAAATAATTGAAAAGCATATTACAGAAAAAGAGTATATTCCTCAAACCAGTCAGGAGGAAAAAATTATTGAAGTGGTTCAAAAAACATCTCCAGCCGTAGTCAGCATAATAATCACCAAAGATGTACCAGTTATAGAGCAGTATTACATAAATCCATTTGGTCAAGATTGGCCCCTTGAACTTCAGATACCAGAATACCGTCAAAAAGGTACTGAGAAAAAGGAAGTTGGCGGCGGAACTGGCTTTATTGTTTCTGGAGAGGGAATGATTCTAACTAATAAACATGTGGTTTTGGACGAAGAAGCTGATTATACTGTTTTCACCAATGACGGTAAAAGGTTTCCAGCCAAGGTTTTGGCCCGGGATCCGGTTCAGGATTTGGCTATCATTAAAATAGAGCAGGAGATGACAACAAATCATAATGGCGATGCAGAGATTAAACCCTTTAATGTAGCAAGGTTAGGCGATTCCTCTAATCTCCAGATTGGCCAGACAGTTATTGCTATTGGCAATGCTTTGGGAGAATTCAGGAATACTATTTCCTTGGGAGTAATTTCCGGCTTAGGCAGGACCATTACTGCTTCTGGCGGCGGCTTGGTGGAGACCATTGAAGATGTCATTCAGACCGATGCGGCAATCAACAAGGGAAATTCCGGCGGTCCTCTTTTAAATTTAAAAGGGGAAGTGATAGGCATTAATACCGCCACTGTTATTGGTGCTCAAAACATTGGCTTTGCTATTTCAGTTAATAAAGCCAAAAAAGATATTGAGCAGGTAAAGACAATAGGGAAAATTGTTTATCCTTTTTTAGGAGTTCGCTATGTTTTAATTAATGAAAAAATCCAAGAAGAGCAGGGCTTGTCAGTTGATTACGGCGCCTTGATTGTTTCTGGAGATGCTGGCAAATCAGCTATTTTTCCTGATTCACCAGCAGAAGAAGCTGGCTTAAAAGAAGAAGATATTATTCTGGAATTTAATAATGAGAAAATCAGTATTAGCAATTCTTTAGCAAAAATTATTTTAAAATACAATCCAGGCGATAAAGTGAAATTAAAAATTTTATCTGGCAACAAGGAAAAAACAATCTGGGTTACTTTAGCTGAACGCGAAGAATAATTTTGGGGTCAACCCCGCACCTTTAATGGATTATTTTTATCTCAAACAATGGTTATCAGTCAACCATCACAAATTCAGTTAATCTTTGTTAGGCGATTATACTTTGTGAATTCATAGAATGAATTCACCTATCCATTAAAGGTGCGGGGTTGACATTTATCTTGGATTGTTTATTATAGATAATAGATGTGGATAATATAGTTCTTTTATAATATAAAGTTGGGAGCAGCATTTAGTTCATCATTTTTTGGTGGACTGAATACTGCTTCCAACAATAAAAACATAGCTCTTGCAGCAACCCTTTTTAGGTAAGGGATAAACGAAATCATAACGTTGATTTGAGTTGAGGGTGATGACGGGTACCCTTACGATATAAATTTTTACAAAATAGCTCCTTCTTGACTTTTGATGATAATCAATAAGAGCGAAAGCCAAAAGGACTGGGCAGAGAAAGCCAAAAGGACTGGATGTGGAAGCAGTCCCGTTCGCTATTAAAAAGAATAGGAGGTGATATGCCGAAAAGGCAAAAGGAAAAAATGAACAAAAGATTGTTTGTGTCATTTATTATGGCATTCGCAATAGCAGGAGTGGTTCTTGTGCCAGTATCTGTAGCTCTGGGACCAATGGTTTCAGGTATAGCAAACACAGCCGGAGTGGTTAGTTTAGCAGAACTGGCAGCTATAGCCATAGCAGGAATAATCATAGTGGTAGCGATGTGGATAGCGAAGACCTACAAAAAAGCCGAGCCATTCCCAATAAACTCAGTCATGTATGCAATTATGATCGCAGCGATATTTGCTAAAACCGCAAGATATCCAATAATTAAAAGTATGGTGAAGACAAGCCCACAGAATCTCAAGATATGGAACAGCTCACCTAGGAATCTTTAATTTCGGCCTCAAAATGCCGAGGAAAAACTGGTGATACAAAAAAACAGATTTGGGCTTTAGTAGTTCAGAAAATCAGGTACTCCGACTGAGTATAAAAAAACAAAATAAAAATATCTTCAATATATATGGAGGTGGTACATTTTTACCCCTCCCTTTTTTATTTTAGAAAGGGTTGATTTTTTGCGTATTTTATAGTAAAAAGAAAGTGTATGATAGGTGCTAATTTCACACATAAAGCCCAAGAGGCAATACTCTTGGCTCAAGATTCAGCCAGAGAAATGGGCCAGCAGCAAATTGATGCCCTGCACCTGCTTTACGCTTTATGTTCCCAAGAAGAAAGCGTGGTTTTAACTTTGCTTCAGAAGTTAGGCGTAGATATAGATGATTTAAAGAAAAGAACAAAAAAGGCCTTAAGCACAATCTCCAGCATTGCTAATCCCCAGGCATTTGGTCAGTTTTATTTAACACAGGATATGGCAAAGGTTTTAGATAGAGCCAGACAGGAAGCAGTAAAAATGAATGATGAATTTATTTCCATAGAACATATGTTTTTAGCTTTAATTGACACTTCTACTAAAGCAAAAGAAATTTTAGAAAATGTTAATTTTATGTCAGCAGCTGGAGGCACAGCGGCTTTGGAATTCGGCAAGTTAAATTATCAAGAGGTTTTAAAAATTTTAAGTCAGATCAGAGGAGGCCAGAGAATTACTGATCCGGAACCAGAAACAAAATATCAGGTTTTAGAAAAATATGCCAGAAATCTCAATCAACTGGCTCGCCAGGGCAAGCTTGATCCGGTCATCGGTCGGGAAAACGAAATCAGGCGATTGATGCAGGTTCTTTCCCGTCGGACCAAAAATAACCCGGTCTTAATCGGTGAAGCCGGGGTAGGGAAAACTGCTATTGTTGAAGGACTGGCTCAGAGAATTATCAGAAAAGATGTTCCGGAAAGCTTGAGAGAAAAAGAAATTATTGCTTTGGATTTGGGAAGTTTGATTGCGGGTACAAAATATCGTGGAGAGTTTGAAGACAGAATGAAAGCCATGCTGAAAGAAATAAATCGGGCTGCTGG
>JAGMAD010000041.1 GCA_023130975.1 Candidatus Parcubacteria bacterium | reverse complement strand
CAAATGTTATCTGGCAGCTGGGAAATCCTTAGAACAGGGTTGGGTAGATGCGTGCCTTCCTTACTTAATGATTCAAATTGAAGCCATACGACCACGTGTAATTATTACTTTGGGCAAAGACTCCTCAATAAATCTTTTAGGAACGAATAATAAAACAAGTATGGGAAGTATTCGAGGCAAAGTTTTTGATTGCGTAGATGAAATTAAAATTGTTCCTACATATCATCCATCATATATACTAAGAAATGGCGGAAAAAGCAGCAAACCTTACCAAATTGTTATAAGAGATTTTCAACTGGCAACACAAATGACCGTAGACTATGGGGATATACCTTTTTAACATATTATTAGTTAATGTTGTAATATTGACCCACCTTATTGTCATCAGCTACTTGCGGTTAAAATCGTGGGTCTGTAAGACCCGGTTGACTAGACTAAGCCCCAGATACGTGTTTTGTATTTGGCTACGTTAAGACGATATATAGGTTAGTCCGGATGCTCCACAAGTTCGGATCACTAACAGGGCTCTGTAAACACGGCTAATAGGTTATGCCGAGTCAACCTCTTGAAAAGCGTTTTAACATTGTCGATGTGGATTAAACGGTTAAATTGTTCCGAGCCGGACTTTTTATTTTAGACGGTATTAAAAACAACAAGGAATACTGAATGGTTTATGTTTTAAATAGATACGGTGAGGCTCTAATGCCTTGTAGCTCGAAAAAGGCTAAGACTTTGTTGAAAAACGGTAAAGCGGTTGTTGTAAACCGTGCTCCGTACACTATTGGACTAATTTACGGAAGTTCAAAATATAAACAACCGATTACATTAGGAATAGATTCCGGTTATACTTATATCGGGTTTTCAGCAGTAACTGAAACAAAAGAACTAATAGGTGGGGAATTAACTTTATTGAAAGGTATAAGTGAGCGGTTAACAAAAAGAAAAATGTATCGGAAACATAGACGTAATCGATTAAGATTTAGGAAGCCCGGATTTTTGAAGACTGTAAATGGTCCAGGATGGTTAGCACCATCTATCCGACATAAACTGGATAGTCATGTCCGATTCATTGAGAAAATTAAACAACTTTTACCGATCACTAGAACGATAGTAGAAGTAGCAAATTTCGATATACAAAAAATTAAGAATCCGGAAATCAAAAATAAAGACTACCAGAATGGAGAACAAAAAGGTTTCAGTGATGTGAGGGAATATGTTTTACACAGAGATGGTCATAAGTGTCAAAATCCAAATTGTAAAGGTAATTGCATTATATTGGAAGTTCACCATGTGAATTATTGGAAAGGAGACCGATCAAACAAACCGAGTAGTTTAATTACTCTCGGTACACTTTGTCATACTCCGAAAGATCATCAGAAAAATGGTTATCTATATGGTTGGAAACCGAAATTGAAAAGTTTCCGTGAAGCAACTTTCATGTCAATGATAAGATGGAAATTAATTGATCGGTTACAATGTGAGCACACTTATGGAGTTCAAACAAAATTTAAACGGAAACAATTAAACATGGAAAAGTCCCATCATAATGACGCATTTGTAATTGCTGATGGAACCGATCAGAAAAGACATGATGGTATTCAGGTAATTCAGAAACGGAAGAATAACCGTTGTTTAGAAAAGTTTTATGATGCAAAATATATTGATTTGAGAGATGGTAAGAAGAAATCAGGCAAAGAGCTGAGCTCTCAAAAAAGAACACGGAGTAGGGAAAATTTACCGGAATCTCTACGGAAATACCGTGCTCATAAAGTTTTTAAAGGTCGGAGATCTATAAGAAAACAGAGATATAGTATTCAGCCCAAAGATATAGTTGAATATCAAGATAACTTATATAGTGCTGTTGGAACACATTCTAAAGGTAAATCTTTAATGTTAACGGATGGATTGAAAAAGTTTAATCGGAGTATGAAACAAATTAAACTTGTTTTCCATCAAAAAACATTTGTTTTCGACTCATTCCACGGTGGGCATTCTTGACGGATTACTCATAAATGAAAAAAATAATTAACAGAAATAAATATGGTTCTGTTGATGTGTTTGGTGGCAATGATAATTGTATAGGAGATAAATAATGAAAGGAAAAGGAATTTACACAGCACATAAATGTGATAACAAATTTCTGATATCACATGTTGCAAAAATGTATTTAAAAAAGGGAGATAGAATAGCAGATGTAACGTATGGAAGAGGAATATTTTGGAAAAATATAAATATTGATAAATATGATTTTTATCCATCAGATTTAATAACTTGCGAAGCTTCATATGATTTTAGACAGTTACCATATAAAAATAATAGTTTTGATGTTGTTGTATTTGATCCACCCTATTGCCATAATCCGGGAAGACTAATTACAGATGCAACATACCTTAACCGAGATACTACGAAAGGTATGTATCATAAAGACATTATAAATTTATATAAAGATGGTATGATTGAAGCTATCCGTATATTAAAAGGGGGTGGGTTTCTTTGGGTGAAATGTATGGACGAATTGGAATCTGGTATTCAAAGGTGGAGCCATATAGAAATTTACAATCTGGCTATACAACTTAAATTATTCGCAAAGGATATGTTTGTATTAGTGCAATCAAAATATCCGGTTATACAATATAAGAATCAGAAACATGCTCGAAAGAATCATAGTTATTTGTGGGTATTTAAAAAACCTATAGACCGGGAAAAGAAATTATTAAAAAAGCATAATATTTGGTATTGACAAATGGGATTTAGTGCTTATGTTATCTTTAAAAAAGGATGAGAAATATGCTGGAAAACAATGATGACAAGTATTTTGAGGGACAAGGGTGTACGACATCTGGGGTTCCTCCTTTTGGTAATATTTTAAGTTGGGAAGAAGTTAAATACTTTACATGCCCTTATAACGAAGAGGCAGTAAAAAGAAATATAGCAAAGTATGGGCAATAGTGTGTTTACCATAACAAAAAGTTGAGCTACGGCACCGAGCTATAGCTCCAACTAATAATTTAACGAGAGCGAACCAGCGTTTCCCTGTTAGCTCAAGTGTTTGGTTACATTTAATGGAGGATTAGGTTATGAGTAATTTTATTTCTGTTTATACAGGATTACCGGCAATTAATCATTTGTGCAAGTGTAAAGAACGTAGTGGTCGCATAGGAGAAGCCCGTTTAATTATGGACGTTAACAAACCAATTTTACTTTGGGATAGGGCTGAAAATAACACTTTAATGCCCCCGATTCTCGTGGAATCTTGGAAGTATGTTGAAGATAATAAAGATAATAGACAAAAAGAAGCAAATGCTTGGATTGAGTCGTTTCATTCAGAGGTTGAATTATTTAGCAAATATGGTTTAGAACCGCTCAACATTGTAGATATTGAAGAGGCCCTTTCTGGGAAGTATGATGTGTTATTGTTGGATGAAATAACACATTTACCTGATGAATATATAGAGTCTTTAATAAAACATATTGAAAATACATCTGTATCTAAAATTGTTGCTGTTTGTAATGGGTATAGACGATATTTTCCCATAACAAAACTAGAAGGAATTATGTATAAGGGAAGTTTGAACCCAAACAATAATAGTAAGGTGGTTTTTAAATGTTATGAAGATATGCCACTTGGTTTTTTTGATTTAAATAATATAGAGGAAGCCAAAAAGATGTTTGATTATCCAGAAGAATTTAATATGGAGTACAAAGGACATATCATTTAATATTTTACAATAAACCAAAAGAACCAAAAAAATTAAGGAAATAAAAATAATTACTTGACAAACGAAATTTAATGCTTATATTATAATTATGGAAAAATTAGAAAGACCTTCTTGGGATAAATATTTTATTGATATGTTGCCACTTATTGCTTCAAGATCAACCTGTT
>JAGMAD010000040.1 GCA_023130975.1 Candidatus Parcubacteria bacterium | reverse complement strand
TCTTTTGTTCTTGCGATAAAAGGTTCTGGTTCTAAAGGACTATCTCTTTTCATTCTCGTAACAAGCGCACCGTCTATTATTCCCTCTTCCAAAGCAAAGATCAGCAATTGAGTAATAAGACCCCCGGATGCAGAATTGTATCGGATATCGTAATTAGTAGCATGTCCGACATAACAGTTCAAATAATTTCCAATCAAAACATCTTCTGGCTCTTTTCCGAATATTTCTAAATTTAAAGTTTTAAAATCAACTTCATGACCTGGGCAGATTTTATAACAGATGCCACAGTTGTTGCATCGATTTTCATCTATTTCTGGAATGTGGATGCCCTTTTTTTTATCGATCACCAACTCTATCGCTTCATTCGGACATAGAGAAACACAAGTTCCACATCCTGTGCAGAGATCGTGTTTTACGACTGTAAAGATTATTTTATCGGTCATGTCATTATTCTTTTTGTAATTTGCTTAACTATATTTAACTTTGCTATATAAAAGTATAATGAAGTGTTTTTCCTCTCTTCGTCAGAAAGAGTAAGATATATAACAATATGGGTTCTATAATATAACATGCTTATGAATGCACATGAAGAGGTGATTACAAATGCGGGTGGTATGTCTCAGCTTTGGTTTTTATGATTACACCATTCAATTGTCTAATGCACTATCTCAAAAAGAGACAGTTATGCTTATGCTGCCAAACAAGGTGTTGAGGGATGAGTTAGAAAATATCGGAAAAAATGTAAAATTACACCTATTTAATCCAAAACATATATATTATCCTTCAATTTTATCTACAATATTCCAGATTACAAAACAAATAAAAACATTTAATCCAGATGTGATTCATTTTCAATTTGCAAGTACAGTGCTGCTCTGCTCGCTTTTTCCCTTTTTAAAAAAATATCCCTTAGTTGGAACATTTCACGATGTAAAGGCCCATGTTGGTGAAGAAAGTTTGTTGCTCAGATTCGTAATGTATTATGCAAGAAGATATTCAAACCTAATAATCGTCCATGGCGAAAAACTAAAAGAACAAATGATAAAAGAATA
>JAGMAD010000004.1 GCA_023130975.1 Candidatus Parcubacteria bacterium | reverse complement strand
TTTTCGTCTTTTTGGTTGTTCATAATAATAAAATTTTGATATTAATTGAATATAATCTAATTAATCTTATATTATCTCAGTTTTAAGGTCCCTGTTCTATACTATGAAAACAATAATTTCCTCCAGTTTCTAATCTATAACACAATACATATCTACAAGTATTTACTTGACAAGGAGGAGCACCTTGACCAATATTATCAGGTTCATACCAGTAATAATAAGTGCTATTATTTATAGGATCAATAGGAATTACAGATGTTATCTTGGCAGTAATTAGATCTCGAAGGTCACTATTGGGGCCCCAATCAGCTTGAGCTGGATTGATGGGGCAAGCTCCACCACTATGCCCTATACTTGAATCACACCAGTGTCCTTCTGGAGGATAATGTTCGTAAATAGACCAGTATACCTCTAAAGCTTTTCTGATTTGACTCATGTCACTTTTTCTGATAGCATCTCGCGCCCTTGCTTTCGCTCCACTTAAACTAACTAAAACAATACTTGATAAAAGTCCAATTACAGCAATAACAACTAATAATTCAATAAGGGTAAAACCTAAAGAGTTTTGTTTCCTGTTTAAAAATAACATACAGAATATTGATTATTGGGCATATCCCGACTCGAACGGGAAACCTCTGCGATGTGAACGCAACGCTCTGACCAGTTGAGCTATATGCCCTTTTAATATCTTACCATTTTTATTTTAACAAAAAAAGAATATAATAAAAGTGTGGATATCTTTGAATTCCAATTTAATCCTAAATTAAAGAAAGATATAATCTATGACAGTTTTTGCTATGACCCGGAAAATGATGATGAGAAAAAACTGGGGAATTTATATATTATAGCAGAAATAAGAGATAATAGCATCAATAATTCTCAATTATTAAATAATTTGGCTTCTATTATAAAACAGGAATATTATTTTAATTCTTTGGACTTGCCGGAAAAGAAATTAAAAAAAGCCCTCGAAAAAGCCAATAAGTTTTTGATTAATGAAGCTGGAGAAAAGGGAGATATTGATTTATTAAAAAAGCTCAATTTGCTCGTATTTTCTTTATCTTCTTCTCAATTTGAGAATGGCCAGGAATGGCAGATTAATCTTGCTAAAAAAGGTAAAATAAAACTTCTTTTTTCTCGGGAAAAAGAAATTGTAGACATTGGACAGAATTTAGAAATTCAAAAAGGCGGTTCTCTACCAAAGTTTGAAAAAATTACTTCCGGAAGATTATTAAAAGATGATAAGATTATGGCCCTCACAGAACAAGTCCTTGATTTTTTTGAAGCTCATAACCTTATAGAAAAAATCAGTTCTTTTTCAAAGAAGAAAGAAATAAAGAAAATTTTTAAAGAGCAGAAAAAATCCCTATCTAAAATATCTGGAATTTTCCTTTTAATAATCTTGAAACCCAGTCCTGTTAAAATTTTCAAAAGAAATGCTTTTCAAAAATTATTTAATCTTAATTTACTAACTAAATTAAGAAAACCTTCTTTTGGTAAGATTAATTCTATTTTAATATTTTTTAAATCAATAATCGCTTTCTTGATTGTTTTTCCAGAAAAAATTCAGGCATTGCCTCAAAAAATATTAGAGGGTTTAAATAAATTAAAAATAAAGATGAAATCAGTCATTTTCTCCGCCAGCTGGCGGAGAAAATCAATCATAATCTTTCTTTTAATTCTAATATTATTAATCGGTTATTTAATTTTTAAAAGCGAAAGAGAAAAGGAAATTCAAACAGCAAATCAGTCCTTACAAGGAATAAAAGCAAAAATAGAGCAAGCTGAAAACTTTTTAATTTTTAAAGAGGAAGAAAAAGCTAATCTTTTGTTGCAAAACGCCTGGAAAGACACTCTACCTTTAACTGAAAAGTCATTTATATTAAAAGACCAAGCCCAAGATTTAAAAGAATCTATTGAAAAGCAATTATATCCGCTAAATAAAATAGAAGATATCAGGGAACCGCTGCTGTCAAATGATTTTGAAGAAAAAGATTTTGGTTCTGAAGAAATTATTTATCGTTCAAAAGTTTATTCTTTAAATCCTGCAGCTGGTGAGATAATAAAAGAGGGAAAAATCTGGGGAAAATCAGAAAAATTAATTGGTGCCAAATCAATGGCAATTGACGGCAGTATTTGGATTATAAACAAAGAAAATAAAATTGACCGCTATTATACAGGAAAATGGCAAGAAACATTAGAATTAAATATTTTTCCAGACATTGAAAAACCAGAAAAAATTTATGTCTCCCCTGCTCTATCTTATATTTATCTTTTAGAGCCAGAAAAAAAGCGAGCAATCATCATTGATAAAGCTGGAAATATTATAAAGCAATTCCAAAGCGAAAAATTTGACAACTTAAAAGATTTCATTGTCTCTGAAAACGGAAAAACTATCTGGCTTTTGAACGGCTTGAAAGTTTATGAAGTTAAGTTTTAATTTCGAATTTAAAACCCGACCGAGCATTCAATTAAGTGCTCGGCCGGGTTTTATTTTAAACAAACAGCTGGCGGAGCAAAACTCCGCCAGCTGAAAAATTGTTTTATGGAGATTTACAGAGATGAGTTTCCCGTGGGATTCTTTTTGGTTAATCTTCCGGTTAATCGCAAAATAATCAATGCTAATATAATAATCCCAAGGATAATTAAAATTATCTTCGTATTAAAAGGTACTGCTCCAATTGTGGCTAATAGTCCTTCTTTTTCCAGACCAGCTGTTTCTTCTTTGGTTTCTTCTTTGGCTTCTTCTTCTTCGATTTCTTTTTCAATTTCTTCTTCACCCGTCATATTTTCAACAAAGGCAGGTTCTTCTTGTTCTTCAACTTTTGAAACTTGTTCCAATGGTTCTTCTTCTCTTGGCAATATTTTCTCTATCTCTTCTCTTATTGTATTCACCTTACCGCTTATTCCATTTAATTGCTCGTTTATTTCTTCAAGAGAATCTTCCTCCCCTATTTCTTCTTCTATTTCTTCGGTTTTTTCAGGAATTATATCTTCTGCTGCTAAAGTTGTAAAAGTGTATTCATTACTAAAAATAGGAGGTGAAGACCGGGAAATAGTTCTATAATGATATGTTATATCAGGATTTAATTCTGTAATTGTTACTGTATGATAAGTAACTTTAGGGTTTGTATCGTATTCTGGAGTAATATGGGCATATCCGTAATTAGGCGGTTCATTAGGATTAAAATTATGGCTTTCGTCTTCAATTGAATAAATCACCTGGCTGGTAGCAAAAAAAGTGGTCTGCCAAGTAATAGTTATGCTATTCTCAGCAATATCTGTTGATTTCACATTTGAAATCGAACGAGGAATTATTCCGCCACCGCCACTAGGAGGAGTTGGCTCCGGCTCTGGCTCCGGTTCTTCTTCTTCAATCTGGCAGACAGAAGAGCAGCCATCATTATCTTCAGTATTTCCATCATCGCATTTTTCATCTTCTTCTAAAATTCCATTGCCACAAACAGGTTCTTCTGGTTCCGGCTCTGGTTCTTCAATCTGGCAAATAGAAGAGCAGCCATCGTTATCATCAGTATTCCCGTCATCGCACTCCTCATCTCCTTCTAAAACTCCGTTGCCACAGACAGGTTCCTCTGGCTCTGGCTCTGGCTCTGGCTCAATCTCACAAATAGAAGAACATCCATCTCCATCTTCCAAATTACCATCGTCACATTCCTCGTTCTCATCTAAAACATTATTTCCGCAAATAGGCAGATAATTGCCGAAATCCATATTTGTAATATGTTCTCCCCAACCTATGGGATTTACACCATCAAACGTCGGGGTTACGGTTTGAATCCAATTCCCTTCTTCTGGCAATATCTCGTCTAACATATAGGTACCTGGAACCAAACCGGCAAACTTATAACAGCCATTTTCATCAGTTAATTGACTATCAGAGAAATCGCTGGATAAAACAATTTCCCAGTCAATCATCGGGTCGGCAAGTTTCTCGTCTTCTGTGATATCGCCATCAGCGTCAGCATCCAAATATTTACACCCGGAAATTGAACCGTATTCACATATTTCTTCAGCAATTTCTTCATAAATTCCAGCTAAATCCGAGCTAGTTTCAGCAAAATGATATTTTGCGAGAGTTGAGGCGGCAATACTTTGAAGCATCATTGGATCAGCGCCGCTCCCTAAACCAATTGTAAAAATTTTATAACCTAATGCCGTGGCTTCTTGAGTTCTCGCTATTATATCATCAGCATTAGAATCCTTGCCGTCAGTTAGGAGAATTATTGCTTTGATTGCCTGGGGATTGCTATTCGCAGTTAATTCAGTATTAGATTTATCAATAGCATCAGCGATATTGGTTTCGGTTCCTGGTTGAGGAATTAAGCCATTAATAGCGGTTTGAGTTGCAGAATGCTCGTTTGACAAAATCTTTTCCAAGGTTGCTGTGGTGTTAAAAGAAACCAAAGCTGATTGGTCATTTATACCTAACTTATCAATAAAAAATATTGCTGCGTCTTTGGCTGCGTCAATTTTTTTGGGAATTTCTGGAGTGTATTTATAACATTTATTTGACCAACTGAGAACAGAACAGCACAAATCGCCTTTCAATTCACATTCTTCTAAAGTAAGTTTTTTGTCGTATTCAGTATCGTCGTCCCGTTTACACTGCCACGAGCCACCGAATTCATTATCTATCCATTTTCGATATTTCCATTCGCACTTACTCGAACTATTTCCTCCGTCCATACTACCAGTGGTATCCATTATTAAAACCACATCAACATCAACCGGAGCGCAAAGTCCCTGTCCGTTATTTGCCTTAGTGAAAGGAATTAAAGAAAATGAGAGCTGTAAAATTAAAGCAATAATACTGATTGCAGCTACTCCTTTGGCTATTTTTATCTTCTGTTTTCTAAAATTTTTGAAGACGGCTTTAAATAAAGAATGAACTAAATGAAACCCCTCTGCTATTTTCTTGTTTTTTAATTTAGAGCTTTCCTCCCAAGAAAGGAAAAACTTATTTTCTTTTTCTTTTGTTTTCAGCGAAATTGTCTGAGGATTTGCCTGTAAAATTCGCAAAATGATGCGAAATGACTGAAGTTTAAGATTAAAATACTGTTGAATAGCACAAAACCCAGACCAAATAGCATTTCTAAACTCAAAAAGTTTTTGCTTGGTCTTTAAGGTCTGAAAATCTAAACTAATACCGACTTGTATTCCTTGTTTCTTTCTTTTTTTTATGATTTTGATTTTAAACATATTATACTTAAATTTTTAATTGAAAATTTAGTTAAAGAATGCTTTTAATTCTCTGTATTCCGGCTTTAAAAAATTGGGGTTTTTTATAGAAAGCAGCCAAAATACCTGCTAACATTGCTAAAACTCCGCCAATAATGAACCAAGCAAGCACTATATTTCCTCCACCAATAACAGCAATAGAAGCTAAGAATTTACTCCAATCAAAACCAACAATAAAACGGAAATCATCTTCTTCTATCATTTCACCATTAAGCAAAACTTTAACTTCTGCGCGATATCTGCCGTTTTCTTGACCAGCTGTAGGCCATTCAATTAAATTTTCAAAAACTTTTCTTTCAAAAGGCCTTACTGCTTTTTCATCTTCGGGATAAGGAAAAATAGCATTGAAAATGGTCTCGTTGCTTTTTAAGATTTTCAACTGAATATCAGGTCTAATTGCCACATTGCCCTGATTATCATAAATAACTTTAATTCTTAATGGCTCGTTTTTACCAATTCCATATTTTAGAGGAATAATTGTGGCATCAAACTTAATGATTTCTTCATCAGTAACAGTAATTGAAACTTTTCTTCCAACTCTCTGAAATACTGTAGCCATAATCTTGCCTGTTTCTTTGTCCTTGACTGGTATGCTGACTATAGCTACTTCCCCTGAATAATCGCCATTGGGCGTATCTTCTGGAACTGTAAATTTTGCAACGGCATTGATAGAAGATTCAGCAGGAATTTGAATTTCAGTAATAGCATTTTCTAAATTTTTATCTTCAATTTCATAAAAACTTGCCCACTCTTTTATATCGCCATTGGCTTTGAACTGATAAGTTACTTCTTTGTCTCCTGAATTAAATAATTTAAGAATAGCGGTAACTTCTTGTCCCCTTAAAACATCTTTGATAATAATGGGTTTGGTAAGCTGTCCAATGCCTAAGGTAATTTGAGGTAATACAAAACTAAGTATTAAAAGAATTATTATTAAATAAATTATTTTCTTCATATTTCAATATGATACATTATTCTTGACTTTTTGTCAAAAAGATGTCTTGACATTATCACACCACAGAAATCTTGTCAAGCCCCCCACCACTTTGAATCTTCAAAGTGGTGGGGGGCGTCACAAGGAACGCCCTAAAAAATTTCATTTCAGCTTATTGTTCAACACATTGTCTGTAATCTGCCATAGCAGCACTCAACCACATCTCGCCAACATAATAATCACCGCCATCAGGCCATTTTGTCACCAAAATAGAGAAATCCATTTCTTCTTCTTCAGACAGGTCAAGAATATCCTCCAATTGCTCATAGTCATACGGTCCTGGTATTCCAGGATCGCCTTTGAACTTAAATGGAGAATAATAGCCCCAATCTTCCTCATTATTACCTACTCTGGCGTCATATTCTACATTCCATAGGCCGCTACTCTGTCCTAAAGCCATATCATCCTGAGCAACCCACATATTCAATCTGGTGTTACCAGTATTTCTCACGGTCGGCTTATCAGTAGTTCCGAAAGTTTTATCACCAGAAATTTTCTTGTGGACATTTAGCAATACCTCACCATAACTTACAGCATTAAAATCTACGTCAAAACCAGTAAATGGTAAGTACTCAAAGTAGTTAACTGCGTCCTGACTGGAATTACCAGCTTGGTCCTGGGCAAAAACCTTAACTCTATACATACCAGCTGGGTCTTCCCAAGTTATGGATTTCTGGTCGCAATAAACATAGGCCTCTTCTTTCATTAACTCTCCTTCTGGACCACAAATTTCATCATAATTGTACGCGCCAAAGAATACTGGGAGATTATTGTTGTTAGTGCGAATATCTTCGCAGAACAATTGATAACCTTCCATCTTGGGCAATTGAAGAAGAGTGTTCTCTTCAATAAAAGCACCGCAACCATCTATTCCGTAATCTGGAACAGAAGGAGTACCACCACCTATAACATCAGGATAACCGGGATGAGGATGAAAAGCTCTATTTTCTGGATAATAAATGTCAGCATAAACGCCATCAATATCTACAGCGCCATTAGGGTCAGTAGCAATAGCACAAACAGTATACTCCATCTCTGCACCCCAGACACCAGGAGCGTCAAATTGAGCACCGGGATCTGTTGAATCATCTTCTCCTTGAGTACATGTTTTCATCTCCCATTTTGTCTTAATAATGGGATCTGAACCACCGCCTTGACCACGAGTTAAGTTAGTATCAACATCACCATTACCAGTACCTGCGGTTAATGCTGGACCAGTAGTCATAATAGCTATTCCAGCTATTAGCAATAAAGCAATTAATTTTTTCATTTTTTTTACCTACTAATGCCTACTAAGCCAAGCTTAAGCCTACTAAACTTAGTAGATAGTTAGGTATTAATTGTTTTTCTTCTTGGACCGACCTTTGCGTTCCATTAAAAAAATGGAGCCCAAGCCGAGCATATAAGAAATTATGTGCTCGGTCCACGCTCCATTGATTAAGAAAAACAAAAAAACTTCCCCTCTTACGAAGAAGTTTCTGAAGTAGGTTTTTATTTATATCTATCTCCCGGGTGTTATAAACTTCCACTAATTCTTTATCTATTTCCTCCTTTAGATAAATGTTCTACCCAGTTCCTCCTCTAAGTAGATGTTTATTTAGTATTTTTAATACTATAACTAACCAAAACAAATGTCAACGCCGAAAGCAATAGTTCGCCAATGCTTTCTGTATTATTAAGTTTAGGGAAAAATAAAACCCTGTCAAGCCCCACGTTCTATCCTCGTCCTATTGTTATCCCTTCCTTGTTCTATTTCTTAATTTTGTCAAATATACTTTTAATACTCATCCAGAGATTGCCTTCCTCAATCAATCTAAAATTATAAACATAGAGTTCGTCTGCTCCTGCGCCTACTATCCATTTCATTCTTTGTAATATTTTTTCTTCATCTCTTTCTAATTCTGGACTACCCATTTCTTTAAAAAGGTATGTTGAAGCGGCTATTCTTTTTGTTTGCGTATCTTGGCAATCTTTTATTATCTCAAAATATTTTTCTTTTGGTTGTTCAGGAGCAATCATCACATATAACACATCAACCTCTTTGGCTATTTCCCAGTAGTCAAGACCATAATATACATAAGGGTCTTCATGGGTTAAAATATGGGGCCGTAAAGGAATATCAACTCCGCTATCTTCTATGTTCTGTTTTAAAATTTTTAGAAGCTGGGTTACTTGTTCAGCCCGCCATTTCAGCCAATTTTTATAAATATCCTGATGACTTTCTATGTATGTTGCCCACTTTTTGGGAGAATTTCCTTGAACAGCAATATCCGTCTCTTTTTCAAATTTTTTAATAGTAAAGTCATCAAAACTAGAATAAAGTGTTGTCCCGTTTTCTTCAAGATATTGTTCCGAAAATTGAAAGTTATCATTAATATCAATGCCATCCACACCATAACTAATTATTTCATTAATTATATTTTTAAGCAAATCCTTACATTCGCTTTCAGCTATTATTCTTGACGGAGGAACAATTCTGTGAAAATAATCGCTTTCATAATAATCAGCTGCTTTACCGTCAGATAAAACAGCAATCCAATCCGGATGTCTTGCCAACCAATAATTATGAGGTATGTTTATTGATGCATAGACCTTGATATTATTTTTGTGAGCCGATTCAACTACTTGCTTCAAATAATTGTCAGATACATAATCAGCCAAGGGAAGATATTGAGAGGGATAATAACTTACTGATTTCAAGTCGTCTTCATCAACAACAGTAACAATCACGCTATCAGCTCCAGTTTTTTTGATTTTCTCTATTCCTTCTTCAGGATTACAATCTTCAATTTCAGAACAAACTTCGTAAATGCCGAAAGTAGGCATTGGTTGAAAGGTAGAAGTTGTATTTTTAGATTTCTCTATTTGAGGTGTATCTAATTTTTCTATTGATTTTTCTTTAATTAATCCGCCTACTAAAACAAGTCCTATTATAATAATTAATATCCAGATAAAAGCTATTTTATTCATTTCTAATTTACTGCTTCACTAAGTACAATATTATCAACATAGCACTCCAAATTGCTTTCAGACACCTCCTCAATCCAGATGAGCAGTTTCTCTGTTTCTTGGCTCGGCGTATAGATTACAGATTTATAGCCGACATATTCTTTCCATATGCCGGTTTGCCATTTCCAATCTAACCACTCCCCTTCTGAATTATGTTCATCTATGAACACATCAACGCCGCCGGAAGTAAAATCCTGGCAATTAAAATAGAGTTTTAGAAGATATGTTTTGTTCGGGTCAACATCAATGAAATCCTGTGTGTACGCGCTGGAAGAAGCAGAACTGCCTGTAAATTTTAAGCTGTTCTTTGACTCAGAAGCGCATCCTTTGTTATTCGTGTCAACAACGATATTGTTTGTCTCTGTTCTTATCCAGTTATCTGCCCATTCGCTTGTCAGGTTTTCAAAACTGGGATTAAGGACAAAATTAGGCGGGATATTGTCCGGGTCAATATTTTCAGTAATTATAACCCTGTCAATATAGCATTCTAAATCACTCCCTGAAACACTCTCAATCCAGAGCAGTATCTTTCCTGTATTCTGGCTTGGCGCATAGATAACAGATTTGTATCCGACATATTCTTTCCATATACCAGTTTGCCATTTCCAATCCAACCATTGGCCTTCTGAATTATGTTCATCTATGAACACATCAACGCCGCCAGAGGTAAAATCCTGGCAATTGAAATAAAGTCTTAGAAGATATGTTTTGTTCGGGTCAACATCAATGAAATTCTCTGTGTAGACGCTGTAGGTATCAGTGCCGCCAAAGAACTTTAAACTATTAACAGGTTCAGGAGAACACCCATTGTTATTCGTGTCAACAACAATATGCTCGGTATCTGTTCTTGCCCAATTATCAGCCCATCCGCTTGTCAGGTTTTCAAAACTGGGGTTGGGAATAAGGTTTGCTCCTGGTAAATTTAGGGCTTGGCTAACCGTTACCACTGGGACATCTTTAGTATTCACATAATCAACTATTGTTTCAAAGTCGTTTTTAAGATAGTCGTATTGTCCGGGATTTGACTCAACAACCCCATGAAGTAAAAGAACAAGCCATTTTTCACTCGCAACCGCTTCATCTATCCATGCCTTAACAGTTGCAACTGATGTTGATCTGTTAATCTCTTGAACTAAAATTTCATAATCATTACTAGGAAAGGAATTAAAGTCAGAAGACCAGGCAGAGCCATGGCTTTGATAAAACCTTGCTATATGTCCCAAAACCCTATTGTCGTATATACCAAAAGGTGAAGCAAAACTTTCTATCTCCAAGCCGTGGCTTTCCAAAATTGTTTTTGATTCGCTCAATTCCGCTATTATTTGAGAATCAGATAATCTTGTTAGGTTAGGATGTGTTTTAGTATGGCCGCCTATTTCCCATTTATGAGTATTCTGTAATTCTTCAATCTGTGACCAATTCATATATCCATCCCAATTGTATTCTATAGGATCAGTAAAAACATATTCCACTGCTGGAAAATCATATTTACTCAAAATTGGCAGGGCATTATTGTATTGGTTTTCTAAGCCGTCGTCAAATCTAAATGTGAGCATAACGCCGTCCTGTGACTCTGTAACTGTGTTCAGGACTGTTGAAGCTGTTACACTATGCGCCAAAACCATCTTTACAGGCAATGTCATTATTGTCACTGCCAACGCTATTAAAAATAATTGTTTGCTTATATTGTCCATTATTTTTTTATGTTACATTATTATTAAAAAATTTTCAACTATATGGCATGAATGTCTCTTCCGCCATAACGTATTTTAATTCCTTTTCTTAAAATAAAGGCGATGACAAGATAGAACAATAATACATTAAGAAGAAACTGGTAGACCATATATACTGGAAGCAGAAAAGCCAATCTTGTTTTTTTGGCATGAGTGTATTGCTTTAATCCATACCAATGCGCAAAAACAAACAGGCAACCAACTATAATGCTGTAAAAAAACAAAAATATCAAATAACTTGAACCAATAAACCAGATTAATAACGGTATAATAAAAACAGCTATAGTGGTTATGGGGCAAGTAATATAACCTATCCACGCCCACCATACCCAGAGATTAGGAATTTTAGTTCCTTTATGAAATAAAGCCCATTTATGTATCCATATTGTCTGAATTACGCCGTAGAGCCATCGTTTTCTTTGGTTAATAAACTCCTTGCGGTTTTCCGGCGCGTCGGTCCAACTTACCGCCTCCGGCTCCTGTCCAACTTTCCAACCCGCTTTTAACACTTCAAAAGTAAAATCAGCGTCTTCAGTAACTGTTCTTTCCGTACTCGGTATATCCCTGCCAATCTGGGTTCTGACTGCAGTAGCCGCGCCTGGACAAATAATCACTCCCTTATGGGTTTCCTGGCAGAATCTGATAATCTCCTGATTATATAAATATTCTATTTGCTGTAATTTGGTAAGTAGATTTGTTTCATTATCAATAACTATCATCCCGGCTATCATTCCCACCTTCGGATCGTTAAAATGAGGTACCATCTTGCTGACCAAATCAGAATCCAGAAAGCTGTCACTATCGCTGAATATGGATATTTCCCCGGTTGCTTTCTGAAATCCGGTGTTTAAGCCAGCTGGTTTTCCCAGGTTTGTCTTATGCCTGCAGAGCTTAATACTAATTCGATGCTTCTTTTTATCCTGGTAATAATGGACACCATACCCATTAGTTATCTCGGGTATTTTATATACTTTCGTAACGATTCGGAGTCTCCCTTCTTCTTGTTGATGACGAACAGCATACTCGTTG
Source organism: Candidatus Parcubacteria bacterium (assembly GCA_023130975.1). Taxonomy (GTDB): domain Bacteria; phylum Patescibacteriota; class Minisyncoccia; order Minisyncoccales; family JAGMDC01; genus JAGLYZ01. The sequence goes on along the minus strand of JAGMAD010000004.1, from coordinate 15,062 downwards.
GCTATTTCAAAAGTTCTATCTGTTGAACCGTCATCTACAATAATAATTTCCAATTCTCCTTTATAATCCTGTTTCAGTCCTTGCTGAATTGTCTTGTGGATAAACTTTTCCTCATTATACGCTGGAAATATTAGAGAAACCTTAGGTGAATTTGGAATTTTCCTCTTCGCCCTCCTTATTTTCCCTCTTTCGTACCAATGTAACGGCAGCATTACGCTGATAGGAAACAAAAAGAAAAATACAAAAACGACCCATGTTGTTTCAATCATACCGCTTAATCCTGGACTCCCTAAACTTGCCGGGTGAGCCGGAATGGCAGCAATAAAAAGTAGACGATTATTGTCCCCGGCTAAATTTACCAATCTTTTAAGTTTGGGAAGGTCATAGCTTGAAGCAACATCATCAACCCTGATAAACTTAATCTCTTTATACTCTTTGACTGCTTCCTTGATGAATACTTCGGTCCGGTCATTATAATCCTGGATATGAAGTAAGAGTCCATTTACACCCTTGGATGTATCCTTTTCTAAACTCGCTTTGGCTTTATCGTACTCATTGTCAATATCAGGACCTTTTTTTCTCCAGTTCCAGGTGTATTCCTTAAATGATATCTTTTCTTCTTCATTCTTAAATTGATTAATTTTTTCTAGAGATTTTGATTTTATAACTATATTAAGATGACTCTGAAATTTATCAGGGCCTTCAGCAAAGTATGGTTCTGTTTCATATCCAAGTGTTTTTACTAAATCAAGAAATTTTTTATCATATTCCATACCTGGCGGCACTATCCAGGAAGCGTCTAATCCAGCTCTTTTGAATATATCTATCCCTTTCTCAATTCTTTGTTCCAGCATTTCAATAGGCATTTCATTCTTTGGACAATGATATTCATGACTTGTCTCTCCGCATATCGGACATTTATGAAGATATCCATGAACTCCAATTATAATGTTGTTTTGATTTTGGATTGAGGATAAATAATCAATTAGCGGCTGGTCTTTATCTATAGATTCTATGGGTAAGGCCTTTACTATTACTGGATCATAAATTAAGGGAAGCCGGATAAAACAAATTGTTATTAAAAGACCTACTAATAAAAAAAATATGGGAGATGTAATTTTCATTTTGTGAACCATAGAATGCATTCTTCCTGTTATTACGAGGACTCCCGTATATAAATTATGTGCAAAGAAGTTCTCAAAAACAAAAAACTCCCTGCTTTTAAGAAGAAGTTTTTTAAATAATAATTTATACTTACCTGCCAATTTGGTATTAGTGATTCAAATACCACTAACTATGTATTTAGTTCCTCCTCTAAATGGATTATTTTTCTATTATTAGAATATGATATAATTAGCCGGGAAAAAAGTCAATTAAAAGTTATTTACAACATCCTAAATTAAATTTTAGATTGTAGTTGTTTTTTTCTCTCTGCATCTGAAAAAATCAGGAACAAAGAAATATATAACCAATAAAAGCAATATCAGCCAAAGAGGCAAGCATCCCATTATTAACAAAACTATGAAGAAAATTAAAATAATTAATAAGCCAAGTATAAGATTAAGGTTGTTTTTGAAACCAGTTATCTCACCGAAGAAAAAATGTCTAAGCAAAATAGTGATCAAGGCAAGAATAAGAAATACCCAAACTTGTACGCAAATATAATTAGTAAAGTAACAATATAAAGCCAAAATGACCAGGAGTGACATCAAACTCATCAGAGCTATTTTCTCTTTTTGGTTGATTTTTGTTTCTTCTTTTGCAATAACAAGTTTATACAAAGGATAAAGAATAAAAATTAAGATAAGCCACCAAGGCAAACAGGAATAACATTTCTTGGCAAATTCTCCAAAAGCATCACCAATGCTGGCTAATAAACTGCTTAACAAACCAAAGGGTTCTTCTTCTAAAGATTCTTCCTTTTCTTCAGATCCTAATACTATCTCTTCTGGTGCTTCTGGCTTTTCTTCTTCAGCAGGAGGAACTCCGGATTCTTCAGGACCAATAACAACTTCCTCTTCTTCAACACCTTCTTCAAAAGGAGAGATTTCTCCAGAAATTTCCTCTTCTTCTTCTGGATATAATTCAGAACAAGAAGTAGTAGTAAAGGTAAATTGTCTGCTGATTGTTGCTGGTGAAGCGTGAGAAACAGCACGGAAATAATAAGTAGTCAAAGGAGTCAAATCAGAGATAGTTACTGTATGGCCTGTAACTTTAGGACTGGTGTGATATTCCTGTGTAGTATAAGCATAACCGTATTTTGGAGGTGTTCCAGTGTTATCGCTCAAATCTAAAGTATGCGATTCTCCTTCTGAAGCATAAATTACCTGACTAGTAGAAAAATAGCTAGTTGTCCAATTAATTATTACCTCGCAAGTTCCTGTAGTAGTAGTATGGACTGATTCATCTAAAATAGTTAAGCCAGGCGGCAACCATCCGCCTCCTCCGCCTCCAGTGCCAGGAAGTATACCGTCTTCTTCTCCTTGAAAACCAACTAATATATCAAAAACTAAACTCTTATCTTGAAAAGGATTACCAGCTTCTGAATAAAAACTGACCGAGAAATCATAAGTAGTAGTGTTGCTCGGTCCTAAATCAGAAAGATAAACTTCGCCTTCATTAAAAAATAGACTAAGGTCATTATTATAAAGAGTTTGTGTTCCTTCTTTTATTTCTAAGTTCAAGACAGCACCGAGATTATTCGGGTCTGAAACATTTATTGCTTCAGTAGCAATTCTTTTAGTTTCAGTTGAATTATTGGTCACTCTTACCCATCTTGTGATACTTTCACCGGGTAGAAAATTGGCTTCGCTAAATAGAGGTGTTTCTTCAAATTCAACTACTAATTCATCAACAACTTGAGCTTGAGTGAAAGGTATTGACAGCAATCCAAGACCAAAAACAGCAAGTAAAATAATAAGAACCATACCTCGCTTTGTTCGGTAAAACCTTGTTTCTTCGTCTCGCTCAGAAATTAAAATTGTTTTTGATATTTTATTCATCATTGTTTTCTTCCTCTGAATCGTTATTATTTTGTTCAGAAGGATTATCTTCGGGCACAACAATTGGCTGTTCCTCTATTGCTGGTACTTCCTCTTCTATTATTTCCTCTACTGTTTCCTCAATCACCTTCTCTTCAGTTATATCTTCAGTTGCCTCTTCAACTATTGTTTTATCAACAATTTCTTCATCTGTTTCTACTGGGATTTCCTCATCAGCATCAGTTGGTTCATCAATTGGCTCATCAGCTGGAATTTCTTCAACTGCCTCTTCATTTAGAACTTCCCCAGAATCAAATTCAATTGCCTCTTCCTCGTCTACAATATTAACTCCATCCTGGGAAGGAGTAACCGTATCAATAGGGTCAATATCTGGCACATCAATTATTGTGTCTTCATCTTCGATTGCATCATCAAAGATTGTATCATCAGATATTTCATCATTTATTATTTCATTTGGTGTTTCCTCGGGAATTGATGTTTCTTCAACAACTTGTACTGAAACTTCTTCCTGTTCTTCATTTTGAACAAATATTTTCTCATTTAGGTCTAATAAATTTGGCGCTCCCGGAGTTGGAATAGGATCAACCCAGTGGTCTATGCCGTCAGGAATTCGTGCATAAGATTTATCTGGCGGCACAGTCCCCGAAAGAGTAACATCATTATAATGCTCTAAAATCTCTGATGTGTTCAAGGCTCGATTATAGATTTTTATTTCATCAACTACACCATCAAGATGGCGAACGCCAACAGAGTATCTGCTATCATGTGCTATTTCTAATGAATCAGATGTAGAATCTATATTTCCTCCTCTTGATTCCTGGCCATGAAATAAGCCGTTAATAAAAGTTTTTTCAATTAAACCATCATAAGTAACAACCACATGAACCCATTCTCCATAATTTAAATCATTAGAACACCCAACTTGCCAGTTTCCATAACTTCCTCCAATATAGAATAGTGGACAAACTCTATAAGTGTTTAGAGTTCTTTCATCCAGATGTATCATATAACTTCCTGGGTGAGTGTTTCCTTTGCTTACTACTGTGGAATAAGTATCAGGTAAATCTTCAACTTTAATCCAAGCTTCCATAGTAATCTGGTCTGTAATATCAAGAGTTACTGAATCAGCAACTTCTACATAATCATCTACTCCGTTAAAACTTAAGACCTGATTAATTTTGCCTGTGCTAAATACAGCGCCATTATTTGTTCCGTGATTAGCATTTCCACTCTTATCTTCCACATCGTCGTCAAATGGCCAATAACCAGCCAAATTATTAGTCCAACCTGGATTATTATTAACATTATGTTCTGGGGCGCCATAAGTATAAGAATCTGCTTCTATATTGTTTTGATTATAGAGCGTAATAGTGCCAGAACTGTCATTTATCAAATCGCCTCCTGTTGTAACTACAAGCCAGCCATTCGCCGGTATAATTGTTGAACCGCCTGAATAAAGAGCGGTTGTAGAGGAGTTGATAAGAATGATATTACCATCTGCTTTAACATAAAATCCGGCTAACTCAATTGGGGAAGCTGTCTTGTTGTAAATCTCAATAAATTCTGGGTAATTATCCGCATTGGGCAAAAATTCGTTCAAAACAATTGAAGGATTCCAATAACCAGCTTTAATAGTGCTTTCTATTTCTTCAATATCATCAAAACAACCGCCGCCACAATTTACTACATTATCCTGCCAGCCTTTAAAAACAAAGTTGAACTTGCAGACCTTGCCCTGTAATTCGTCGGGAGTGCTATCGGGAAGCCAAATCTTAAAATGCCAATTGTCAACACCAGCCGAGTAAGTTACTGGTGAAGCGCTAAAAGCTGCCAAGCTGTCATTATAAACTTCAGTACCCTCTAAAACTGCTTTTAGCCACAAGGCGCTGCAAAGAGCATCATTTCCCTCAATCTTTTCAAATTCTACTGTGTATTGAAAAGGAAGTCCGCCGCTAGGAGGATTTTGTTTTAACTGAATATCTCTATTAACTTTATTATCCTCTGGTTTTAGGTTCTCAGCCTTTGATTTAGGCACAAAATTGTTTTGCCCAGAATGGAGAAAGAAATCTAAAGTTCCGGCACTGAAACTGCTTCCGGAAGCAGTTTCAGTATCATTAAAATAAGATAAGGTCTGACCCACAGCCAAAAGCCCGGTCCAGTTAAGACTAATAATCATTAATAGACAGATGATTTTTTTCAGTCCTTTATTGATGAAATAATCTAAAAAGATTGTTCTTTTCTTCAGTTTTTTTGGCGGAATAATGTCAAAAAAAATTTTCATAGTTTTTTTATTAAGTTCTTCTTTTTACTTTCTTTTTTTCAGTTCTTTAAAAATATTTTTAATTTCATCAAAAATAATAATCACAGCTGGAACAATAATAATCAAAGCAAACCCAATTGGTTTTTTAGCAAAATCCACCATATATCCCAAATAAGGAATATTGAACAAAACCTTGCCGACAACTTCTATTTCTGGAATTTCTCTCTGGTCTGGCGCATTATTTGCATCGCCCTTGGTAATGTAAATCGGCTTGCCTTCCTGCGCTTTCATATCATAAATTCGGTGGGTAATTGTTTCGCCCGGTTTTTTGGGATTGCTAAAAGTAATAACATCGCCAATCTCATAACTATCAACTGGCTTTACCACTATCACACTTCCGAGCTTGATTGCCGGCTCCATTGAACCTGACTGAACGAGCATAACTTTATAATTTCCAGTAATGGGAAAAATCGAAACAATCAGCAAAATAGCAATCACAGCAATAAAGGCAATAATAATGTAATAAATTATTTTGAATAATTTCATGTTTGAAACCTTTATAGGTTGCCCCAATTTTGCCACAAGGAAACAATTAAGGCAACCGAAAAAGCTTCAATTCAGAAATTCTTAGATATTTGTATCGTCGTAGCTAATGTATTGTTCTTCAAACAGATATTCTGAAGGATTCCAACCAGTCATATGATCGGTTGTGTAATCGCTGGACAAAACTAACCAAATCTTAGCACCCGGGTTGATATCATATAAAGCAGGAAGGTCTGTTCCAAGATCTTTTACACCGCTCATGCTGATACTACCTGATGCATCTGATACAGCTGAGTCAATTAATATACCTGTTTGTGGCCATGGGTCGCTGGCATAAATAAGATCATAAGAAACACCTCCTTGGGGCGCCACACCGCTAAAGCTGTAATCAAACTCATCACCCGATGTCTTGTACATCAACTGACCCTGTATACCATCACCCGAGATAATTTCCCAACTCACAGGATCCTTGTTCTCCATCTTTAGAGTAGCAAAATAACCTTTGGGACCTGGAGTATTTTCTTGCGTTGCCATCAAGTCAATATCAAATGTCATCTCATCGCCTTGAGCCCAGTTAGTTACTTCTGGCTCTGGAGCATAGGGCCAAGAGCGCAAATGATAACTCTGCACTACTTTCATCTTTGCGTCTGGCTCAAGTTTGCCTAAATAAATCCAGGCACTGCTGATATTATCAAGTCGGACATATTGGCTTTCTTCAATAATTGGATCCCAGCCAGTATCATAGTCAGGCTCACCATTGTCTTCTGTCGAGCACGCATACAGAACGGGATTACACACCCACATATCATAAATAATATAAGCAGCAAGGTTGTTTCTTGGAACATAACTTCCAGTACAACATGTCTGATCTGGTCCAGTGCAAGTTCCTATTGTACCATCCCATGTTCCTCCTCCTTCTGTACATTCTGGTTCTGTTATATATCCATCATTTTGGTCAGTAATATGGATATGCTTCCAAAGATCAATTGGGTTGCTGTATATTAAATTTCTAACTGTAAATTCTATATATCTGGTATAGCAGGGTTTTATATCTGATAATTCTGCAGAAAAATTTGCTTCCCATGGATTTTGGCCATCAACTACAATATCAATAACTCCAGCAGTTAAAGTGTTGCCAGTGCTTGTCTCAGTGTCACTGAAATAAGCAACTGTTCCGCTAATAGCAATAGCAGCAACAGCGGCAATAACGCTTAAACTAACTATAATTTTTTTGTTCATAGTTTTTACTCTGTTAAATAAATCTATGATCTAAAATCCTTTAGATTTTTTCAACAGTGTGAATTTTTCTTTCGACCTTTTGGTTTTTTTATTTTAAAACCTTTATGGATTGCCAATTCACAAGCTTAAGACAATCAAAAAGAATTCAAATCTATCTGATTTCTTAGCTGTTAGTCACATGGCACGCACTGTGCGTCAACACAACAATAGGGAAAACATGTGGAACAATCTGTCCCAACTGTGCGCCAATCTGTTACATCAGAAACACAAGAGGTTCCTTGACAAGAGTAATCTATATATTCTTGATTCTGACAAGTGCATAGATTGTAATCACCTAGACAACATGGATATGTATCGCCTACATCAATCCAACCATCCTGGTCGTTACAATTTTCGCAAGTTTCACAACCGCATTCTGTGTCGCTACCGTCGCAAATATCAGTATATACGCAATTTCCGTCAACACAAGCATCGTCTGTACATGGATCTTGATCATCACAAACTATAGGAGTGTATACACAGGCTCCGTCAACACAGGCATCATCAGTGCAAGGATCTCCGTCATTACAGACTATAGGAGTGTATACACAGGAATTGGCGACACAGGCATCGTCTGTGCAAAGATCTCCGTCGTCACACTCGCCATCATTTATACATTCAACAGGCGTTCCCACACAAATGCAATCTGGAGTACATACATCATTAATGGTGTGATCATTTCCATCGTCGCAAGGTTCATCTACTAAACAAGTATTTTGACAAACGCCGTTAGCATCGCAGACATCCGAAGTGCACTCGTTTTGGTCATTACAATCTGCATCAACCAAACATCCAGGTGTGCCGACACAAATACAATCATCTCCGACCTGAGTGCATACATCATTCATAGTGTAAGGATTTCCGTCGTCGCAAGATTGGCCCACTATACAAGTGTATTGACAAACACCGTTAGCATCGCAGACATCATCAGTGCAATCGTTGTAGTCCTCGCAATCTGCATCGTCCTGGCACTCTGGTACTGCAACACAAACATAATTAGCATTATTTCTGTACTGCACTGCGGTAAAGGAAATGTCGCCTGTTAAACTATCTGACTGAGAAGCGTTATTAACTAACGCTCCACTACAAGTAAATCCAGGACCTTGCGGACCGCCGGGGTTTATCTGATCACCAAATCCGTCTTGGACAACAGGAACAATATCTATATTGCCAAAACAAAATGCTTTGCCGATATAATAGGTCTCAAGACCAACAATAGGAAGTCCTAATCCTGTATCCGGATCATATCCAGCTATGGAATAGTTCACATCAGCAATTGGGAATTTAATTGAGCCATCTGGCAATAAAGCTCCAGGAGACACTGGTCCATAAACATACTCATCATTTTCAAGAACATTATCTCCATCATCTGCCCAATAAATAAATACTAATTCCTGAGCTAATTCACCATCCCAAATGTTTGCGTTAGGTTCATCGCAATCAGGATCATCTTCATATTCCGGTTCCGTACAAGTCATATCGTCATTTTTGGTAATTGTAATCTCTCCACATACCCATGCAGGATTATTATCAACATGGATGCTGATAGTGTCTTCCTCCCAATCACCTGGCTTTAAGTCCTCGTAATAAAAGAAAAGTTGGTCTGTCAAATCATCAAGCTCCCAACTAAATTCTTCCATATACTCGCCATTAAACCAAGCGTGATTATCAATCTTCAAATCAATGCTTCCAGCAGTGAGAGTGTTGCCAGTGCTTGTCTCAGTGTCGCTGAAATAAGCAACGGTTCCGCCAATGCCAATTGCGGCAACAGCAGCAATTACGCTTAAACTAAGTAATATGCTTTTGTTCATAGTTTTTTTTCTGAATGTTTAGAGGCCGAACCTCTAAACATTGATAAACTATTAATCTTTTGTAAGTTTTTGGTTGACTTACAAACCCGACCTTTTAACCTTCTTTTCAGGCCTTAATTCTTATTAAGGGCTGGAAAAAAGTGGGAAGGAAAAAATTTAATAACCTTCCCTAATTTTTTATTTTTATGACACTCTATTTTTATTTACTTCTTTATGTGCTTTTTCGCTTGCTTCTGGAAAGTCCATCCCTTTTTTTATAAACTCCTCTCGTTTCTCAACATATTCTTCGTAGGTCCACATTTTTTTCACCTCCTCATTTTCAATTCCTCTAATTCCGCTTCATATGAAAAGAGCTATCTACAAAAAAACTTCCCTGCTTTTACAAAGAAGTTTTAAAATTAATGCTTCTCTTTATCCGCCAATCATTATTTAATGTTGTTAGCGATTTTATGGTCACTAATCATTTATTTAGTTCCTCCTCTAAATAAATTAATAAATCATCGGGTAATTTATATTAACTTAATTAAATATAAGGGTCAAATAATATTATCCACAATGAAATTGATTTTTTACGAACAAAAACAAAATTTGATAAAAAGTTATCCACATTTATTCCACATCGACAGAGGCCGAACCTCTAAACATAAGACCTATTGCGAAATAATTTTTCGTAACGAAATCACAAAATTTTGAGCGAAAATTGTAAAGAATGAGAAGGTTATATGGTGTATAGCTGACGAATTCTGAACAATTTGCAGCCAAAATTTTGGGATTGTAGTAGAAAAGGTTATTTTGCAAGAGGTCTATACAATTACCTTCTTTTCAGACCTTAATCGCAATTAAGGGCTGGAAAAAAGGGCGGAGTTGCGGGTAAAAAAATAATCCCTTTTATAACTCCGCATAAATTGTGGCAATTATAGTGCAATCACTTTCACTCGCTGATTGATATGTCCGCACCTTGGACATTTTGTCTGGTCTTTCTCTAATTGCCGTTCGCAGTTACAGCAAAAGAAATACTCTGTGCCTTTCAATACTTTATTGTTTCTGGCTATCTTATATAGCAGAGAACTTATTGTCATTTTTATTCACCTACTCGTATAATCCCTCAAGTTGCTCTTCTGGCAGTGTTCCTGTTATATCACCTATACACCAAACGCAATAGCGTATTTCCCAGACAGTTTCTATCATCAATCCTGTTTCGTCCTTGTAATAAATCAATGCTTTTATTCGCAATAACTGCTCGGCTGGTTTGTGACATCTACCGCACATCCCTTGTCCTATCAATTCTGGCACAAATTTTACTGTTTCTATCAATTCTTTTGGCTTGTGGTTCATTTGAGCTATTATTCGGGCTTGCTCTTTACTACTCATCATTTTTATCACCTTTTATACTACATCGGGGACAAGGAAAAGTCGTTAGTGGTTTGATTGTTCCGTCTTCGAGTATCAAGCAACTAACTACAATTTTTCCCTTATCTCCGCATATTTCACAAACCATTTCAGACACCCCCTCGTATTATTGCTATTACCCCTGCTATTATGATTCCTATTAGTATCCCCTGAATTAATCCTGCAGGCCAAGCGCTCTTTTCTGCCTCATTTATTCTTTTCCAACATTCTTCCTCTTCTATTTTCATTTTCCATCACTCCCCTATTTTTTACCCTGCGAACAATCTAACAGGATAAATATATGAAAAGAGCTATCTACAAAAAAACTTCCCTGCTTTTACAAAGAAGTTTTTAGATTAATATTTCTCTTTAGTTGCTCATTATTATTTAATGTTATTAAAGATTTTATTGTCACTAATTATTTATTTAGTTCCTCCGCTAAATAAATTTCTATATTTTGCTTCGTATCTTTTATTATAAACTTTATTATATTTTTTACAAATCAAGGCGTGTTTAATCTGGAAGATTAAACAAGATTAGATCTGTTGATTTACCGCCCAGGATGATTTGTCTTTATTAGACGTGGGAACAAAACCCCAAGCCAAAATAGTAGCTAAAATTAATATAAGAAATATCCAAATCGGCACACAAAAATATTTAAGTAAAAACAACGAAATTGCCAAAATTATTGGAATTAAACAGCAGATAAGCCAGATAATCCCTTGTTTTTGGAAATCTTTTTTTAAAAATATTTCTTTTTTACTCTTTTGTAAAGCGGTTATTCCTTTTATTAAAGGATAAAGAGTGAAAATCAGAATTAACCACCAGGGTAAGCAGGAGGGAAATTTTATCGCGGCTAATAAACTTGCCAATAAGGAAATTGGTTTTTCTTCAACCATTTCCTCCTTTATTATTTCCTCTTCAACTATCTCTTCTTCAATTGGCTCTTCTTTTTCTTCTGGTGCTTCCTCTTTTTCTGGAGCTTCCCCTACTGGAGTCGGGAATATTTCTTCCTCAATTTTCTCTTCAACTTTTTCTTCAACCTCTTCTTCCTCTTTCTTCTCTTCCAAAGCAGAACAAGAAGTAGTGGTAAAGCTATGTTGCCTGCTGACTGCTGGCGGTGAAGAGCGAGAAACAGCACGATAATAATAAGTAGTCAAAGGAGTCAAATCAGAGATAGTTACTGTATGGCCTGTAACTTTTGGACTGGTGTGATATTCCTGCGTAGTATAAGCATAACCGTATTTTGGAGGCGTTCCAGTGTTATCGCTCAAATCTAAAGTATGCGATTCTCCTTCTGAAGCATAAATTACCTGGCTAGTAGAAAAATAATTAGTTGTCCAAGTAATGATTACTTCGCAGTTTTCTGTGGTGTTAGCATGAACGGATTCATTTAAAATCATGAAGCTCTGGAACGAAATGCCGCCGCCGCCAAGAGAAACCACAGGAGGAGTTGGTTCTTGACAATCTTCATCGTCATCATCAACATAACCATCACAATCATTATCTAATTCATCATCGCAGATTTCATCAGTTGGCTCATTGTCCTGGACACATTCTCCCCAAAAACCTTCTGAATCACAGGTCTGGGTTCCAGCAGCACAGATGCCTAATAAACCGGTCTCACAGGCCTGGGTTTCATCAGGCGTACACTCTGGCTGTGGCAGTCCCTGGCAAGCAGGATCTTCAGAACAATCGCTGTCGTCACAGTCGGTTGCTCCATCACAATCATTATCTATTTCATCATCGCAGATTTCATCAGTTGGCTCATTGTCCTGAACACACTCTCCCCAAAAACCTTCTGAATCACAGGTCTGGGTTCCAGCAGCACAAATGCCTAATAGGCCAGTGTCACAAGGTTGAGTTTCATCAGGCGTACACTCTGGCTGTGGCAGCTGCGGACAGTAAGGCGGCCAGGGTTTAATTTCCAATCCCTCATCAGCCCAGGCAAAGTAAAGATGGGACCTTATGGTATGGCGTTCAGCAAAATATAAATCAAAATTGTGTTCGCCGACAGTCAAATCAACCGAACCGTTTCTGGTGACTGGAATATGAACACCGCCTAAATCTTCAACAAGCTCATCGTCAATATATAACCAAGAGTCATCGTCAGAAGTTAAGGTATATCCGTAAACCCCCTCTTGTCCTTCAGTCACTGTTAATAAAGCCCGCCAATGAACGGTAAAGTGATAAGGGTCAGCAAATAAACCCTCGTTAACCGGAAAGAAACCTTCTCCAAAGGTCAAATCTGAATCAACCTGAATAAAGCTTAATTTTTCTTGAGCCCACCAATGAGGATAATTAAAGGGCGAATCACCTGGATTTAAGCCGGTAATCGGTCCCTGAAATTCCGAACCGTCAGGAATATGATTATAGTATTGGCCGTAATAGCCGGTTACAGTAATTTCCTCGCATTCTAATTGACACTGGCTTGAGCATAAATCGCCGTCAATATTGTTGCCGTCATCGCATTCCTCACCCTCATCTAAATTGCCATCGCCGCAATATGGCTCGGGTTCAAAAACAAGAACATTAAAAGCAATACAGTAGTAAGTTTCTCCTAATTGGGGATTACTAATATTATCGTAATTATCGTATTTATAAATGTCGGTATGACAGTACATTTCAGCGCTTATATTGTCCTGTGGTTCTCCAGGAGGAAAAGTAAAAGGTAAATATCCTTGTTTTAAGTTCTCCCTAACCCAAATCTGGGAAGTACATTCTTCTAAATCAAAAATCTGGACTTGGGCAGGCGTTGTGCTTCCAGTTGAGGAATCAAAATTACTCCAGCCAGTTCCTTCAGGAGCAGGTCCTATGTGGTCACCCGCTTGTTTTTCAGCTTCTATGCCCCATTGAAAATCCCAGTCCTCTGCCAGCCAGCAGCCATCACAACTGTTTGTTACATACTCAAGAGCAGTAACAGCAGTAATCTGGTTTGGACCGCTAATCCCATCACCCCAATTAGGCAAATCTTCTTCGTTCTCACAAACTACTTTAAAAGCAATTATAGTAACTGGCTCCTCTTCTTCCTCTTCCTCAATGGTACAAGTAGCTGAACAACCATCGTTGTTAATATTATTGCCATCATCGCATTGCTCAAAGGGTTCGTCTAAAATGCCATCACCGCAAAAGGGTCCCTGGACTTCAATAATTTGACAATCAAGGGAACAATAGGTGCAGGAAGAGCCGTAATCCGGAACACATTCCTGTCCGTTGTTTTCTCCGTCATCGCATTCCTCTTCACAGTCCAGATTTCCGTCGCCGCAGTATGGCTCGGGTGGCGGTGGTTCGGCACAACTGGGACCAGGAATAATTAAATCAAAATGAGGTCGGACACCGGCCTTAATCACGGCTATTGCGCCAGTATCGTCAACTTCAGGTTGTCCAATAATGGTCACACTAAAAGTGCCTGTTTCAAAACAACGGCCTACTTCCCATTTAACGCCGTAATGAAGAGTAAAGCAATATGCGCCTACTTTATCAGGAGAAGGAACAGCGCTTACAAAAATATCTTTAAGAGTAGTTATATCATAACAGGGTTGCCAAATCCAAGAGAGTTTCGAACCCTTGCTCTCTCTAGATACAGTATAAGTCCAGGTTGAAGTGTTATTTTGCGAATCATATGTTACGCCGTCAAAAACAACCTCTGGTGGTTGATAGTTGCAAGCCAATATTTCTGAAGGAAGAACAAGTCCTGAAAACCCAAAAGCAGCCACTATAGTCGTAGCGGATATTAAGGTCAAAGTTTTTTTAGAGAAATGTTTTTGTCCTTGATTAAACATAAAAGGAAAATCTCTTAGCTTTTCTATTCTTTATTTTATTGTTATTGAGTTTTTAAAGAGCAAATCCAAAGAGCAAATTAAAAGAGCTATAATTATAATGAACTACCCAGCCCCAGAGGGACGGGGTATCCCTTCGGGCAAGTTCATTTTTTATGGTATAATTAAAATAAAAGTCAATACTCTCTAATGCTTTTCTGTGTTATTCATCCTACACAAGCATAAAACCTTGTCAACCCCCTTACCCAATCTCAGTATCGTCCAGTTTACATATCCATAAAACTTTGTCAACCCCCACAACACTAGAAAGAGCCATTTCAGGGCGCCGAACTAAGGAGGAAAAAAATTCATTTAGCCGGCGCCCAGAAATGGCTTCTTTTTTGAATGTAAAAAGCATAGTAGATCTACTATGCTTTTTACTATATTCCAATTATAACAAACCTTTAGAATTTGTCAACCCCAAAAGTAAAATATAGGGTATGACAAGGAAAAAGATTGAAATGTCATATGACAAATACCTTATTTCAACTCTACTTTTCCTCCAGCTACTTCTATCTTCTTTTTCATCTCTTCTGCTTCTTCTTTTTTAACATTTTCCTTAATTGTCTGGGGAGAAGTTGCTGCTGCATCAACTAAATCCTTTGCTTCTTTCAATCCTTTCTGGGTAATTTCCTTTACTACCTTAATGACTTCAATTTTCTTATCGCCAATACCAGTGAGCTCAATATTAAAAACTGATTTTTCTTCCTTGGCTGCGCCAGCTTCAGCGGAAGCGGCTGCTGGAGCAGCAGCAACTGGAGCTGCTGCGGAAACTCCAAATTTCTTCTCTAAAATCTTGACTAATTCTGCCAAATCTAAAACAGACATCTTTTCAATATCTTCTACAAGTTTTTTAAATTTCTCTGGCACAACAATTTTTTCCTCCTTGCCTGCCGTAGCTTCGGCAGAGGCAGGTTTTTTTTCTTCAGCCATAACTTATTTAATTTTCAATTATCAATTA
>JAGMAD010000039.1 GCA_023130975.1 Candidatus Parcubacteria bacterium | reverse complement strand
CCATTCCAATAGAGATCTTTTATTATTTAATTCTTCACCTATGATCGAAGTTCTAATAACAGTGGCGTTTTTTGGTTCCCCCAATGCTTTAGTTTTTCCATATATATCAGCAGCATTTGATACGAAAGACTCGTCATATTTACCATTTAAACCATCATATATGCAATCCGTTGTCACATGAACAAGTTTACTACCTGTCTTTTCACACATGTTTGCTAATAAATGCGGAAAAACAGAATTAACTTGTATAAACTCTAAATCACCAATACTGTCCCTTGACTTTATCACACCCATACAATTTATTATAATAGTACCTTTTGGAAAAGACACTGGATTCAATTGCGCATCTGAAATACAGGAAGCATCCAATTCTTTTCTAGACAGCCCGATTACATTTCTATACCCTTCAGACCTTAAATATGTATATACATATCTACCTAACATTCCTGTATATCCTAATATGAAAATTTTTCTCATACCAAAAAGCCCCCTCTATCAAGTAACTCGGTTAAATAAACACCATTACTAACATTGTTCGATGAAGAAAAACTACTAAATGTAACCTTAGCATTCGCTTTTAAACGATCATAGTTTCTATCAATCGACAATTCGGGTAATATAACATAATAATCTTTGTTGAAGATGTAAGATCTATGAGATTCATGTTCAGAGATTAAAACTTCATGCATCTTTTCACCTTCTCTTATACCTATCTCTTTAATTGATGTCTGAGAATCGCCATAATGCTTTATTAAAACTTTAGCTAAGTCTGAAATAAAGAACGCTGGCATATTCATTATGTAAGTTTCTCCTCCTACACTGTTTTCAACCGCCTGGAATAATAATTTTATTGCTTCAGACAAAGTTAAGAAAAACCTTGTCATAGAACCATCAGTAACTGTAATCTCATTAAACCTTTTTATCTGGTCAATAAATAAAGGGACAACACTTCCATTAGATCCTAAAACATTTCCACCTCTTACACATATAAAATCAGTTTTAGCGGTTAAAGTATTTGCCTGAATAATTAATTTTTCACCAACAGCCTTAGTCATACCATACAGGTTGGTTGGTGAGACCGCTTTATCAGATGACACATCTATAACTCTCTTAATATCATTCTTGATAGCTGCATTTATAATGTTTGTTGTACCATCTATATTGGTTTTTATTGCTTCTTGTGGCTGATTTTCACATACAGGTACATGTTTTAATGCAGATAGATGGAACACATAATCAACCTGTTTGTTAAAAAATAGTCTATCTACTGCATAAAAATCTCTGACATCACCAATAATATATTCTATACGAACATCATTAAATTTTCTTTGCATATTTACTTGAGCTAATTCACCTCTTGAAAAAATTATTATTTTCTTAGGATCTTTTTCTAACAATTGTTTCGTAAGTTCATTCCCCCATGAACCAGTCCCGCCAGTTATTACAATTGATTTGTTTTTGAACATTTATTACTCCTTTACTACTAAATCAAAGCATAAAAGATTTTTATTATTCTTTAATAAATACCCCGCCATATTCTATATAATTGATATCTTTTATTGGATTTTGATTAACTATTTTATGAAAACTAAGTCCTTATATCTCTCCTTAAAAACTTTAGAAATATGTTGTCTTTGAAACCCTAATTCAAACATCTATGCATCTTTATGATTAAAATTGGACACCCCTCACAATACCTCCTTTATATATTATATAATAATTCCTCATACTCTGGTTTATTTCGTATTTCATTTGCCTCCGCAACCTGTTTATCTGGATTTAAGTTCATTGTACATATACTGTTTAAATCATTGTATATATAAAGAATTTTTGATATAAACTTTATTCTTTTTAAACCACATAATTCTATAAGTGGTAACATTACAGCTATATCTCCCGTTTTATAATAATTGTTATTTACATCTCTTAAATCCTCATCTTTAATAAGATCAAAAATCTTTTTTCTATACGTACGAAGATGAGATGTAACCCACTCACCGCTTTTTCTATAGGTTCTTGTATTATATAAGGGTTTACAATAATTATGGTATGTATGACTTTCTGGCTCATACTGACCATATGTCATGTAAATATCCTCATCTTGATAAATCACATTCAAATAAGAAAACACCCCTTTATCTGGTAAATAATCATCACCGTCTATATTAATTATAATATATTCTTCATTTTTTTTTGAAATAAATTCTAGCCCTTTAACACGCGTTGCCAACGATGTTCCAACCCTAATTTCATTTCTAAGCATATTAAAATTACCAAATATAGTATGAATTGTTTTTATAATTTCATATGTATTATCAGTAGAACAATCGTCAACCACAGCCAACTCATAATTTTTATAATCTTGTGTTAGTATAGATTCTAAACATCTATAAATATATTTTTCAGCATTATATACTGGTACTATAACTATAAAATTATTTTCTGTAATAATAATTATTCCTCACATTATTTCAAATATTTTCTAATATACGTGTAATTTTTATTGCAGTATCAATATTACTATTTGTTATTCCGTTTATAACATCGTAGAAATATTTAATTGCGTGATTAAGGTTATTACTTTCATCAAATCCAGCATAAATTTCTTTATCTATAAGCTCTGGTGGCCCCGCTTTATATTTATTATTATATTCAGTTATACTTAAAGTCTTGTCACATTGTAATAATGGATTATAAATTACAGTAGCATTCTCAAAGTAAAATACAGCACTAGATTCTCTACCTGTATAATTAACACTTGTCTCTATTCTACCTTTTTCAAACTCTAGTGTACCGGTAGTACACACATCGTTGTAATACAGCCTATCTATCCTTTTAAAATTAAAAGCATCTATATCTTCAAACATATCAAGAACCCCTAAAAAATGTGACGATAACAACCAATAAACATTGTGTTCCATAAATCTTCCAAGATGCTTAGAGTTCATCTCATAATATTTTACTGGACCATATTTTGGCACACAGAAAGAAAGTATTTTAGCAATAGATCTGGAAAAAGTATGAGTATACTCTACAGCCAAAATAAGCCCTTTTTCTCTATACAGCTCTTTTAATTCAATAGCTTGATCCACATACAATGTTATTGGTTTTTCACAAAAAATATTTTTATTATGTAACATAGCAGTCTTACACAAATCATAGTGTGTTTCTATTGGGGTTATTACCATTACATTATTTATAGAGTCATCCATCATCAATGAATTTAATTCATTTTTATCACTACCTATATAATATCTGCAATCAAAATATTCATTAACATAATTAATCACTCTGCTACCCCAATAACCTTTTCCTATTACTCCTATTTTTGGTTTATTTCTACTCATAAATTATTCCTTTTTTAATGTATAAATACTATTAACTTGGCGCTCAAATTTAAAGTCCGATCTTATGTTTAAAAATTTATGTATAGCATCTCGCACCTGTTTAAATGAAGTATAATCATGAAATAAGATTTTACCACCATTATTCAATATTTGTGAATATTTTAATGTATCAAGTAAACAAGTATGTTCTGTATGATCACCGTCTATAAATAATAAATCTATCATAGGTATACCAAACAAAGACACATCATCCGAATACATTTTAAACACCTCTAAAGTAGTATCCCCCAGATAAGTTTTAAGATCATTAATTATTTCTTCTTCTGGCAAATCTGTCCATTTTACATCAGTACGTTCTCTAAAAGGAATCATTTTTGGAAAACCGGCATTATGATATTTGAATACATCCACTATAATTAAAGTGCCAGCCTTCATTCCACAAGCCAATGCAGCCGCAGAGGCGCCATGATACACACCTATATTAACCACGGAACCTCCTGGTCTTAATGCAGAAGCTTCGCTGTATAAATAATCTATTTCTTCGTGTGTCAAAAGATGTTTCATATTTTTTACATCATGTATTGTTTTCATTTATTTATCCGTCCTATTCTTATATTCCTGATTTAATTCTATTGCCATTCTATTACAGCGCAGCCCCTTATCAAAACACATCTTTTTACAATCCCATGCTTCATTTTTATTTTTATTAATAAGCCTTTTAAACTCATCAAGATCACTTGTAATCTTACCTATCCTACACTGTTTTGCATCAGGCGCAGCCACAGCCGAACATTTATATACATACCCATCAGCACCATACGTAATCTGATAGGCATTATATATACATTTATTAAAAGTATAATTATCCACATTAGTTGCATCAGAACCAACATAAAACACATAAGGCTTATCTGTAATATCATCTGATAAATATGGCTTCACTTTTTCAGCGTAAACGTCTTTACATACATCTTCAACATCATCTTTATATTTTGTTACTATATCAAATGTTTGATTATATTTTGCATATGGAATAGCAAACCTAACTGAATCTACACCAAGATCTTTCATAATACCAATAACGCTTAAAATATTTCCCTCGCTATCATTATATTTATCCATTAAATAACACACACGTATAGCATAGGATTTATTACTTTTATTACGAATTAATACTATTTTTCTAATACCTTCTATAATATCATAGAACATAGAAGATTTAGAAGATTTAGCTTTTGCCCATGACCACGCCAACCCACCATCCAAACTGATTGACAAATAATCTTCTTTACTATCAGCAAGTCTATCTAGTTCAGTTAAAAATCCCACAGTATCTTCTAATATTAACAATTTTGTACCATTAGTATGAATTCCAAAACAGTTATTGTATTTCTTAGTTGTAGCCAAATAAGATATAAGGTATGGATTCATAGTAGGTTCTGTATAGGCTCCTCCATATATATGATACGGTATTGCCCCCTTCAATTTATTTAATATATCTAATCCTTCAACTTCCCAAGTACCTAATTGTCTATCATATAAACCCCCCTGACACCACTTACAGTGAAGATTACAACTCGTTTTATGATTACTTGGTAAATGTATTTCGAACTGTCTTGGCCAATAAAATTCTTCTCCGAATATAATTTTTGTATCTTTAGTACCTAAATGCTCTACCAAATTTTCATAATACTTATATCCGCTACCGTCAATTTTTAATCTAGTATCCTTCATATAAATCACCTATAGTATTTCTAAAATTTACATTAAATCATTCAAGCACCAAAGTGCTAATGTTTTTTCATGAAACGGAAAATTAAAGTTATGTTCAACAATATATTTAATCGGTTTTGGAAAACAAAATGGGGCGTCTTCCATATTTAAAGCCCTCCAGATTTGTTTATCTAACAATTCCCTATTTTTTTGTTCGTATGAAGGGAATGTAGTCGTCAACAGATATCTGGATTTGCTTTTTTTAAAATTAATTATTGTCTTGAATATATTTTTATATGTTAAATGGACAAGACAATCTCTACATAAAACAAGATCCGCCACCGGAAGCTTGTCCTCTATAATATCGGCATTCATAAAATTTACATTATCTTCAATATAATTAATTTTATTGTCTTTAATTATTTGATCTACTATATCTACGCCAATATATTTTATACCCTCCAAGTTTAATATTTGCATCCAATTCCAATCACCACATGGAGCATCCAATATACTTTTTATATTTAACTCACTCAATAATTTTTGTAATTTAAGTCTAAGAACATGTGTTTGCTCTAAACTCGATCCTTCACCAGAGCGCGAATTTTTCCCGCCAAAAAGATTTTTATTGAAGATCTCAGTAAATCTTTGCTTTTGATTCAACACGCTACTTCCTCCATAATTTATTTATTATTTTTAATAAAATATACTTAGATACCTTCACTATATATATTCACCATATTTAAGAATAGTAGTCATACTACAGTTTTTATTAAACCCACTGTTGTTAACATATTCTTTACTTAATTTATGCCCATTAAACCAATGAACACATATAACATTATTATTAATATAGCTTAGATCGTTTTTATTATATAAAGCACCTATATTTTCTAAAGAATAAGGATAATATGTTTCATATTTTACACCAATAAGATTATCAAATCTATTTAATGAATCAAATGTAGGATACATTGAATTAATCATGGTGGAACCAAATGATTGATGTTGATAAGGAAATTTAATTAATTGTGTTTGTTTTATTAATGATAAAATATAATTATCATGTTTACAATGTATCATAATCCCTATACTATGATAACCATTTACATCATTACGAAAAGATACCACACTATTGATGTTTGATATAGCTGTAGTCCCAATATAATTAATATTATTAATATATGTCATTGGTTTTATCCACACTACATCAAAATCTGACCATATACCCCCATAATTATATAACAAATGGTATCTTAAAATATCTGATCTTAGTATGTTATGCAACTTAATATTAATATTATATTCATTTAAATCAACAGTTATAATATTAACAAAATCCATTTCTTCTATCAAATAAAAATAGTCTTTTCCAAAATAGTTTGGTATATATTTGGCATTCTCGTTATATCTTTGTAATGGAATATATACATATATTTTCCAATCTGGATTTAATCTGTGGAAACTTTCAACTGTAAATGTTTGAAGCCTTGACATCCTACCTCTATCCCAATATAAATATAATTTTTTTGGTATATTTTTCATTTTTATACTTTGCCAATTAATATGTTTATAACTGTATCAGAAACATTTTCAATTATATAATCGCTTGGTGCAACCCAAACATTGTTTCTTTTAAGTATAGCATCAAATCCCCTAATAATATTAACATAATTCGTTCCTGACAGTATATTTGATCCGCATTCAATAGTTTCATGTCTTTCTGTACTGTTTCTTATTGTTATAGAGGGTACATTAAATATACAACACTCCTCTTGACAAGTACCTGAATCACTAATAACTATTTTAGCAGATTTCTCCAATTTTACAAAATCAAAAAACCCAAACGGTTCACTTAAAACAACGTCATCTGAAACCTTTATATTAAATTTTTTCATTTTATCTTTTGTTCTTGGGTGTAAAGAAACCACAACTTTAAACTGTCTAGATATTTCATTTATAGCATTTACTATGTCTGACAAAGATGTAAAACTATCTACATTCTCTGCTCTATGTACTGTTACTAATACAAACTTTTTATATCTTAAAAATAGTTTATTTAAAATATTACTGTTTTCTATTTCCGATTTATAATAATTTAAAACCTCATATATAGGATTACCAATCTTAAATATATAGTTCTTATGAAAACCTTCAGATAATAAATTCTGTTTACTGTTTTCAGTATAAGGTAGGTTATACTTTGATACATTGTCTATAATTTTTCTATTAGTTTCTTCAGGCACCCTGTCATCATAACATCTATTACCAGCTTCCATATGGTATACCGGTATATTGTATTTTTCTGCTACAATTGATAATAAACCAGAATTTGTGTCACCTAATATTAACATTTTATTAGGTTTTTCTTTTATAATAATTTCTTCTAATTTTAACATTGAAAGTGATAAGAATTTTACAAAAGAGTACTCCCCTTTAAAATAATAATCAGGTTTTCTTATATGTAATTCATCAAAGAATTTTCTACTTAAATTATAATCATAGTTTTGGTTTGTATATACAAAAATGTGATCCACTAATTTATCTAATTTTTTAATCAGGACACTTAATCTAATTAATTCAGGACGCGTTCCTGCTACTGTAACTATCTTCATTAATATATAACCGTTTCCACCAACTCATTAATTAATTTATTATTCACTTTGTAACCATCCCCTTTTTCAAGATCTTCATATAATTTGGTATTCTTATCAAATAAAACTTTGTTGTTATAATTAAAATATGTATGCCATTGATGTATAACAAACGGATCATCTATTAATTGAATTTCCATATCTTTTCTACGTACCCTTAAAAGAAATTCTTTATCGTCCTTTGCTATTCCCCCAGCATACCTCTCATCAAACCAACCTAAGTCATTCAAATCATTCTTAGTGATTGCTGCACAAAAATTAAAAGCGGTAGGATGAAACTTTGAATGTTGATACCATTTATTACGGCTATAACAACGAAAAGTTGGTATGTTATTCATTGGGCTAATTATACCTTTTATGTCCTCAAAATAGTTAAACATATTTGAATCGCTATTATTAATTTGTGTGGTTTTAACATTGTCTATTGCATAACTTCCAAAAACAATATATTTGTTATTATCTATATGATCTGATACATGTTTAATTATATCACCAACATGAAAACACTCGGGGTTTTGTAAAATAATAATATCACCTTTTGTAAAATGAATTCCAATATTATTTGGGATACATGGATTTATCCACCACTTTTTTTCTTTCTTTATATTTATTACCTTTATATTAAGCAAAGGAAATAAATCATTTATATCATCTAAGTTATGTTCAAAAGAACTTCCATCATTTACTATAATTAATTCCAATTCACCAACATATTTTGTTTTTGTTATACTAGTCAATGTATTAATAAGCACATTACGTCTATTATAATAAGCAAATACTATTGATATATTCATTTTTCCTTCCACAAAATTTTTGGTTCAACAACATGTTTTAATGGTTCTAGATCTTTCTTCAATGGGGCTAAAATATTATAAACATATTCGATCTCTTCTTCTATGCTCCTTGTTGGGATATATCCTAACTTAGATAACTTTTGAGTAATATATTTATAGTAATGTTTTCCTGTATATTCTGTTCTTGGTGATTGTATGTATGATTTCTTAATATCCATACCAAATTTTTTGCCAACATTTATAATCATATCAGACACCTCATTAATGGAATGCCATTCTGATAATTGATTCCAAACTTGTACACTGCCTTTTTCAGCAACATTTTCTACCGCAAGCATTAAAGCTTGTATGCTATCATTTAGTGAAATAAAACCACGCTGATGTTCCCCCCTACCATAAATGGTCAATGGTACTCCTAATATCGATTGTACAATAAATCTATTAATGACAGTACCAGCCGCCTCGTCTGAATCAAAACGACTATATATTTTAGTATTATCAATTTCTTCAGTATAAGAACCAAAAACCACAGCTTGTTGTATATCAGTACACATTAAATCCCATGTCCGTGACAAAAAATCTATAAGATATGTAGAGGCTGTCTTACTACAATGATATATTGAACCCGGTCTTCGTGGGTAGATCATCTCGTTTGATTTTCTACCTTTATGATTTAATACTATATATCCCTCTTCTATATCTATATTTGAATAATGATCGTATTCTCCTGTTGTCCCTATTGTTATATAATGAGCTTCCGGACATAATTCCCTTATGCCCCATAATATATTGTTTGTTCCAAGATAATTGTTTTTTAGAGTTATGTCTGCGCATTCATGTGATATTTGGCTGAAAGGACCTGATGGTATATGTGCCAAATTTATTATAGTTCCTATTTTTTCAGAAGATATAATATTATACAAAGAATTATAATCTTTAACAATATCAATATTATAAAACTCAAAATTACCTATCTCTTTAAATTTGGCAACCTTCTCTATCATATTTAAAATTGGTATAGAAGAAAAAGAATGCATAATATCTTGTACCCAATATCTTCTTAAAAAATTATCTATACCAATTACTTTGTACCCTTTAAAAAGAAGCCGCTGAGTTAGCGCATTCCCTATATAACCATCACAACCTAATAATAAAACGGTATTCATATTAATTATCATTTCCCCCTATTTACTATACCCCAGTTCCTCCATTCTATCTCCAGCTTTTTTCCAAAAAAACTCTAGATCATCACCAACAAAATTATTCTTCCAATCACCTATAATACCTTTCCTTTTAAAATTCCCAACTAAATGATCGATTATTTCAACTTTTTCAGATTTAACAGACCAACCGAACTCGTTGCCAATTCTTAATATGGTTTCTTCGGGATTATTTTTTAAATCCTCAAATTTAATAGTAAATACAAGCTTTTTCCAATCAGTATACGCTAACCAATGGTTAATTGGATCTTGTAGATGATCTCTTATTATTGGTATTGCAGCAGTCAACTCAATCCTTTTTTTCGGTAATTCACCGCGCAAAAAATCACTAAAAGAAAAGTCTTCTAATAATTCCCTAATCTTAAATTTTGGTTCTCCACCACTTTTCCAATAATACCAATTAGCAACTATAGTATCCCTACCGTCTCTAAGTAAACAAATACAGTTCCTATTTTTAAGTATATTAACAGGATTACAAAAATTAATAGTTCTATGATATTTAAAACCACCCATTTGTCCTTCCACAGACTTGTCTGCTTCTACATCAAAATTTAATTTTAATGTTTCCCATAAAAAATGTGTACCTGAACGTCTATGACTGATTATTCTAACAGTTTTATTTGAACAAATCCCCATGTTTATTTATAACCCCCATTACTAAACGGCCATTAACAAATTACCATCCCAATTATCCAATTCAGAAACAAAGACATCATAATCAAAGTGGTGACCATCTATTTTACCCATCTTTTGTGGATCTTTTATAATAGTCCTTAGTATATTTACCCTTTTCAAAAAATCTTGCTCGGTGAATGTAAAATTACTCCTGCGATTTTGTCCATAAAACCCTATATGAAGACGTCTATCAGATGATGGAGATAATGCATACATACTCTCTTCTATATTTGAAGTGTCTATCAACCTATTCACTAATCCATCCCATCCTATATGGGTTAATAAATTATTCCTACTGGGCCTATATTTAGAACGTTTATCATCCCCATTTCTTAAATTTATTTTATTTATTACACTTGCTCTATTAGTATAATATTCATTAGTTGCATAGGATTCAACATATTTTTTAAAAAAATATTTATTTATCAAACAACAGGTCGCTTCAAATAACCATGTTTTAGATATTCTGTTCACACCGTGCTTATCTCTTCCGGGTGTAGATCTATTACTTGAATTTATTACAGAACATTTATCATCTGTAAGTTTATGTGCTTCATGTATGTATTTAAAATATGTTTTATGTAACAGACAGTCATCTTCTAAATTCAAAACATATTCGTCAGTATCAACAAATGCTGATTTAAGGCCCTCCAGAATATTTCCCCAGCCATGGTGCCTAAACAACCTTTGATGTATGATATTATTAAACGGATAAAAATCTTTTATTATATCTAGAATTAATTGTGATGCTCCATACTCAACACAAAATATAGTTAAATATTCACAACCAGTAAAATATTTTCGAGCTTCTATTTCTGATTCAATAGATAAATAAAACATTTCAGGTCTATTAAACACCGGTCTTAATATAACATTTCTTTTTATCATACTTTCATTACCTTCATCACAAAGTTATTTCCCTCTTCTCTATATTCTATCTCCTTCAAACCGCATCCAGCACATATAGAGGAAAACCATTCTTTATCAAACCCAACATAATGGAAGTTTCCAGAATAACTTTGTCCACCATACAAAAGCCAAGAGGT
>JAGMAD010000038.1 GCA_023130975.1 Candidatus Parcubacteria bacterium | reverse complement strand
TATCTGTTATTGCTTCTTCCAATCTATATCATCAAACTCAAAAAATGAGCACTTGGCCTTATCTTCCAGTGGATTTAGTCAAAGCGTTAGGACCCTTTCTGCCAAGTCTTATTGCTATTTTTACCAAAATCATTTTGGTCTGAGGCCATATAAGCCTGAGTTATATTCCATAGGCTATAATATGAAAAAAGGAGGTAGATATAAATTAGTGGTTTTGTGATATTTATGATGAGTAATAATTTTGCTGGATTAATATAATAAATCTTGAAAATCTCAATATACGAACATAAAAAGAAAAACGTAAATATTAATTTTAGTAATATAGCGTAGCTTTTAGTCATTCCTCTAGTTTTTTCGATTTTTATATCCCACTTTGGAAAAATTGCTCTTAATGCATATAACATTACATCTCGGATGATTATCAAATAACAAATTAATAATGGCAGTTGAAATCTTGTGCATATCCCTAAAATACAGGCAATATATGATGCGCGATCTCCTACTCCATCTAAAATATATCCCAGTTTACTTGTAACATTCCAACGCCTTGCTAACCATCCATCAAGTAAGTCGGAAGTAAATATGATAATTAAGAAAAAAAGACTAACTTTTTGAAAAAAAACAGAAGGATCAAGATACAAGAATAAAAAAATTGCCGATAATACTATCCTACTGCCAGATAATATATTTACGATATAAAAGCCTGTTTTTTTAACCATGTTTATAAAATTAAATAATCGTTTTGATCTGCGGTCCAGTGATGCAAATCATTGCAGGAAAGTGTAACTCCAGTTATAGGAACAGTGGGGTTATTTAAAAACCAGAAAATTGATTTCAACAATTGATTTTTATTTAAATCGGAATCAGGTATTTTGTCGTTATAGGCTTTTTCTCTAAGTTTGGTTGTGATTCGAGAAGGAAGAAGAGACACAACTCTTACCCCTGAGCCACATAGTTCTTGTGCTATCGTCTGAGTTAAACCTTCAATAGCAAATTTTGAAACGGCATATGTACTCCAGCCCGCTCTTCCGAATTTTCCGATTATAGAACTGATATTCAATATGGTTGATGATTGGGACTTTAACAATAATGGCACAACTGCTCTTGTGATCAGAATAGTGCCCAATATGTTTGTATGAACAACTTCTTCCCATGTTGCATATTCAATCTCTTGAAATTTCTTTCTTTCCCCAAGAATTCCTGCATTATTGATGAGCATATCAATGCGGTCTTCTCTTTGAGTTATCGTTTCAATCCATTCATTTACTTCTTTTTTATTGCCGATATCAAGCTCTGTGGTGTGGGCGAGTGGGGAATTGAAATTGATCTTTGCCTTAGCGCATGCATAGACACGAATTCCAGACTCACATAAATGCTCCAAAGTATGGGCACCGATTCCTTGACTTGCCCCAGTAAGCACTACGACTTTTTTCTTTTCGGTCATCAGAATCTCTTTGTGGTGATAAAATGCATGATAATTATTTGTTATCCTTTATTGGTTCCAATATAATATACATAATCTTGTGTCAACTACAAGGTTGATTCACTAAACGATTCGGATTTCTCTCATTTCTAACTTCTTGTATAAGTCCTGGCAAATTATATCCTGTGATCCAGAGGCTGCCCTTTTTGATGCATGTTTTAAAATACTTTTGTTTAGATATAAATACCCTTGGAATTGCAACATCAATACCATGACTTCTTAATTGATCTATATTTTGTTTATTAAAATCCCAAAAAAACAATTCAATCGCATAAATTCCAGCTTCAACCAAAGGATTGATTTTAGACTTTGAAAAATTATATCCCCAATTAATTACTTTTTTCCACTGCTTTGGTAATCGGTTTAATTTTTTTAAATAATTAAGACTTCTGTGCGCAACAAAGACTTCATTTATATCAATATCTTTTAGGGTATGCAAAAGATCTATCTTAGAAATAGAATTATCTTTCACATCTAAAAATAGAATTGCTTTGTTCCCGACAGCCAAAGCATTTTCTTTTAGTGTTGATATAGACGGTAACTTCTTTTTCAAATTTTCAAATTTTTTCTTGAAAAAAAGTTGGGGAATTAAAAATTGTAAAACATTGCCATGGTAACAAAAAAGAATATTATCAGAACTTTTCCGTATATCTAATTCAATAACTTCTGCGCCGGCCTTTAATGATTTTTTTATCACATCTAATGAATTTTCAATCCCAAAGCAATCTCCACCTTTATGAGCCATTATTAAAGGCTTAATCCTCCCCATTAAATTTAAAAATGATGGCAGTTTAAATTTCTTTGCTATTCAGCTCAGAGATTAGTTCCTCATCTCCCCAACACCTCCCTCTTCCTAACCAACTCCCAATAGTCCTTCAACGAAACCATCAAATACTTCTTCAAAAACATCAAATCCCTCCAACACTCCAAACCTTCCTGCCGCTTCTCCCTCTCAAGCTCAAGCACATTCGTCTCAACCTGAGCCTTGGCATGATCGAGATCTTTTGTCAAATCAAACGGATAATGATCTTTAAGATTCTCTAATTGCATCATCTGAGTATGTTGTCGGCATATTTCACCGTTGATTTTTTTAAACTGATGAGCGTTCAAATCTTCACGCAACTTAATTTCTTCCAATAATGCATTAACTGAAGCTTTCAAGGTTTTGGCTTTGTCAGAAAACATGTCTTCGAGTGGGCAACTTTTTTGTTTGGGTTTTGGGTTTGAGATAATTACTTCCAAAGATTTTTTCAATTCTTTGTGGGAAAATGGGGACGCTGTTTTTCCGGGGTTCTTCGAAGAAGTGGAAACTACATTTGGATATATTGCTGGGGATAAATGTTCGTTTCCCATTTTGTTATTATGGAGTGCAAGAGATTTTAAGAGTTGTATAAGGATAGGATAAAGGTTTCTAAGGCATTATAAGGAATAAAAAAGACGCCTCGAAATGAGGCGCCTTTGTGTAATAAGATATTATTTTTTAGAGTAACTTCCTTTCCCGCACAGAATATTATCAAAACTGATAGTTTATTCCAATAGTAGTAGCTGTTTCATTTATAAATCTGCCCTCTATGTTCACACTGAGTACCTTAGAAATCACGTCAATGTTAGTACCAAGAAAAATACCGATGTTATCTTTCTGCCTAAATTCATCTGTCCGTTCTATTGACTCAATTAAGCTTCCATCGCTATAATAAGTATTATAATTGATTTCATTTTTAATTTCAGAATCAGAATAGTTGACACCAAAATAAGGACTAAACTGCTTAAAAGACTGATTTACATACAAACCAATCTCCCACTCCTTTGCCTTGATCTTAGAGTTATAAGTGCGAGAATCACCTGGGTCTACTGCCTGGGAAAAATCTTTACCTTCTGATATATACCTACTATTCATTTCATAACTCAGATACTTGGCGATGCCCATTAATCTAAACTTACCCGCGGTCTCAAAGAGCTTTGCTTTTATGCCTAAACCCCATGCAAAACCAAAATCTCCATCAAATTCTGCAGAAGCTAAATTAGAATCCATATTTGCATCAGCCGTTCCTAATTTGATAAAAAAATCCACATTTGGATGAAGCCCTAACGTACCATTCAAGAAAACACGTTTAGATTTCATATCGAAATGTTCATCAGACTCTGTTTCTGTAGAAACATTAGAAGGTGTCCCTCCAGAATAAGTTCCTGGTGGGTTTACATAGGAATATTGTGTCCCAGAGTGATGCACTTTTTTGCGAATCATTTCCCTTTTGAATATCCAGTCATTCTCTAACTGAATCGAATATTTGCCAAATCCTCCTTGTGTATCGGCAGTGTTGCCTACTGTACCTGCAATACTCATGTTCGAAGTTGCAAACATTATAATCAGTGCAATGATGATAAATATCTTTTTCATGGTATTTTCCTTTTTTTAAAATTCAATGGTTGGGGTTTTTCTAAAATTTCTTATCAGTATCACCTCCTTCTCTGGAAGTTTTCATTTGTATATTTTTTCAATTGCCTTTCTTCCTTCAGATTCTGTAACACTGGCATAAATTTGGGTGGTGCTAATTGAGGAGTGTCCCAGTTGGTCTTGCACAAATTTGTAATTGTAGCTACTCGCTACTAAAAGAAAAGTTGCATAAGTATGCCTTAAACAATGAATGTGATAATGTTTTGGCAAACCAGCTTTTTTTATGATGATTTTGAAAAATTTTTGTAGAGCCCTTTTGGAAATTCCTTCATCTTTAAGATTATTCAAAAGATAGGAATCAGGATCGGTTG
The DNA here is from genome assembly GCA_023130975.1 of Candidatus Parcubacteria bacterium. Classification (GTDB taxonomy): domain Bacteria; phylum Patescibacteriota; class Minisyncoccia; order Minisyncoccales; family JAGMDC01; genus JAGLYZ01. The sequence goes on along the minus strand of JAGMAD010000038.1, from coordinate 259 downwards.
CAAAGCCAAATCTTTTCTTGAATTTTATATAGATAATGCATTTCTTTTTGAAAATTGAACTTATCCAGACTGATCTTTTCTTATTGCCCTTGCCTCTAAAAGAGATAGAAGATCGACCCTCATCTAAAAAAAGATTTGAATGTTTTAGTGAGGCCATTTCCTGAACTCTTAGTCCGGTATTTAATCCAAGTTCAATCATAAACCAGTTTCTCACAGCGGTGAATTTCTTGTTCCGAAGTCCATTTATTTTCAACTGAAG
>JAGMAD010000037.1 GCA_023130975.1 Candidatus Parcubacteria bacterium | reverse complement strand
TTTGCCGCTCATGTTGGCCAGTATTTTGCTGACCTCATCTTGTGTAAATACTGTTGGCAGATTCATTCTACGTTTTGACCGCGTTGGGGCTATACCATCTCCCAAATCAATATCAAGAACTTTTTTGTATAAAAATATCAATGCATTCAATGCTTGTTTCTGGGTTGCGGTAGCAACATTCTTCTTTTCAGCGAGATGGCTCAAAAACCGCTCAACCTCATTTTTACCCATATCTTTGGGATGTGTTTTGCCGCCATAAAATTTTATATACTGCAATATCCAGGAACAGTAAGACTGCTCGGTACTGTATGCATAATGGTAATATCGCAAAACTTCACGAACTTGATCCATTAAATGATATTTTGGATTAGGTTTAAATTTTATCTTGCTTTCCATATCCTCATTATATTATATTTTTAAAACGAAAAGTTAATAATATAAAAGAGTTAAAAAATTCAAGCGAAATATTTCCGAAACTTAAACCTAATATTCAAATAAGTGGAAATATTTTCCAGATATACAGTCCTATATCATGGAAAATTTTACATCTATTAACACTGTTATAACCATTGATATGTATTAACTATATTCAGAAGAAATTATGTTTGAATCTGCGAAAAATGATTTAACGCAGCAAGTATTGTTTGGAGAAAGAGTTAAGACACTGCTTTTCTTGTCAATGTCAATTGATCTTCCAATTTCAGTTTTGCTCATTAAGGACGGTTGTGCCATTAATCAAGGAATTGTGAAAACTGGCGTTGTTAAAGTAGTTTCTGGAGGTTCAGGCCCGCCATGGAAAAGATGTTTGACGGGTTCATTCATACTCAAGACTGATGAAGACAGTTGGATCGAAATACAAGATGTTTATGCAATATCATTTTCTGAAGCAAATAATCCTGTAACATTTTTAAAAGACAAGGACACACTCAATAGAACCCAACATCTAAGGCAAATATATATGGGAGATTTTGGCCGGAAGAAATTAGATATTGAAATTGATGATGTTAATGATTCAAAGTATTATCGAATATTATCCTCAATAGCTGAATTGGAACCCACTATTAAAGAGGAGTTATAACCTTGCAGTCCAAGGGACAGCAAGGGCCGGGTCGCTACAAAAAGAAGTGCGCTAACAAATTGTTTTACTTTTACAAAGGTCAGTTGAAGCCCTTGCTGCCCATGACCGCACCGTTATAACTTAGAGGAATGCAAATGTATCTTTGGCAGATCATTCTGGGAGTTTTAACTGCGGCTTTTTTAATTTTTTTAAAGAATGCTCATTCAAAAGCTCATAAACAAAAAATGGTGGTTACAAGACTTCGTTCTTATTTACTCTACTGGCAGGGTTTTATTTTGGACAATAATTTATTTGATATCTTCCACATGGGAATCGAATGGAACGAAAAAATAGACCAAATTATAAAAGATGGAGGTGGAGGTAAAGACATTGTTGCATTAAAGAATGAAAAGCAAAAGGAATTAGATGACCTGAAGAAGCAAATTGTCGCCGAGTCAGATAAAGCAAAAATTGATAAAGAGGCTATTCAAAAGATTCTAAAAAAAATCCCAAAGAATACCACTAAACATATCCTTGAATATGCACGTATGAATGAACAAAATCTTGTTGATGGAAAAACGTTCATTAGCGACGAAGAAGCGTGCTATTTAGGTAATTATGTGGCCCAGATCTCAATTGAACTAAAAATGAATCTTAAATCACTAATTAACTCTGGACTTGGATTGGTGATCGTAATTTTATCAAATCCTGAAGAATTTAGTCTCAAAGAACACGCTGATGATATTGTGGAATTGGTATGGAAAGGAATTGTGGTTTCTAAGCACATAGATTCTCTTACAAAAAAGGTAGAGCTGTTCACGAAACTAAGCGTCTTTGATCTCACGATGAAAAACCTGAGGGGCGAATTATAACCTGTCAGTCCAGGTGACAGCCAGGACCTGGGCGCTTTTGTAACATTATGCAAAATTAGTAATTTATAATATTTTTTCAAGTCAGTGGTAGCACTGGCTACCCCTGACTTCATCGTTATGATTAAATAAGATTATAAAAATGTCACAAGAAAAAAAAGACTTACAGCTATATATAGATGAACATCTCGACAGAAGACGATTTGCACCTAAAACCAAGGTTTCCTACTCATATTGGATTTATAGGTTAACAGATTTCTTCGGTAAACACTCTCTACACGATTTCACATTGGATGATTTGTCAGAATTTATAAGACATCTCGATGAACATGAAAATCTAGCTCCAAGCACCATAAAACAAGCAGCCAACTCTCTTCACTTCTTTTTTAATACTTTGGGAAAACAAAATTGGGAAATTAGACGCCTACGTAAAAAAACGATAAAACGGTTACCCCAATATGTTCCTACCCAAAAAGAAGTTTTCTCCATAATTGAAATCATTTCATCAAAACAGTCAAAGCTTGCTGTATCTCTATTATATTCCATGGGATTAAATTTGCGGGAAATAGTAAATTTACGCAAAATTGATATCGATTTTAAAAATAATATTGTCCATATTCCTATTAAACTCCAAAAGGGATCAAGAAAGGCCATTTTGGCTGAGTCTCTTAAACCTAAATTGTATGGTTATATCAGGAACAGTAAACCAACCAAGTGGGTGTTTGAAAAAAGAGATGGAGTACAAATAACCTCTTCATCTATACAAAAAGCTGTAAAAATGGCTGTTAGAAAGATAGGCTATCAAAACAACATATCAGTTAGATCTTTAAGGTATGCGTATATTAAGCACCTTGAAAAATTGGGTGAAAATTTACAAGATATCTTGAGAGAGTTAGGCATGTCTCACCATACGTCATATAAATTTTATTCGCAGTTAGGTCAGAAAAAGAAAAAATTATCAATCAGCCCTATAGACAGAAGAATCAATGAAGAATCCATCGGTGTTACAACCGATCAATACATAGCCACCAACAGAATAAATGAGCTTGTTGAGTTAGAATCTGAAAACTTCGATTTAACGAAACTTATTCAACTACTGCATGAAATCAACGTCTCAAACTCAAATCAGATGTTGTTGAGCATCCCTATGCAAGTTAGAGCCATTATTGACCATGTGCCATCTATTTTCAATTGCAGAAACTTTCAGGAAGTAGCAAACAACTACAGGGGATCAAAATCGTTTAAAAAGTCAATGCAAAACTTGCAAAATTCACTTCGGAATGTCGCGGATTCATATTTGCATACTCAGATTAGGAGATCAGAAGTCTTACCCACGGCTAACCAGGTTAATTTTAAAGCGGACTTAGATGTCCTCTTGTCTGAAATTGTGCGGATAAACAAATAGAATCATCAAAACATTTTGAATTACATAACGAATAAGGTTAGATTGT
>JAGMAD010000036.1 GCA_023130975.1 Candidatus Parcubacteria bacterium | reverse complement strand
GAAGTCCATTTATTTTCAACTGAAGAGAAAATCTTTTGAGTTTTCTTACCTCGCTTTTGCTAAGGCATTTGCTTTCATCTATGTTCCAGGGGTTTCTTTTTTTTCTTTGGGGGGGTTCACCTTTCATCAGCTTGATGAACCTTTTGACAAATTGCATACTTGCAGAGTAAGAAAAGCTTGTTTTAAATATTTTGGTTTGCCGAAGTGAAATTACAGAAAATCGAAATGTTTCGAGCATTGAAGATTTGAGGCAAAGAAGGATTCTTTAGAAATGTCAAAAGTTAATATGATTTTTTCTTGGGAGAATTTTATTTCATCTGGCGAGAATTATCGACGGGAGATGGTTGTTATTAATGGATTTGTAGAAGGAAGAGCAGAAATAAAAAAGGTTCACCTTTCTGATGAAAGGTGAACCTTTTTTTAGTGAATATAATTGAAGAATTGGGAAGAGTCAATAAAAATCTGGAATCTAGAATCGTGATTTGTTCTTATCGTGTCAATAATTCATTCATTATATCGGAGTATTCGTCATCCTCGTTTTTTGAACCAATCTTGCGTCGGACATTACAAAGGGGCAGATAAGATGAGATATTTGGAGGTATTTTAAGCGGATTTTTACAGACTATCTAAGAAATTTAAATCATCATTTTTTATTAATATTTTCATTCACAACAAACTTACATTAACAACGTATTTTAATTTTATACTCCATAACGTCAATAAACTGTGCAGAAATGCGTTGATACCATTTTATCTTTAAAAATTCTGATCTATCGTAACCCATCGCTCGTAATAATTCGTTATGGCAGATGGAATCCAGGACTTTGAGTGGTGTGGGTTCGTCGGCTTCGATATCTAAACGTTGACTTGTAAGATTAGTCAGATTTTCTTCTGTAATCTCTTTTATAGAAACGACACTCTTTTCAAGACTAATAAATCTACGGGCCAAGTCATCATGAAGCCTTGCGGCTCTGGCGGTGCCCACTACAAGGTCAATAATTGAAAATATAGCAACAAGAGCGGCAAAGGTGATTGTTAAGGTGGGTCCTGCCTTGGCGAGGACGGCGGCTATTGTTGCGGTTCCGCTTAATGCTGAAAGAACTGTTGATGTTTTATGAACACTATCAAAAAACCTTCTCCTCCGGAGGTGATAACGGATTGACCGGCGCACACCAAATAAAAGATTATCAGACTTTTTATTTATTTCAGTATCCATAATATCCTCTATTTTTTAGGTTTTTTGTCAGGTGGCGGATGGGTGTCTATAATTGAACTATAACCCTTTACATTATCTTTAATAAACTTACCCTGTTTTGATCGATGCTCCGTAATATCAGACGGCTTTCGTGAACCAGACCTTTTTCCACCCTCTTTCCGTGTTACATTTTTATCAGCCATTATTTTTCCTTAATACAAGATTATTTTTTTATCAAGCAAGTAAGCTTAATTTATTGTTTTTTAGTGAAATTACTTAAAACACAAACAAAGAGGGATATTAACCAGACCAGAAAAAAAGCGTAAATAATATTAAAAAATTCCATAAATTATTCCAAAACTTCAAACAACTCTGTAAATCTTTCGCTGAAATTCTTAATATATTGTTTTTGATCCTCTGTTAATTTATCTTTATCTTTCCAGACCGAGCAAGGATATCCGCTATCTGATATATCCTCAAGATAAGCAATACTGATTATAAATGAACCCCTGATTCCCTCTACCCTTCCAAATACTTTAGCCATAATACATTTAGGTAAAATATACCCATCCTCAAACAAATCGATGGGCTAATAACCATAGTATAGAAGTGATAGTTTTTTCAATCAAGCTTTTGTATTTCACCCTCTAATTTATTTTTTACATTACCATAAATATCACTAATAAAATGTGTCTCTATTTTATTTGTTCGTATCTGAAATTGCTTTTTAAGATAAGGTTTGGGCGTTTATGTTTTTTTGCAAGTTTCTTGGTGAGTGCTGACCTTCCAGTAAGTTTGCCATGGGTTATGATCACTATGCCTTCGGAGGCCAATACATTTTTCTCGGTGCGATCCAGATAATTTTTGGTAGGCATCTCCTTTAGCCGATATTCATCAGGAAGTCGCCCGTTTTTCGTTAAGCGACCTTTTGGAACCCAGCCGCCGTGGGGAAGGCTATATTTTATAGCGGCATCTATGGCACCCTGATCTGCACCTGTTTGACCGCCTGATATGATTTTTTTAATCACTATTTCCCTCAAGAATATTAGTTGTCCTCTGGATATGACCCCTCTGTAACAAGGCCAGCACAATTAACCGCTATATTTTTTCTA
>JAGMAD010000035.1 GCA_023130975.1 Candidatus Parcubacteria bacterium | reverse complement strand
CCACAAACAAATGAAAAGAAACGCCTAAATTCAACCCCGCCCCCCCCTTTGCGTCCCCGGAATTGGTGGCCGATTTGAGCGGAATATGCACCGGCTATGCTATAATTTTCTGGACTTTCCTAAACTCAATCTGTCTTTGTCCTTTCATACTAATTTCTAAGATAGCACTGATTTTTTGTTTATTTTTATCTTTAATTCGGTGCATGTATAAATGACGGATGACAATTTCTTGTAACATACGTTCAGCAAAAAGGTTCCCAGAAAACTGCTTTTTTAATTCTTTGAGCCGTTCTACGGGAATATTTTTTTTAAACTGCATTTCTATTGATAAATCGATCAAATTAACTGCCGGAGTGTTATATTCCTTACAAACATCTCTAAATAATAGTGACAGTCTATCATACCCTATTGCTGAAGCAATTTTATTAATAACGCCAAAAGAAGCATAGTAACATGCGGTTGTGAAAAAATGAGTTGCCTTCTTTTTTGCTTTATTATTGTCCATTTCATTATTTTTCAACCAATCCTTCATCATGTTGATTATATCTTTTTCTAATTCTTCAGATAATTCTAGGAAATAATTCAAAGTTCTGAGTCCCACTGCATATGCTTCTGATATCAATTCTTTTTGCTTAGTAATCTCGATAGATCCCCAATGATTTTTCAAAATTTGGCCTATTATTTCTATGCTTTTAAAAGCTTGATTCAGCTGAGAGATTGCATCTGATTTTTCTTTAGATTCATCTTTGAATTCTGTTTCATAATCTTGAGCATCAAGTTCTTGTTCTTGCGCTTCCGAATTTTTTTCAGTAGAATCTTTTAACCTTAATTGTTTTTTACGTTCTTCAAGAACATCTTTATTTTTTAAAATAATTTGGGGTAATTGATTTAAAAAATCACTAATAAATGATATTTCTGCTCTATTTAGTGTAGCCGGGTTGTTTTTTTCATACAACATCATCATATTTAACATTATTTCGTCTAAAATAAATGTTTTGTTCGAGTGATAGGTTAAAAAAATTATTATATTTGCGAATTTATTTACATGGATTTTTTTGCACAATGCGCTAATTATTTCTTTAATTGGGCTTTCATCAATATGTTCAGATAGATATTTTGCAACAAAGAAAAAATAAAAATATTTATATTTGAATTTAAAATTACCTAATTCGGATCGATGGATAATCTTTGATTTAATTAAATTGTCAATAATTTCATCTTGGGAATAATAAACAGGGTATTTTTCACTATATTTCTTTTTAAAGAGATCCAAATCAGCTTCAGACAACTCAATTTTATCAATATCAAATAAAAAAAATGCCAAATGTGTTAGATAGTGAATATATAAAGCGCTAATATCCTCAGGAGGAATTTTAATTTTCCGAAAGCTATGAATTATTAGAGACATGTAACAATAGCCATAAGATGTCTGATGGTGATTACTTGGAGATAATGTCTCATAAGTTTGTAATATAGTTAATATGAATATGGGATATCTCGGAATTATATTCTTTAAAATTATACCATTGACAAAATTAGTTAGTTTATCTTCTTGTTCTAATAACTCGCCTTCATCATAACAATTTCCAAGAGAAATCCATCTTTGGATCAATTCAGATCTTGCTAAATGCCCAAGTTTTAAAATTTCAAACTGTAAAAAATCATCTATAGGGCAGCCCTTTTGCTGATTGTAATGGACAAATTTGAAAAGATCATCGGTCGTAATTACAATATGATTGTAAAACTTTTGACATATCTTCACTATTTCATATTGATCAGATGGTTTTAAAAAATTCAAATTATCAATAATGATTATCTTATTACGTTTATCTAATTGTTCATAATCCTCGAACTCACCTTCATATTGCTCACAATATGCTTTATTTACTAACCGTTTAATTTTTGTTGTTGTAATATTTTTTGCATTTATTTTGTGTAATATTATAGGAACAAAATCTTGCTCGTAGTATTTTAAAAATAAAGCGTTACATAAAGCAGTTTTTCCTGACTGTTCTGCCCCTGCTAATATGATTTTATTAATAGAGTCTTTCGAAAGTTTTAATAGCTTATCAGCTCTAACTTCATTATCAATAATATTTGAATCTGCACTTATTTTTTTTAAATAAGGGTAAATAAAAATATCCTTCAATAATATTTCGTCAACATTTTTATGACTAAGAGAAATTTTGATATCTTGTAATTGATTTTCAAACTCCTTTCTCAAACAATTCCTTTTTTTCTTAGCAATCTGTTTTAAATCAATAGGAATAGATTTCCCAGAATATATTCTTTTATCTTTATTCCAAATAAATGATTTTATTTCTCCTTTTTTTTCTTGTAAATCTATCTTTATCGTTTTGAATCCACTATCGTTTTTATCTTTAGAATTTTGGAGAACTGCTCCTTGAAACAAATAGTTATCTTTGTTTGTTTTAAGAATACTCTTCTTAATATTTCTTTCGGAATGCTCATGGCCCGTTAAAATAATATCAGATGTTTTTTCAATGAAATCTCTGAATTCCCTCAAGTTGTCAGGTGCCAACCAGTTGTAGGGGTGATGGAATATACTTATAATTAAGCTTTTATCGATATCTTCAATAAGTTCTTCAATATAATAAATGGGGAATATTTTTTCCCCTGCTTGTGTTTCACTTTCCGTTTTAGTTGAACACCAAGCTGTATTATAGCAATTGAAAATAATTTGGTACTTGTTGGAAACATCATATTTTTTGACTTGCAACAATTCATTCTCGGTTATAGTGCATTTGTCGGTGGAAGATTCTTCCAAACACGCCTTAAAGTCACAGAAATTAATCTGTGTTTTACAGCAATTTTTTATCGCATCTTTTAATAGCTTTTTATCTGGACTTGAGCGGCAATTATCAATGATTAAATTTCGAGTAGAATCAGTATCTGAAAAATCACAATCATGATTTCCTGGACAAAATACAAAATTGACTTTTGTTTTGATTTTTTCTTCAAATTTAGCAAAAAAGTCATAGGCTATTTCATATTCTTTTACATTACCTGAAAATGCGATATCTCCAGTAATAACACAAAATATTGTATCAATTTCAAAATTTATTTCTGAATGAATTGCATCAAAAATTCGATTTTCATTTTTAAAAACATGGTTATTTTCATTTTTTATGTGGATATCGCTTAGATGAATAATTAAGATGCTCATTCCAATTCCTTATGCTTAAATTTTCGGTATTTATGACGTTCCTCAGTTTATAAGTTTGTAACGTCAAGAATAGAATAGCCAAATCTTTTTTTAGTTCATGGTTTCAGATCCGGATCTGCATAAGCAAAAAGCCCCATACTTCATGTGTCTGAAGAAATGGGGCTTTATTTTACTTTAATACTATGACTAGTCACGTGATCCTCCTGTTTGTGTTTGGCAAAGGGGGACGTTGAATTTAGGCATTTCTTTTTTCATTTGTTTGTGGCAATGAAGCCACATGCCACGTCAAGCCAAGCGACTTTCGTACATTAGTTAATAAGTTACTGTTAAGCTTTTAACGAGTAATTGTGGCGTATAACCAATTGCTCTTAAGCGTTTAACCGCTAAACTGACTGCGGGTTTTGAAATCTTCA
>JAGMAD010000034.1 GCA_023130975.1 Candidatus Parcubacteria bacterium | reverse complement strand
TATGGGGGGATAAGTGAGTTAAGATATTTAGATTAGGGGAATGTTGGATATTTTTGGGGTACTTTTGTGGAACTATTCGGGGGTTTATGTGGGTTGGATTTGTTTATCTTGGTCGGCACTGAAAGATGAGATATTTGGCGGTTTTTTGATGTTTTGAACGGATTTTTGCAAATAAAATAAGAAATTTGATTTTATTTTTTAGAGATTAAGCTACTCAATTATTTTTAATATATTTCCATCAAGATCAACCTCAATTTTAATGGAATTTTTTACGATACCACCAAAAACATCCGCGCTGGCTTTATATTCAATATCAGGCGCCGCTATATACATAACCTTATGCTCTACCTTATTATATAAAGATTCTGGTTTATCAATCTGTTTTTCCTCCTCAGATACCGATTCCTTATCCGTTAAAAGATAATCTGTAGAACACTTTAATTTTTCGGCAAGCTTTGCGATATATTTTGTGCTTGGATTGGTTAATACCTCCCATGTTTGGTAAGCATTTTTGGTTACACCAACAAAATTAGCCAATTCTTTTTGTGTGGTTTTAAGCTCTTCACGACGGCTTTTTAACCTAAAAGCGAATGATTTTTGGTTCCGGCCTGTCAATTTTATACCGGAACCAACGCCGGAACCGTGTTTTTGTATTAAAAAACGACCATTTTTAGTGTTATCTCCCATCGTTACATTACTTTCAATCCTAAAATTAATTATTTTTGGCCGGAACCATTAATTTTTATTGACAACCAAAAACAGATGGTTTATAGGTCAATTTAATAAGTCACGCTAAAACCAAAAAAAAATAGAAACGAAACTATAAAACAATGATCAATAAAACATATGATATGCCGCCTCCGGAAATTCGGATCGCTCTGATCAGGGCCGGAATCACACAAGCGGAGATAGCACGGCAAACTAAAGTGGTTCCATCTCATGTGTGTCGAGTTATCGATGGCACAGATTCCAATGATAGAGTCAGGCGCGCAATTGCCGTTGCTGTTGGAATCAGCATTAAACGGATCTGGCCTTCTATCTATTTGAATGGCGAACCTCGAAAACCGGGTCGCCCAAAAAGCAAATCATCATTTATCTTTCAAAATAATTAATTATAAAAAAAAGACTAACAAGTCAATATCTAAGTCGCGGGTTAAATCGGGAGTCAGAGAATAGAAAAGGAGGAGATAGGAGATAGATGAAACCGATAAAACCATTAACAAAAAAAGATTATGAGAGTGGAAAATTAATTCGACTTGTGCATCCCTTAGATGTAGCTCCTCGCGCAAGGCCTGGTGTGGAATGG
>JAGMAD010000033.1 GCA_023130975.1 Candidatus Parcubacteria bacterium | reverse complement strand
TTTTTTTTAATCATAATATTTTATCTCTTTGTTTTATTATATACAAATACAATAACACCAATTAAACATACTATCATTATTAAAGAAATAAAAATATTTCCATATCTGGAAAATATATGTGTAAAAAATGATTCATCTTGTATTAAATCAATATAATCCTCTTCAATAATAATAGTATAACTTACATTAGGATTAAATAAAATTGTATCTGAATAATTAAAAGTTCCATAATATACTCCATCTTGAAAAACTAATAATTGTTTATCACCATTATCAGCATGTAATAAATCAATAAATATGATATTTTCTGCATCTGGTATAGGGGTTGGTGGCACAGCATAACATATATTTATAGATATTAATAAATAAAAAATTAACAATATATTTTTAATCATTTAATAACCCCTTTAAATCCTTTCTTTTTTACAATTTGAATAAATACATAAAATAAAGTAGCAATTATAATTAAAAAAATAAATAAAAGAAATTGAACTAAAATATTATCTAATATATTTAATAAACCTGTCATTGAATCAATTTTAACAGGATTAGACATATAAACAATATAAGAATCATAAGGAACATTAATGCATAAATTTGTTTTACTATCGTTAATAATTGAACCGTTCATATTAACAATTTTAACATCTTTGTTTGTTAAATGAGTTAATATTTTTAAATTGCATGTCATAATAATCATCTTTTTAAAAAAAATAAATTTTAAAATTTTAAATTTTCATTTAGTGGCTTTATTTAATAGTTTTTGTATCCAACCACCCAATGCAACAGCTATCATAATAATTACCCCTAATATAACCATTCCAATAATAACAGCTGTATTATCTACAACATTTTTCATTATACTAAAAATATCGTATAAAGCACCCTTTTCTGTTATTGTTATATTAGCATTTGTAATATTCCCATTTACATCGACAGATAAATCTTTATCAATATAACCACTTTTTGAAGTAGTTAATATATATGTTGATAAATTAGTATATCCATTAATATAATAATATCCTGTACTATTAGTGTTTGTACTACCTACTGATGCATTATCAGATATTCCAACACTATTAACAGGTAAATCATTACTATCTGTTACATATCCGCTTATACTTTCGGCACTGGATAAACCAGTGAATAAAGATAATATTATAAACATAATAATTATCTTTTTTATATAATTGTTCATCATAATAATTTATTTTTAAATACTATATAATTAGGATATACCCTTAATATCCTAATAATAATAATTTATATTGTTCATATTCTATACATTTTAGGTTTAT
>JAGMAD010000032.1 GCA_023130975.1 Candidatus Parcubacteria bacterium | reverse complement strand
ATAATTATGCATAGTTTATTCGAACAGTATATAAGAAGGAGGGAAAACCTCAAGTCCGGTTCTGTGAGGGGGCTCATAGCAGCTTCCGGGAGGAGGTGGCTATGAGCTCTACTCGACAACGAAATAAAAATAGTTCTAAGGAGTATTATAGCCAAAAGAAAGTGGCTGATGGTTATGATGAGGAGCGCTTCACTACTACGGGGGGCAAGATGTTTGATACGTTCGAGAAAAACGTGGTTATTTCGAATTTACCTAAAAATCGTGAAGGCGTCAAAGTCTTAGATGCAGGAGCAGGGAGTGGCAGATTTACGATAGAGATGGCAAAGAGAGGTTTTGATGTTGTTAGCTGTGATTATTCATCTGCAATGTTAGATGCTATAAAATCAAAAATTAAAGCGCTTGGTTTTGAAAATCGTGTAACACTATCTAAACAAGACGTACCAAATTTAACATTCAATGATGATGAATTTGATTTTATTTGTTGCATGCGTGTTTTCGTAAATTTAGATACAATAGAGAACGAGGTAAATGCATTGAAAGAATTGATAATAGTATGCAAACCGGGAGGAACTGTAGTTTTTGATATTGTAAATCCAAAAAGTCTTGCTGTTTTTGGACAACGTAAAAGCTCAATGATTACTTTGGAAAAAGCTAAAGACATAATTTTGTCATTTCCAGAAGTTGAAATTAAGAAGTGTTTTGGGAGAAGAATACTAAGTCAAACAACATTCGAAAAAGCTCCCCCTTTTTTATTGGGATTAATAGATAGGTTTGACCATGTTTTATCGAAAATTTTCCCATTTTTTTGCGTGAGGATATATTTTGTGTTAATAAAACTCAGATCTTAGTGGTGGGAAATATGATCTATAAAATCTGTTTTTTATCCTTAGGCAGCTATCCATTGCTTAGCTCAAGTGAAGAATTAAAATATACCGGTGGCGCAGAGATGATACAAGTGCTAATAGGAAAGGAATTAGCAAAGAGTGGGTTTCGAATATCATTTGTAACATATCATGACAAAGGAGAAAAGAAAGAGACCCTAGATGAAATAACTATAATAAAGTCTTGTGGTGTATCACAAAGATTAAGCGTATTTAAAAAGGTGAAAATATTATGGAGGTGTTTAAAAAAGGCTGATTCAGATGTATATATTCACTCCTCAGGTTCTCCTGGAATAGCACCACTCTACTGTTTCATTCACAGAAAAAAATATTTTTATTGGTTATCGAGTGATAGACATATTCTATTAAAATGTATCGGCAAAAAGACATCATTGCTTACAAAAATCGCTTTATATATAGATATAAAACTCGCTGACCGGGTCATAGTCCAAAACAATTTCCAAAAAAATATCATTGAAAAGAAATTTAAGAAAAAATGTGTGTTAATAAAAAATCCGATTACCATTGCAAATAAAATCTCCAATATTAAAAAGAATTTTGATAATAATAAAATCATCCTATGGGTTGGTACAATAAGAGATATCAAACAACCAAAGTTATTTTTAAAACTTGTAAAGGCACTACCACAATATAAATTTACAATGATAGGAGGAAAAGATACTCGTGACCCTGAATTATATGATCAGATCGAAAGAGAATCAAAGAATAGTCCTAACTTAGAATTTTTAGGATTTGTTCCATATCATATGATTCAAAAATGTTATGAAAATGCCGCATTTTTTGTCAACGTATCTAAAATGGAAGGTTTTCCGAATACTTTTCTTGAGGCATGGCTGAATTGCAAACCTGTTGTTAGCCTTAACGTAGATCCTGATGAGATTATATGTAAAAATAAATTGGGATTTCATTCGAGGACGTTTGAGCAAATGGTCGAAAATGTGAAGTTACTATTAAAAGATGAGAAGTTAAGAGAAGAGATGGGTATGAATGGAAGGAGATATGTCGAAAGAGAACATGATATAAAGAAAATTGTGAAAAAAATTATCAAGATATTTGAGGATGTAAATGAACGGTGACCTGAATTGGTGGGTTGAAATGCTAAATTTCACATGATAAACTTCCAGATTATTTGAATGAATTAAAATTAAGTCGTGCTTCCATTATACATAGAAGGTTTTTCTAATATAGTTTTAGAAGCAATGGCTCGCGGAACACCAGTTTTAGCAACTCCAGTTGGAGCAATACCAGATGT
>JAGMAD010000031.1 GCA_023130975.1 Candidatus Parcubacteria bacterium | reverse complement strand
CAGAAGGTTTATATATTGTCGTATCGGTTTTAGAATGGGAGGAATAAAATGGTGTGGAGAACAGCAGAGAAAAAAATAGTGGGGAGTGTTAGCATAGGGGAAGAGGGTGTAACGCCACCACCATTTACGCCATCAGGGTTTTTAGAACGCCATAAGGAGATAGCTAAATATTTACGAAAAGAGGGGAAAAAATATAAATGCCCTTCTCTATCAGCAATCGCAGAAGCAACAAATATTGACGAGGAGACCGTTAGGTTACATAGGGATGTAATGTTAGAAGACGAGGCTGTCGCCGAAGTGAATAAAGATGGAGAGATAATTTGCGAAATTGATAGTATGAGTAGGTTGATTACGAATTTAAGAAAGCTCAGAGTTTAAACAACTCCTTCCTTTTTTAGTCCTCTTTTTCTTCACCATTAATTATTTCTGTTTCGTATTTTGCAGTAAGTGGGACATCAAAGTCGTATATATCTTCTAAAAACTCAGTTGGTATATATTGCATTTCCTCATCGAGTGCATCATCTTTAATTTGATTTTGTGTGAACCATTTAGTTATTCCCTTTTTAGGGAATTCTATGAGTAATCGGTCTTTGTCCCAATCTTTGACTACTGCAATGTCGCCCGCCTTTATGGAGTATTCTAATAAGTCGCAATGCCCTACTTTATGTTGTGCCTCCTCTAATTGCCTTCCTGCTATTCCCTCTAATTTTTCGAGTCCATGTAGTTGTCTTTCCAAAGCAAATTCTTCTTTTACTATTGCTTCTCTTATTTCTTGGGTCGTTTTTTTCTTCTTTAGTACTAACTTTTTTGTTACATAATATCCTTCTTCTATCGTACCCTCTTCTTTTAGCTCTTTTAGAATTGCTATCACATAGTCAAGATTTATGTTTAATTGTTTCGCTATATCAATATAATCGCAATCCTTATGTTTTTCAATTAGTCCTAAAATTGCTATACGCATTTTTATCTTTTCCGTTTCGTCTATCATTTTCTTATTTTTTTTCTTTGCTTCCTTCCATAATAAAAAGCATGTATAACATAAAAAGCTTTTTATTACAAAAGAAAAAGCTTTATATGTCTTAATGTGTAAATCAAAAAGGGGCGGAGGGTGTTGAACGCTTCCGTCTTTAAAAAGGGGAAAAAATGACAAAAGGACATTCTTTATGCCCATATCTTTCGGAAGAGATACATGTAGCACTTGAGAAAGAAAGGCAAAAAAGGGGATTGAGTACAAAGCCCATAACAGTGGCAAGAATCCTCGAAGAATATTTCAGAAGAAAAGGAATGTTACCCGAAGAAGAAGACTAACTCAATGTTCCCTTCAAGATACCATCCACATATAGTTTAGCACTCACATTCGCCGAGAATGTAACTTTTACTGTTTTCTTTACTAATGTATAG
>JAGMAD010000030.1 GCA_023130975.1 Candidatus Parcubacteria bacterium | reverse complement strand
ATTTTTCTAAATTCCATTCTTTGATAAGATTTGGAGAATGAAGTATTATGCGGTTTGAAAGAGTGTAAGTAATTTTTTCTAAAATTTTTTCTGGCATATAAAAATCGCTATTTGAAAACTTAGCCATCAGCGTATAAGAACCTAAAAGAGCCAATACAACATTTTTTCTCAGCAATTTTACAGTTAGTATAGGCAGTGCTAAAAGATTCGTACCCAAAAAAATCCACATATCTACATTTTTTGTTATCTTTATTAACTTATATGAAATCCTTAATTGTAAATAAGTATATCTTATAAACTTTGTGAATGCGCTTGTTCCCATCTTATATTGTATCCCATAAATATGAATTTTCTTATTTTTTTTGAATAAATCATACCTTACATTATCAGTGATAAGGTAAATATCATTTGAAAGAGGATACAATATATCAATAACATTTGTTTTTGCTATAGGAGTCTTACCGGGATCACCCATTTGAGAAGTGATTATTCCGATATTCAGGGTTTTACTACTCTTCATCTGATAACACCTTTTCAAATTCATCCAAATACCTTTCTGCTATTATCCCCCAATCCAGGTTATTTAAAGCATACTCTCTCGCGTTTTTTGAATGCTCTGAATTATCTCCTTCTAAATATTCAACTATATTCTTTGTAGCGTTCCCAACATCATTAAAATCAACGACAATGCCTGATTTAGCACCTTTAATAAATCTTAAATTCGGAATATCTGAAACAATACTGGGTAAACCAGATGCCATCGCTTCTGCAACCGTTAAGGTGGGTTCCCCTCCCTCATATTTAGAGGAAATTATGAAATAATCAGAGCATGCATATAAGTCCGGCAAATCATCATCTGGAACAAAGCCAAGAAATTTTATATTTTTAATATTTTTCTTCGCAGTATATTCTTTCAATGGTTTAAATAAATCACCTTTTCCTGCTATAACAAATGTAATATTTTTTATTTCTTTTTCGATTACTGAAAACATTTCAATTAATTTTTGCGGGTGTTTGTGTTTAACCAACCTTCCAACACTTAAAATAACTAAATTATCTTCTGGAAGTTTAAATTTTTTCCTTAGCATTTTTTTAGTATCCGAGGGCTTAAATTGCTCGATATCAACCCCATTTGGGATATATATTATTTTGCAGTTTATACCTGCCCCTTTTACGTCATCACAATCTCGCCTGCTTACCGCCGTGAATCTTGTTTTTTCATCGAATTTGTTTAAGCAGTATCGTTCTATTTTTGATGCGATTTTGTTATAACTTTTTGGTTTTAATCCTTGAATCATTTTACCATAATATGTTGAATGTATCGTTACTAAACTTCTTTGAAAAGGATTATCTTTTAAAAACAAAGGATTATGAATCCACGCAACATCATAATCATCGGCTCTTTTTTTGAAATATTTATTGACTTTATGCCAGTAGGGAATAAGGCCTAATAACCCATACCCTTTCAATGATCTGAGTTCGATGCCCGGGCCAGTTGGCGAACAAACCGTGCAATCAA